>DATBIW010000101.1:0-42514 GCA_036556745.1 Candidatus Limnocylindria bacterium | reverse complement strand
GAGCGCAAGGCGTACGTCACCCAGACCGACGTCGACTACTACACCGATGCCGACCTCGGCATCACCCTGAAGGTGCTCGAGGTCTTCGACGAGACCGATGCGCCGCCGGCCGGCAAGCGGCAGCGGGGCGAGGTGATGGTCGCCTGGAAGGTGACCATGTTCAAGAAGCTCAAGTACCACACCCACGAGAACGTTGGCTGGGGCTCGATCAGCATCCCCGAGCAGGAGATGCACACCACCTCGACGTGGCTGGTGCCCCCGGCGGAGCTCGTGAACCGATACGACCGCGACACGCTCGACGGGGCGCTCATCGGCCTCGCGCGGGTGACCCGCACGATCGGGGCGCTCCTGCTCATGTGCGACCCGCGCGACCTCGGGGTCCTGGCCCAGGTCCAGGCGCCGTTCACCGGCCGGCCGACGCTGTACCTGTACGACGCGGTCCCCGGCGGGGTCGGGTTGAGCGAACGGCTCCACGACCTGTGGGACGAGCTGCTCGCCATGTGCCGGGATGCGGTCCGCGACTGTCCATGCTCAGATGGCTGCCCCGCCTGCGTGGGACCGCCCACCGAGGTCGGTGCGCGGGGCAAGCTCACCGTCCTCGACCTGCTGAGCGAGCTGGCCGCCACCAGGGCATGACCCTCGAGCGGCGCCTGGAGGCGATCCGGGCCGTGCGCGGCGAGCGGACGCTGCCCGTGGTCCGCAACGACGACGTCGCCGCCCGGCTGCGGGCGTGGGGCGGCGTCCGGCTCGAGACCGCTGATGGTGGCCGCGTGGCCCTCGTCGAGCGCCGCGTCCCGCTGCCACCCGACGTGGTCGCCCGCCTGGCCGAAGAGCCGCGGCCGACCTGCTACCTCGACACCGAGACGACGGGCCTCTCGACGGGAGCCGGGACGGTTGTCATCCTCGCCGCGGTCGGCAGGCTCGAGGGCGACGCCATCGTCGTTCGCCAGGCCCTGCTCCCCGACTACCCAGACGAGCCCGCCCTGCTGCGGACCGTGCTCGGCTGGGTGGACGGCGTGGACCGGATGGTGACCTACAACGGGCGCGGCTTCGACATCCCGCTCCTCGTCGCCCGGATGACGATCCACGGAATGGGTCGCCGTCTCGTCGAGCTCCCCGAGCGCCACGACGACCTGCTGCCAGTGGCCCGCCGCCTGTGGCGCCGGGTGCTGGGCAGCGCCCGGCTGGCCGACGTCGAGCGTGACATCCTCGGCGTCCGGCGCCGCGGGGACTGCCCGTCGAGCGAGGTCCCCGAGCGCTGGTTCGCCTACCTCGGCGGGGCGTCGCCCGACCTGCTGGCCGCGGTCATCGACCACAATGCCCAGGACGTGGCCTCCCTCGCCCTGCTCGATGCCGAGCTGCGGCGCCTGCGGGCCGGCGGCTGGCGAACCGGGGCCGTCGTCGACCACCGCGGCCTGGCTCTCGAGCTCCTGCGCGACGGATCGGACGACGAGGCCCTCGAGCTGCTCGAGCAGGTCCTCGCCGAGGGCCTCGGGTTCGGGGCCGGCGAGGAGCCGCTCCGGCTCCGCCGCCTGGCGGCCCGCATCCTGCTCGTCCGCGGCCGCACCGAGCGCGCCGAGACGATCTGGCGCGACGCCGCACGCAGCGGAACGGTGGAGGCGGCACTCGCCTGGATCGAGGTCGCGCGGATCCGGGAGCGCCATGCCGAGGACCTGGCCGGGGCGCTCGAGGCGACCCGGGCCGCGTCACGGGTGCTCGACCTCGCCCTGGCGCTCGGTCGGGGCGGGAGCATGGAGAAGATCGGTCGCGCCAGGCTGCTCGTCGAACGGCGACGGCGGCGCCTCACCCAGTGGGTCGCGGCCCGGGAGCGGCGCGCGGCGCGCACCCGGGGGACGGCCGCCTAGGGCTCGGGTTGTTCTTCGGCCTGGGCGAGCTCGACGACCGGCTCGCCGCCGGCCAGCAGGACCAGGTGGTCGCCGTCGAGGCGAGCGCCAGTGACCGACTGGACGGCATCCAGGAAAGCACGCTCGAGCTCCATCAGGCCGTCGCACCACATCATCGTGCTGGCCATCGGGCCGATCGCCAGCGCGCCGTCGGTGACCGACCAGGTGCCCATGAAGCGGTTGCAGCCCGAGCGGCCGGCGAGCCGGTCGCCCTGGACCTCGAGGCTGAACTCCTGGCCCGCGGTCGGCTCATGGGCAAGCAAGCTCCCGAAGCGGGTCGCCCGCCACGCGATGCCGTCGAACGGGGCGAGGCCGGCCGGGTCACTCATCGGCGGTCATCGTAGGCGGAAGCAGCTCGCGACGGGTCTCGAGGAACCGGGACGTGGCCGCGGCGGCCCGGGCGGCGGCCGCGCGCAGGTCGAGCCCGGTCGCGCGGCGAGCGACGAGGACCGCGGCGAACGCGTCGCCGGCGCCGATCGAGTGGCGTTCGGTCCGGGGACCGGCGGGGACGTGCCTCGCCGGCGCGTGGCCGTCATCGACCCAGGCCCCGTCGGCGCCGGCGGTGACGACCAGCTCGGGTCCCGGCCCGGCCCAGGCCCGCAGCCGACGGATGCCCTCCTCCCCATCGTCCCCGCGCAGCTCGTCGACGCTCGCGAGGAGCAGGTCCAGGCCGCGAAGGGCGGCCGCCGTGCGGTCCTCGACCTCGCCGAGCCGCAGGCGCTCGACCCATCCATCGGCATCGGTTCGCCGCAGCCAGCCCTGCAGCCCCGCGGCTCGGGTCGCGGCGCGCAGGCGGGCGACGACCTCGTCGGGCACCTCGCCGGCGACGGGACCGAACAGGAGGGCGCGGGCGGCAGGAACCCGGTCGCGGTCCGAGAGGCGGATCGGGTCGGTGGCCGACCGGAGGCGGAGCCGGCGGGTGGCGTGATGCCCGTGATGCTCGAAGACGATCGTGGACGGCGCCGCCTGCCAGGCCACCGTGGCGCGCGCGCCAATGTCCTCGATCCAGGCCCGGACAACCGGCTGCTCGGCGGCCACCGTGAGCAGCGCGACCCGGAGCCCCGCGGCGACGGCCGCCTCGGTCGAGTGGCGCGCGGCGCCGCCCACGACCTCGGCCCCGTCCAGGACGTCGATCGTCAGGCCGCCGACGACCAGGAGGTCGACGGGCGTTCCGGAATCGGCCCGGATATCATCCGTCACCGATGAGCCTCCACTTCTACGAGCTCCACGAAGGCGCGTCCGACCTGCTGACCAACGCGCTCCTCGTCAGCGACCGAGCCTACAGCGGCGACGAGTTCGCCGCGATGGTGCGCACCGCCCGCGACGCCGTGCTCGAGACCTTCGAGGAAGACACCCTGGTCGAGGCGGTGGCCCGCGAGCTCGAGCGGACCCAGGGGTTCACCTACATCGGCGACGAGAAGCTCGAGGCCTCGATGTCGGTCGGCGCCACGAACGAGGACACGTTCCTGGTCGACAACTCGGGCGAGTACCGGAGCATCGTCGTCGAGCTCGACCGCTCCTAGCGGCCGACGTTGAACAGGACCTCGATCACGTCCCCGTCGCGGACCTCGTAGGCCTTCCCCTCCGAACGGACGAGCGCCCGCTTCCGGGCCTCGGCCATTGAGCCGGCCGCAACCAGGTCCTGCCAGTCCACCACCTCGGCCCGGATGAAGCCGCGGGCCAGGTCCGAGTGGATCGTGCCCGCGGCATCGAGCGCGGTGGCGCCCTGTGGAATGGTCCACGCCCGGCACTCGTCGGGGCCGGCGGTCAGGAACGAGAACAGTCCCAGCAGAGCGTAGGTCCGGCCGATCACCCGGCCGCGTGACGCCTCGGCGATCCCGAGATCGTCGAGGAAGGGCCGGGCCTCGTCCTCGGGCAGGGCTGCGATCTCGGCCTCGATCCCGCCGGCCAGGACGATGACGTCGCGGCCCCGTCCGCCGTGGGCCTCCTGGGCCTCCGCCTCCAGGACCGGCGCCTCGGGAAGGCGCCCTTC
The DNA here is from genome assembly GCA_036556745.1 of Candidatus Limnocylindria bacterium. Lineage (GTDB taxonomy): Bacteria > Chloroflexota > Limnocylindria > QHBO01 > QHBO01 > DASTEQ01. Next base: position 38,617 of record DATBIW010000101.1, on the reverse strand, counting down.
GGGGATGTTCAGCACGACGAGCTGCGGCTTCTGGGACAGGAACCGGTAGCCGCGGGCCAGCCGCTCGTCGTCATCGGTCCAGTCCAGCTCGCGGAGGGGCCGGCCGTCCTCGAGGACCGGCGCCAGCCGGCGGAGGAGCTCCTCCTCGCGGGCGTTCTGCTCCCGCTCGGCGGCGGTCCCGTGGCGCCCGGAGGTCCCGAGCTTCTCGAGCCGTCGGGTGATGACATCGAGGTCGGCCACCACGTACTCGAGGTCGAGCTCCTCGACGTCGCGCCACGGATCCGCGGGCCGCTCGGCGGTGGCGCTCTCGAACGCCCGCGCGACGTGGAGGAGGGCATCGGAGTTCCGGATCCGGCCGAGCAGGTCGGGATCGACCGTGCCGGCCCGGGTGGCGCCGGCCGGGATCGCCAGGTCCACATAGGTGACGTCGGCGTAGACCGACTTCCTCGGGTTGAACACGCCGGCCAGGGCGTCCACCCGCGCGTCGGGCACCGGCACGACACCGATATTCGGCGCCGCCCGGCCGGCGGCGTGGCCGCCCTCGGTGGGATGGCCGCCCAACGCGGTGAACACGGTGGTCTTGCCCGATCCCGGCAGGCCGACGATGGCGACCTGCATCGGTCAGTAGCCGGCCTCGAGGTCGACGAGGTTCTCGAGCGGCTGGTCGGCCAGGTAGCGCTCGAGGTTGGCGACGAACAGGTCGATGCTCCGCTCGACGACCCGGTCCGACGACCAGGAGGTGTGGGGCGTGATCACCAGGTTGGGCGTGTCGTACAGCGGCGAGTCGGCGGGGAGCGGCTCCTCGTCGAAGACGTCGAGCACCGCGCCCCCGATCCAGCCGTTGGCCAGAGCCCGGCGGAGCGCGGTCTCGTCCACCAGCCGGCCGCGGGCGATGTTGATGAGCCAGGCGTGACCGGGCATCTCCTGGAGCTCGGTGGCGCCAACCAGGCCGGCCGTCTCGTCGGTCAGCGGCGCGGCGATCAGGACGACGTCCACCGCGCGGAGGAGGTCGTGGAGGCGGTCGATGCCCCATACCTCGACGTTCGGCTGCCCGCCGCTGCCGAGCTCGGGCCGGCGTCGGGTGGCGATGACCCGGGTTCCGAACGGCTCGAGGAGCCGGGCGACCTCGGCGCCGATGCTCCCGTAGCCCACGATCCCGACGGTGAGGCTCCCGAGCTCCTGGCCGCGGAGTGGCTGCCAGGTCCGCTCGCGCTGGAGGTCGAGCAGCTGGGGCAGCCGTCGAGCGATGGCGAGGCACATCAGGACGACGTACTCGGCGATCGGCCGCGAGAAGACGCCGCGCGCGTTCGTCACCTGGAGCCCGCGCTGCCTGGCGAGCGGGGTCGCCACCCGGTCGACGCCGGCCGAGATCGAGTGGATCCAGCGCAGGGAGGGCGCCCGCTCGATGACGTGGTCGAGCACTGACGCGGCGATGCCGCCCCGAAGGAGGATCTCGGCCTCGGCCATGACCGCGTCCGCGTCGCCGTGGGCCAGCCCGTCGCGCGAGATCTGGGTGACGCGAGCGCCGGGCACCGCCTCGATGCGCGCGACCATCTCCGGGGTCAGCGGCGCGCCGAAGATCGGCGTGGTGAGAATCCGGACCGCGCGGGACGTGGTCAGGTGGGGTCCTCCGCGGTCTCGAGCCGGGCTGGCTGCGCGCGCCCGTCCATCATGGCGGCGCGCTCGATCCACGCGTCGGGGTTCCGAATCTCGGCGAGCGTCGGGAGCCACTCCGGGCCGCGCCAGACGCGGGCGAAGCCGACCTGCCCGGTCCGGGCCACGACCGCCGCCACGAAGCGCTCACCCTCCGCGTACTGGTCCATCTTCAGGTCGAGCCCGGTCACCCGGAAGATCGCCTGCTCGAGCGGCCCGCGGCGCCGGTGCCGGCCCTCGAACCGCTCGTGGAGCTCGTCGAACCCGGGGAGGATCCGCGACCCAACCGCGTGCATGACGTGGTTCGAGGCGCCCTCCAGCAGGGACATCAGGGCCTGGGTCCGGCTGAACGCCTCGCGCTGGGCCGGGGTCATGATCCGCTCCATCCAGTGCCCCTGGCCGGTGCGAGCCTGGGAGAGGCGCGACCACATCCCGCCGGCATCGGCCGCCAGCTGGTGGATCGTGTCGTCCACCAGGCCGGCGAAGTGGGTCCGCAGCCAGGGATGGGCCTCGAACTCGTGGGCGTGGGTCACCTCGTGGATCGCGATGAACGTCCGGAACACGTCCCGGTCGACCCCGAGGCCATCCGCGGTGCCGACGACGTTCGCCTCCACGAAGTACAGCCGCCCGCGGGTTGGGGTCGCGCCGGCCAGGAGGCTGATGTCGTACTGCCCGAGGACGCGGGACGCCAGGAAGGCCATCAACCAGCCGAGCTGATGGTTGCCGATGCTCCGGTTCACGATCCGGGCGAGCGCCGGCCCGGCACCCCGGGGTGACGGCCGGGCCCCGGTCAGCTCGGCCTCGAGCCGGCCGATGAGCCGCTGGAAGGTCGCCAGGTTGAGGTCCACCCACTCGAGCCGATCGATCACCGCCGGGGCAGCCAGCGGCTCGGCCGGCGCCGCGCCGATCTCGGCCGCGACGAGGGGCGCCACCCGCTCGGCGGCCAGCGCGTAGAAGGTCTCCGCCCGCGCCTGGTCGGCCGTCGAGAGGCGCCCGGTGCGGGTCCCGATCCGACGTCGGGCGATGCCGCGGATCGTCGGCCAGTCAAGGAGGTGGCTGCCGGCGTGCCGCTCGAGCCGGCGGCCGGCGACCGCGACGGTGGCGGCGATCAGGCTGCCGACGACGATGCCCGCCGTCAGGCGGGCGGTGCTGCGGCTCACGGGCCGCAGTCTAGTCGGCCGGGGCGGCGGCCGGGACGAGGTCCACCGGCTCGACGTCGGGCAGGCTCTCCCCGAAGAGCCGCTCGGCGACCGCACGGAACGCCTCCGCGTCGCCCGTGGTGGCGACCCGGCTCGAGCGAGTCGGCTCACCGGTTCGCGGACCGCTCCGCGCCTGGAGGGCGTCGAGCAGGTCCTCGAGGGCCAGGGCGGTCGTGAACGCGGAGTCCACGACTCGGACGCCGGGGCCGAGCCGCTGCTCGAAGATCGGCCGCAGCAGGGGGTAGTGGGTGCAGCCCAGCAGCAGGGTGTCGAGCTGCGGGTCCTGGCCGAGCAAAGCGTCGAGATAGCCGGTCACCGCGCCCTCGACCCGCGGTCCGGTCAACTCGCCGGCCTCGACCAGCGGGACGAGGTCGGGGCATGCCTGCTGGCTGACCGTCACGGCCGGGTCGGCCTCGCCGATGGCGGCCAGGTATGCGCCGGACGCGACCGTCCCGGCGGTGGCGACCACCCCGACGTGGCGGCTGCGGGTCGCGGCCGCGGCGGCCACGCCACCGGGCCGGACGACGCCGATGACCGGCACCGCGACGTGGTCACGAACCACGGGAAGCGCCTGGGCGGTGGCCGTGTTGCAGGCGAGGACGAGCACCTTGGGGTCCTGGGCCATGAGCCAGGTCACCGACTCGAGCGTGAAGCGGCGGACCTCCTCCCCGTCGCGGGGGCCATACGGGGTCCGGGCGTTGTCGCCGAGGTAAACGGTCGCCTCGGCGGGCAGCCGGCGACGGATCTCGGAGAGGACGGTGAGGCCGCCGACGCCGGAGTCGAAGACGGCGATGGGGCGCGGGTCGGGCGAGACCACGAAGCGCAGGTTAGCGGGCAGCCACGGAAAGGGCCGGCGTTCGGCGCTGCGCGAGCAGGGCGGCCGCGATGCTGCGGATGCCCTTCGAGATCTGGGCGTCGGGGCTGGCCGACACGAACGGCACGCCCTCGTTGTTGGCGGCCAGCACCAGGCGGCCGTCGGACACGACCTCGAAGTCGATGTGCTGGCCGAGCACCTCCTCGACCTCCTCGCGGCTCATGCCGCCCGATGCATCGGCCCGGTTGAGGACCACCGCCAGCTTGGACGGTGGGTAGCCGATGGCGGCGAAGGCCTCGTTGGCCATGGCCAGCGAGCGCACCGCCTGGGCATCGAAGGTCAGGATCTGGAGGACGAGGTCGGAGGCGTCGAGGAAGGCGAGGACGTCATCGGTCAGGGCGGCTCGGGTGTCGACCACGACGTGGCCGTACAGCCGGCGGAGCAGGGACAGCGCCTTCTCGATGTCCCGGGTGGTGACCATCTCGGCCATCTCGACTCGCGGTGGGGCGAGGAGGACGTCGATCCCCGACGGGTCGCGGTACATCACCTCGCTGACGTCCCCCTCCTTGATCTTGTCGGTCGGCAGGTCGAGCAGCGACCGCGCGTCGGCCGGGGCGCGGAGCAGGCCGCGCATGTCGGAGAACTGGAGCGATCCATCAACGAGGCAGACCGGCTCCTCGCCGGCCAGGGCCACGGCCAGGTTATAGGCGAGGGTCGTCCGCCCGACGCCGCCCTTCGGCGAGAACAGGCTGACGATCTGGGCGCCGCCGCCGCCCGTCGACTGGGTGCGCTCCTCGGCGATGCGCCGGATGACCGCGGTCAGGTCGAACCCGGCCAGCGGCATCCGAAGGACCGCGTCGATGCCCCGCGCCGGATCCTCGGTGATCGGCTCCTGGGGCACGGTGACAACGATGATCCCGACCTCGGGATGGGCCAGCCGAATGCTGGACGCGGCCTTGGCGCCGCTCACCCGTCCCTGGAGCAGCCAGTCGATGATGACGACGTCGGGGCGGAAGTCGCCCACGGCGGCCAGCGCCCGGTCGCCATCGCCGATGACGTCGACGATCTGGATCTGGGTCTGGGCGATCAGGAGCGATCGGATGTGCGACGCAACCTGCGGCACATCCTCGATCAGCAGGAGCCTGATCTTCTCTCCAGACACTTGGCGGGTCGTCGCCTCATCCGTGTTCCGTCACCCGTCGCCGCGGCCGATGCCGGATCCGGCGGCCGAGGACGATCAGGCGCTCGCTGCCGGCCGAAAACGCCTCCGGGCGGTACGTCCCGTGCGTCGCGGCAACAGCGAGTCCCGCAGCCTCAACCAGCCGCGTGACGGTGTCAAGAGAGGGGTACCAGAGGCGAAAACTGGCCGATAGACGCGCGATCGTACCATCGGGGTCCTGCCGGTCCACGATCGTGGAAAGCACCACCCGGAGGCCTTCCGGGGCCGTTCGGCGAGTGAGCTGGCTGCGGCGGGTGAATGTCCGGCCCTCGGAGGTGACCACCCAGTCCACCGCGAGCGGCAGGTCCCCGTCCGGGAGACCGGCCGGCCCGATGTCGTCGAGCACGAGCAGGCCGCGCGGGGTCAGCAGCCGAGCGACGCGGGCCAGGAGCCGGGACAGGTCCTCCGGGCCGTCGAGATGCGGCACCACGCCGGCCGCCACGATCAGCCCGAACCGATCCTGGCGCCGGACCGATCTCACGTCGCCGTGGACGAGCTCGATGCGGCCGTCCCGCGCGGCCGCCTCGAGGCGCCGGTCCGCCGCCACCCGTCGGCGGGCGCGCTCGAGCATGGCCTCCGAGGCGTCGACCCCGACGACCCGGCTCGCGTTCCCGTCGAGGAAGGCCCCGAACAGGCGTCCCGAGCCACAGCCCAGGTCCAGGACCGCGCCCCGCACCCGACGCGCCAGGCCGAGGTAGAAATCGAGGTCCTCGGTGATCGGGTCGTGCTCGAGGTCATACAGCTCGGCCAGGGTCGCGGGATCGGTCGGCTGCCCGGCGAAGGGGTCGCCCGGCGCCGCCGGGCCGGGCGTCACGGGGCGTCGAGGCGGCGGGCGGCGAACCACTCGACGGCCACCGCCACGGCGACCACGACCGCGCCGGAGAACGGGTTCAGGGCGTCGACCAGGCGGAGCCCGGCGATGGCGGCGAGGGCCACCCCCACCAGCAGGCCGCGGCGGACGGCCCGCGGCCAGGCCCCGAGGTACACGATCCGGTTGTGGACCAGGTAGTCGGCGATGAACGCCAGGCCGGTCATCAGCGAGGAAACGGCCACCGCCGCCGTCCCGACGACCAGGGCCCGGTTGCGATCGGCATCCGCGCACGGGTCATCGGCGGTCGGCCCCGGGCAGAGGTTCGCGGCGAGGGCCACGACCGCGACCCCGGCCGCCACGCCCACCAGGAGGAGGACCGCGACGAGGACGCGGTCGCGGACCGTCACGCGGCGTCAGGGCAGATGGCGCGGAACGGGCAGGAGGCGCAGCGCATGGGTCCCGGGTTGGCCGTGAACTCCCCCGCCCGGATGCCGGCCGCGGCGGCACTGATCTGGGAGCGGGCCCTCTCCAGGCGGGCCGGCGTCGGCTGGCTGTGGCCCACCTCCCCGGACTCGAGGAAGTGGAGGGCCAGGTCGGCCGGCAGCTCCCCGTGCTCGGCTTCCCAGGCGAGGGCGTACATCGCCAGCTGCAGCGACTCGCGCGAGCGGCGCGCGGCGGTCGCCGGGTCGCGCACGTCGCCGGACTTGTAGTCGACGACCGCGACGGTGCCGTCCGGTCGGCGGTCCACCCGGTCCATCCGGCCGCGGACCCGGTCGGGACCGAACCGGAAGGCGAACTCCTGCTCGACCCCGATGACCGGGGCCGGCTCGGCCTGCTGTTCGTCCCAGAACCGGTCGAGCGCGGCCCGGGCAGAGGCCAGCCGGGCGTCCTCGTGGGCGCGGGTCACGAACCCGGTGGACTCCCACTGCCGGTCGAGCTCCGCCTGGAGCGCCTCGCGGGATAGCGGCGCGCCGGCCATCTGCGACCGATGGAAGGCCTGGACGGCAGCGTGGAGCGCCTTGCCCACGACCAGGTGATGCGAGGGCGCGGTCGGCAGACGGATCAGGTGCGCATACCGATACCGGGCCGGGCACTCGGTGTAGTCGCTGACCTGCCCGTAGCTCAGGGTCAGCGCCTGCTCGACGAGCCCGGGCCGGCGGGGCGCCCGATCGGGCGCCGTTTCGGTCGGTGGGCGGAGCCGCTCGATGCGCTCCATCGGGCTGGGGCGCGTCACCTCGAGCTCGGGGCCGGCAAGGTCGAGCGCCTCGAGCAGGAACTGGCTCGGCCGGCGGGGCCGCTCCCCCTCGTCGCGGGCCCAGCTCATGACGAGCGACTCGCGGGCCCGGGTCATCCCGACGTAGGCCAGCCGCCGCTCCTCGGCGAGGTGGAAGTCCCCGTCCACGGCGCCTTCCCGGATGAGCTCGGCCGGCAGGTCGACCGGGTCGCGGCGCGACCGGGTCGGGAACCGGTCCTGGGCCATCCCGACCAGGAACACGATCGGGAACTCGAGGCCCTTGGCCTTGTGGACGGTCAGGACGTGCACCGCGTCGCTGCCCTGCTGGTCGACGTCGGCCGTGGCCGGGTCGTCGCCGGCGGCGATCAGGGTGTCGAGCCGGGCGACGAGGAACGGCAGTCGGGCGTCGCGCAGCACGCTCGAGGCGCCGCGCAGGATCTCGAAGAGGCGGGCCACGTTCTGGAGCCGCTCGGCCCCGGCCTCGCGGGCCTCCATGGCCAGCCGCCCGAGCCAGCCGGTCGAGGTCACGAAGCGGTACAGGATCTCGCCGGCCTCCAGCCGAGCGGCCAGCTGGCGGTGAGCGTCCAGGGCGGCCAGGAGGCGCTGGGCGATCGTCGCGGCCGGTCCCCGGAGGGTGGCCCGGGACGGGTCCGACAGCCCCTCGCGGATGGCGGCCTCGAGCGGCATGTGGCGCCGCGACGCCTGGTTCAGGGCCCGGGTCGCATCCTCCGGGGAGAGCCCGAACATCTCGGACGTGGCGACGTCGAACAGGCTCACCGAGTCGGTCGGGTCGTTCAGCGCCCGCAGCACGCTCAGCAGGACGCGAACCTCAGGCTGGCGGTACAGGCCGGCCGTCCCGCTGAACCGCCACGGGATGCGCCGCAGGCTCAGGGCCCGGAGGTAGGGATCCGCGTCGCGGTTGCCCCGCACCAGGATCGCGTGGTCGGCGGGCCGCCGGCCGGCGGCGATGCCGGCCGCGATCCGCTCGGCCACCCCGTCGGCCTCGTCCGAGGTCGTGGCGAACGCCATCGACGTCACCGCGTCGGCCGCACCACCCGAGCTGGTTCCGCGGGCGCGGAGGTGCTTGTCGATTCGTTCGCGAACCTCGAGCCGCTCCGGGTCGTTGTGGCGGATGAGGCGGTAGGCCGCGTCGAGTACCGGCTGCGGCGAGCGGAAGTTGTCGGTCAGGACCACGCGGCCGGTCTTCGGGTAGGCGGCCCGGAAGCCGAGGATGTTCGAGAGAGCGGCACCCCGGAACCGGTAGATGCTCTGGTCGTCGTCCCCCACCACCGTGACGTTCCCGCTCGGCGCCGGGGCGAGGAGCCGGACGAGCTCGAACTGGGCGTGGTTGGTGTCCTGGAACTCGTCGACCAGGACGTATCGGTATCGGCCCTGCTCGGCGGCCAGCACGTCGGGGTGCTCGCGCAGCAGCCGCAGCGCCAGGCCGACCTGGTCGCCGAAGTCGATCCGGTCGGCCCCGCGGAGGAGTCCCTCGTAGACCTCGTAGGCTGCCGCCAGCTCCAGCTGTCGAGCAGCCTCCTCCCCTAGGGCGGCGTCCTCGGGATCCGCGGCGGCTCGATGCGCCAGTCGCTCGGCGGCAGCGCGGTAGTCGGCCGGGGAGACGTCCTCGTCTCGAGCCCGCGAGAAGTGGGTGGCCAGGATCGAGAGGAAACGAGTGGGGTCGCCGAGTGGACGGTATCGGTCCAGCGGGAGCTCGTCGAGGTGCTCGCGGAGGAAGGTGACCTGCTCGGGCCGGGAAAGGACCGCCACCTGGTCCGACAGCCCGACGGCCAGGCCGTGCTCGCGCAGGAGCCGGTCCCCGAAGGCATGGAACGTGCAGATCACCGAGTCGGCGTACCCGTACGGGACGAGCTGATCGACCCGCTCCTGCATCTCGGCCGCGGCCCGCTCGGTGAAGGTCAGGGCCAGGATTTCCGACGGCCGGGCCTTCTGCTCGGCGATCAGCCACGCGATGCGCCGGGTCAGGACCGTCGTCTTGCCGGTCCCGGCGCCGGCAACCACCAGGAGCGGGCCCTCGCCCCACGACACCGCCTTCCGCTGGCGGGCGGTCAGGTCGGCGAGGAGCGGCGGCTGGACGCGGAGATGGCGGCGTCGGGGTGGCGTCCTGCCTTCCAGCTCCTCGAAGATCGGGATCTGGTTCGGCGCGGGGACGACGGCGGCCATCGGATCGATGGTAGCCGGAAGATCAGGCATGCCGGCAGCGTGACGCGCCGGCGCGACAGGTCATCCGTCGCGATATCCCTTGTCGCGCGGCCGGCGCGGGCCGTAGGCTGCCGGAGCAGTTCTCCAGGAGTCCCGTCCACGGCTGCCCAACTGGAACACCTGGCACTCGGCCTGGTGGCCGTCCTCGCCACCTGGCTGGGATTGACCGTGTTCATCCACGCCCGCCGGGCCACCGCGGCCATGGTCTTCGCCTGGCTGTGCGCGATCCTGGTCGTCTGGTCGACGGCGATCCTCGCCGAACGGCTGACGAGCGCGCCGGATGTCGCGGAGCTGCTGAATCGGCTCGAGCTGGCCGCGGGGTCGCTGGTCCCGGCGGCCGCCCTCCACGTCGCCGCCACGTTCGGCTCCGAGGGCCGACGGCCCCCGGCACGGACGGCGATCGTGATCGCCGCCTACGGCCTGTCGCTGGTGATGGCCGCCATCGCATTGGCCGCGCCCGACCAGGCGTGGGATATCGAACCTCCGCACTTCAGCCTGGAAGCCATCCCGGGAGCCGTCTTCGGATGGGCCTGGGTCGTCGCTCGGCTGGCGATGCTGGTCCTGGCCGTCGTCTGGATCGGCCTGCCTCTGCGCGAAACCGGAGCCGATCGCGCCCGACGCCAGCAGCTCCTGGCCGCCCTGACCACGGTCATCGTCGGGGCCATCGGAGGAGCGCTCCGCATCGTGTCAGAGGCGGCGCCCACTGACCCGTGGATCGGTGTCCTGCTCATCGCCGTGGCGTTGGGCACCGCGGCCTATGCGGTGTTCGGCCAGGGCGTCTTCCTGGCTCCGGTCGCCGCCGCCGACGCGTTCCTCTACTCGGTCGTGGTGGGGATCGGGATGACGGCGTTCATCGCGGCCGTCATCGGCATCGACCTCCTCGTGCGGCAGGCGCTCGCGATCGACGTCCCGATCGTGCTCGGGCTCGCACTGGTCGTGGCCGTCGCCCTGTTCGACCCGATCTCCGAGCGAGTCAGGGGCCTGGTCGCCCGCGTGGACTACTACGGCATGGCGGAGCGGCTCGAGCGGGCGCTCGACCAGGGTGCGCTCGTCGGGCAGACGCCCGCGCGCGCCCTCGAGCCGACGCTGGCCCGGGTCGCCCGGAGCTTCCACGTCGGCAACGCGATGGTCCTCGACGGCGCGGGGGTGGCGGTCGCCCAGGTGGGTACCGATCCCCGTTCGGAGCCGGGCGCCCTCTCGCTCCCCCTGCTGGCCTCGGCCGGTGAGCCGGGCGTCGCCACGGGGAGGGTTGTCTTCGGGCACAAGCGGAGCCGCCTGCCGTTCACCGCGCAGGAGATGACGCTCCTCGGACAGGCGGCCGAGTTCCTGGCCGACCTGATCGCGCTGGACGTGGCGCAGGAACGCCAGGCCGATACCCTCGCCAACCTGACCGAGCGTCGGGCCCAGGTCGAACGCCGCGGGGCCGAGCTCAGCCAGGCGCTGGGCGAGGTCGCGAGCGCGCCGGCGGCCCTCGGGCTGCGGGTATACGCCCTCGGCCCGCTCCGCGTCGAGCGTGCAGGAAAGCCGCTCACCAGCTGGGGCGGCGAGAAGGCCGGCTCCAGACAGGCGGAGGCGATCTTCGCGTTCCTGTTCGATCGTGGGGAGCGGGGCGTCGGGAAGGACGAGGTCCTCGAGCTCGTCTGGCCCGACGTCGACCTCGAGCGGGCCGACCTGGCCTTCCATCGGACCCTGGGTGGGCTCCGGACCACCCTGGAGCCCGGGCGGCGGGCGCGGGACCGGGGTGAGGCGGTCGTCTTCCACCACGACCGATACCACCTCGACGAGGACCTGATCGTCGGCAGCGACGTCGCCGACCTGGCCACGGAGCTGGCGGCCGCCGGCTCGGCCACCGAGGCCACCGAGCGGATCGGCCACCTCGAGCGGGCCCGGGCGCTGTTCCGCGGCGAGTACCTCGACGACTGCCCGTTCTACGGGGACTCGTCGACGGTCGAGGACCGCCGGGAGCTGTTCCGCGGTCAGCTGGTGGACCTGCTGTTGACCCTGGGCGAGCTCTACGAGGCGCGGGGTGACCGGCCCTCGGCCGCGGCCTGCTTCCGGCAGGCGCGTCAGGCGGCCGGCGACGAGCTCCCGCGGGCCGACGAGGCGCTCAGCCGGCTCGGTTCGACCGCCTGATCAGCCGAGCGGCCTGGTCAGCCGCTCAGCGGCGGGGCGCCCTCCGCCGCGATCCGCAGCGCCGCGGCCTCCTCGTCCGAGAGGGCATGGGTCGTCCGTCCGGCCTCGACCGGCTTGGCGAAGACCCGGGTCCCGCTCCGCGCATGGAGGCTCGAGATCACGACCCCGTTGTGCCGGTCGTTGAGCAGGGCGATGGCGAAGCTCTGGTCCGATCCGGTGTCCGGGAACGGGTTGAACCGGACGATCCCCAGGTGCTGGAGGCTGCCCCGGCTGCGGGCCTCGAGGGACCGATACTGGGCGTCGAGCTCACCGAGGCGCTGGTCGACGGCCTCCACGCGATCCAGGTGCCGGTCAAGCGTGTCGGCGAGGGAGGTGTCGGCGCCGGCCGCGGTCAACCGCCGGTACCCGGCCACCGAGATCGCCATCCGCCGGTAGAGGGCCACGACCGCGACGGCCAGCACGACGACGGCGATGCTGAGGAGCACGAGCCAGGGGGTCAGGTCGGGCAGGGCGAGGGACCCGGAGCGGGCTGGGACGGCTGGTATCATACCGACCCTCCGCCGGCCCGCCCGCCGGCGGTTCTCCGTCAGCACGAGGTGTCCATGTCCCGTCGGACCGGCAAGGCCGCCACCCGCCGAGCGCGCCAGCAGCGCCGCGCCCGGCAGGGTCCGACGACCTATCCCTCGGCTGTCCAGCCGGTCCTCCCCGAGGAGTCGGTCGAGAGCCCGCCCGCGGTGGAGGCCGAGGTCCCGGCGACACGACGGACGTCCGCCATGCCGTCCTGGCGGTCCTCCGGGAGCTCGTCCTCGCGGCTGGCCGAGAGCGCGCGAGTCGAGTACCACTACGTCGGGCGCGACCTCCGGAACACGGCGATCCTTACCCTGATCATGGCCGGCCTGCTGGCCGTGGCGGTCATCCTGGTGAACGCCTCTGGGATCATCCCGAGCTAGGCCTGCTCCTTTCGGGCCGCCCGAAGGCGGGCCAGGCGCTCCCTGATCTGGATCTCCATCCCCTGGTCTGACGGCTCGTAGTAGGTCGTGCCCAACAGGGCGTCGGGCAGGTACTGCTGCTCGACGTCGGCGTTCGGGAAGTCGTGCGGGTACTTGTAGCCCTGGCCGTGCCCCTGCTCGCGCGCGAGCCGCCGGTGCGTCCCGGAACGCAGGTGGAGCGGGACGGGCAGCCGGCCGCGCGACTGGACGTCGTCCATCGCCTTCCAGTAGGCCGTCCCGGCCCGGTTCGACTTCGGGGCCGAGGCAACGTAGGCGGCGGCCTGGGCGAGGGCGTACTGGGCCTCCGGCAGACCGATCATCTCGACCGCCTGCATGGCGGCGACCGCGACCTGGAGGGCGCGCGGATCGGCGTTGCCGACGTCCTCGCTGGCGGCGATCACGATCCGACGGGCGATGAACGTCGGGTCTTCCCCCGCCGCCACCATCGAGGCGCACCAGTACAGCGCCGCGTCGGGGTCGTTGCCGCGCATCGACTTGATGAACGCGCTGATCGCCTCGTAGTGGCCGTCGCCGGCGCGGTCGTAGGCCAGCAGCCGCTCCTGGGCGGCGGCCGCGATCGTCTCGGCGTCGAGCGCAGCGCCATCGGGCTCGGTCGAGGCGGCGGCCTCGAGAACGTTCAGCGCCTGGCGCGCGTCGCCGCCCGACAGGTCGAGCAGGGCGGCGCGGCCCTCATCGGTCAGGCTCACCCGGCCGGCCAGGCCGGCCGCATCGGTCAGGGCCCGGTTCACGATGACGGCCAGGTCCTCCGCATCGAGCGGCTCGAGGCGGTAGACCCGCATCCGGCTCAGGAGCGGCGAGTTCAGCTCGTAGTACGGGTTCTCGGTCGTGGCTCCGAGCAGGGTGACCGTCCCGTCCTCGACGTGCGGCAGCAGGGCGTCCTGCTGGGCCTTGTTGAACCGATGCAGCTCGTCGATGAACAGGACCGTCCGGCCGCCGGCCTCGCGGAGGGCGCGGGCCTCGGCGACGAGGGCCCGGACGTCGGCCACCCCACTGGTCACCGCGCTCAGCTGGCGCCAGGTCCCGCCAGTTTCCTCGGCGATGAGCCGAGCGAGCGTCGTCTTGCCGCTGCCCGGCGGGCCCCAGAACACGAGGCTGGGCAGGTACCCCGGTCGTGCGACCTTCAGCAGGGCGCCGTCGGGCCCGACGAGGTGCCGCTGGCCCACGAACTGGTCGAGCGCGGTCGGTCGGAGCCGGGCCGCGAGCGGGGCGCCGGCGTCGGGCAGGTCGGCAAACAGCGGACGATCGGGCCGTGCCGATGGGGTGCGCCGGGGCATCCACGGAGTCTACCCGGCGCCTACCCGCCGGTATGATGCGGCGCATGGCCCAGAACCTCCGGATCCCCGGCCCCACCCCGGTTCCCGACAGCGTCCTCGAGGCGCAGTCCGCGTCGATGATCAACCACCGCGGGCCCGAGTTCGCCGAGCTCCTCCGCGAGACGAGCGAGGGCATCGCCGGCCTGATCGGCTCGTCGGGCGAGGTGTTCCTCCTCACCGGCTCGGGGACCGGCTCGCTCGAGGCGGCGGTGGTCAACGCCCTGTCGCCCGGCGACCGGGTGCTCGGGGTGTCGATCGGCTCGTTTGGCGAGCGGTTCGCGAAGATCGCGTCGGTGTTCGGGGCCGAGGTCCACCGGCTCGACGTCGAGTGGGGCTCCCCCGCCGACCCGGACGAGGTCGCCGCCCACCTGGCCTCCCACGAGCCCTACCGGGCGGTCCTGCTTACCCACAACGAGACCTCCACCGGGGTCGCCAACCCGCTCCGCGAGCTCGCCGCCGCGGTCCGGGCCGCCCCGGGCGAGCCGCTGGTCCTGGTGGACGGCATCAGCGGCCTGGGGGCCATGCCCTTCGAGATGGACGCGTGGGGCGTGGACCTGGTGGTCAGTGCCTCGCAGAAGGCGTTCATGGCCTCGCCCGGGATCTCGATCGCGGCGGTCGGGGCCCGCGCCCGCGAGGCGGAGGGCACGGCGCGGATGCCGCGCTACTACTGGGACTTCGCCGAGGCCCGCGCGCTGGCGGCCAAGGGCCAAACGCCGTGGACGCCGGCGGTCAGCGTCCTGTACGGCCTCCGGCTGGGGGTCGCCGCCCTCGTCCGCGAGGGACCGGCCCGGACGTGGGCCCGCCATGCGGCCATCGCGGCCGGGGCCGGCGCCGGCCTCGAGGCACTCGGATTCCGCCTCGTCGCCGAGCCGGCGCATCGGTCCGCGACCGTCACCGCCGCCTGGCTGCTCGACGGCTTGGACTGGGCCGCCTTCGACGCCGCCATGCTGCGCCGCGGTCTGGTCGTGGCCGGCGGGCAGGGCAAGTGGGCCGGCCGGATCCTCCGCTTCGGGCACATGGGCGACGTCGAATGGGACGAGATCGATGCCGCGCTGGCGGTCACCGCCGAGTCGCTCCATGAGCTCGGGTTCGCCGCCGATGGGCCTGCCGCCCGTGAGGCGGGGCGGGCGGCCTACGCCACCCTGGCCGGAGTCCCGGCCCAGGTCTGAGGCTCGGGCCCGGGTCTAGCGGGGGCGGCCGAAGACGGCCGCCAGCCGGCGGCGCAGGGCCAGCCCGGCCAGCGGGACGCGGAGCCGGTCCCAGGCGCGCTCGATGGCCTCGATCGCCCGCTCGCTCATCGAGCGGCCGGAGTAGGCCGACCACACCTTTCCGTCGGCGATCGTCCTGATCTCCTCGGCCCGCGCCGGGAGCTCCGACTCGAGCCAGCCGGCGTACTCGTAGAAGGTCTCCGACGGCTCGCGACCGATCCCCGCCCGCTGGGCGGCCAGGTTCAGGCGGGCCCAGCCCCGGTCGCCCGGGGAGAGGAACCGGAACCGGCGCCGGGCCGCGAACCAGCGGTACGCGCCGTAGGCCGCGGCCAGCCCGAGCAGGATCAGGAAGATCCAAGCCTGGTTGGTGCGCTCGACGTCAGCTGGGAGCTCGTCGCCGGCCCGGACGCCGCCCGGGATCGGGACGTAGGTGGCGCTCGGGTTGGTGAGCGAGTTCGGCGAGTCGACGTCGGCGTCGAACGGTCCCTGCGAGTCGACGCCGCGTCCGCTGATCGGCGCCCGGACCGTGTCCGGGTCACCGCTCGCCCGGGTGAACTTCGGGTCGATCCCACGGGTGGCCTCGAAGATCTGCCACCCGTACCCCGGGAAGTAGAGTTCGGCCCAGGCGTGGGCATCACGCCGGGTGGCCTCGAAGATCGACGCCTCGCCGGAACGCTCGACGAACTCGCCCGGTCCGTAGCCGACCGCCAGCCGGGCCGGGATCCCGACGCTCCGCGCCATGAGGACCATCGCCGAGGCGTAGTACGTGCAGAACCCGCGCCGCATCGACGGGTCGAACAGGAAGTAGTCCACCAGGTCGCTGCTGGCCGGCGGCGGGGCGACCGAGGTGTCGTAGGTGAACTGGTCGCTCCGGAGGAACGCGGCCAGCGCCTCGGCCCGGTGGTACGGATCGGTCAGGCCGGCGGTGAGGTCCGCGGCCAGCTGCCGGGTCTGGTCGGTGACGCCGGTCGTGTCGAGGTACAGCTCGGCGACCTCGGGCTCGTAGTCGGTCGAGGCGGACGCCAGCTGGGCCTTCGTGACCCCGGAGGTGACGACGACGGTCATGTCGTAGGCCTGTCCCGGGTCGAGCGGGCCAGCGGCCTCAACCCCGGTCAGGATCGGCCGGCCCTGCGGCTCGGTGACCTCGACCGGCGCGAAGAAGCGGACCGGGAAGCCGGCCGCATACAGGTCGCGGCCCTGGGGCAGGGCGATCTGGACGTTGACCGTGTAGACCTCGAACCCATCCTCGACCATCGGCCGATCCGGTGACCAGTCGCTGAAGACGGCCTGCTGGGCCCCGACCTGGCGCTCGGCCGCGGTGCTCCATTCCCAGCCGCGGCCGGTGTAGCGGTCGTAGGTCCGGTTCAGCAGGTAGTAGGGACGCTCGGCGGTGAGCCGGAGGACCGGATCGTCGCTGGTGTCCCAGGAGTTGCCGACGACCAGGTTCGGGCCGAACCCGGCCGACACCGGGCGCGCGTTCGAGCTGTTCAGCCCCTGGAAGAAGCCGCTCGCCTCGGTCGCGAAGTCCAGCCAGATGTCGTCGAGGCTGCGAACGGCGCTGGTCAGCGGAGCGGCCACCGCAACCGAGGTCAGCAGCCAGGCGAGACCGATGGCCGTGGCGGTGAACAGGACCCCGCTCCGCATGATGGAGGCGGGCACGTCGAGGTTCTCGCTCACCCGTCGGTCCTGCCAGTTCGACCGCCGTTCGACGAGGGCCGCTCGAAGCCAGAGGAGGAGGGCGGCCAGCGAGAAGAGCACCAGGAAGCCGAACAGCTCCTGGACGGTGGCCACCAGGTTGACGACGAGGAACGCGCCGAGCAGGAGGATCGCGTCGAGGACCTGGTGGCGACGGTAGACCGCGAAGGCGGCGGTGTAGGCGGTCACCCACATCAGGACGCCCATCGAGACGGCCAGCACCTTGGCGTCCTGGACCGATGAGAAGCGCGCTGCCGTGACGGCCGCGTCGATGACCGACGAGCGGAGGGCATCCAGCCGCCCGAGCTGCTCGAGCTCGGGGTGGTATTCGCCGCCGATCGACCAGATGATGGTCGCCGCGCCGATGACCGCCGAGATCGGGATCGCGATCGCGATCGACAGCCGGCTCATCCCCAGCACGAGCGCGGTGACGAGGGCGAACAGCGCCACCGGGACGAGGAAGTCCATCTCCGGCAGCCACTCGGCGGCCTGGACCGCCCAGCACAGGCTCAGGAGCATGACTCCGAGGAGGAGGACGCTCAGCCAGCCCTCCTTGGGGCCGGGGATCAGCGGCCGGCGACGGATCTCGGGCTCGTCAAGCACGGACCCGCTCCTTGGTGACGAGGACCCGCTCGGGATCGTCACCGGCGCCCATGACGAGGCTGGCGATGCCGTACTCGTTCAGGGCGTGACGCACGGCGGCCAGCTCGGACGGGCCGCTCGGATGGTCGGCGGTCGGCGTGGCGCCGAAGGTGGCCAGGTCGAGGAGGACGGCGATGACCCCGACGCCGCGGCGCGGCAGGGTGGCCAGCGGCCGGACCCAGTCGCGGGCCGTCGACCCGGTCACGATGCAGACGGTCGTCCCACGCCGGAACGACGGCAGGCTGGCGGACACCACCTCGGCGAGCGGCTGGACGCCATCGGCCTGGACATTGGCCAGCAGGTGGAGGATCTTCTGCTCGACCCGCGACCCGCGGTCCGGGGTCAGGACGTGGGCCCGCCGGGCCGAGGCTGTGAGGCCGACCGCCCGGTTGTCGGCCAGGGTCCGGACCGCGATCGAGGCGGCCACGCTGACCGCGGTCTCGATCGACGACCCGTCACCGGCGCCGACGTGAGCGCCGCGCTCGAGGTCCAGCAGGAGCCACAGGTCCGCGGCCTGCTCGGGGTCGAACTCCTTCACCTGGAGCTCGCCGTGGCGGACGCTGCTCAGCCAGTGGATCCGGTTGATCGCGTCGCCCGGGGCGTAGGGCCGGATGGTGGCCGCCAGGGGCGAGGCCATCTCGCGCCGGCGCCGGGTCGCGGCGCTCCCCTCGATCGGCGCTGGCGGCAGCTGCCAGTGGGGCAGGGCGTAGACCTTGGGGAACACGACGACCGACGTCGGGCGGCCGACGATCATCTCGGAGGTGAACAGCCCGAACGGGTCGCCGGTCCGGACCTTGACCGCTCCGATCCGGTACGTCCCGCGCCGGGTCAGGGCCACCTTGGACAGCCACTGGCGGCTGCCCTGGGCACGGACCCCGATCACCCGGCCGGGCAGACCGACGGGCAGGCTCGAGTCATTGGTGACCTCGAGCCATGGCTTCGACCAGCCGGTGTCGTTGTCGACCCGGTAGACCGCGTGGAGGACCTCCCCGACCTGGGCGCGGGGGTTCAGGACGTGGTACCCCGCCCGGACGCCGTTCAGCCCGCGCCGGGCGTACCACCACGACCCGATGACCAGGGCGCCGGCCAGGTAGACGAGGAAGAACAGGACGGTGATCCCGGTGCTGAAGGCGGCCACCACCAGGACCGTGGCGATGAAGATGACCGGCAGCCGGCGGCCGACGCGTCCCATGGATCGATCGATGCTCTCGGTGCGGTACCGTCCGGCTCGCCCTAGGCGGGCGTTCCGGCCTCGGTGGGCTCGGCGATCGGAACGGTGGTCAGGATCTCGCGCACGATCGCGTCGTTGTCGACCTCGCGCAGCGACGCCTGGCTCCGCACGATGAGGCGATGCCCGAGGACGGGCACCGCCAGCTGCTTGACGTCATCGGGGATCACGTAGTCGCGCCCGCTGATGGCGGCCAGGGCCTGCGCGGCCTTGTAGAGGTGGAGCGAGCCGCGCGGGGAAGCCCCAAGGTAGACGTCGGCGTGCTCGCGGGTCGCCCCGACCAGGCGAATGATGTAGTCGGCCACGGCCTGGTCGACGTAGATCTCCTTGATCCCGGCCTGCATCTGGCGGAGCTCCTCGAGGCTCAGGACCTGCTGGATGGACTCGATCGGGTGGAGGCGCTTCTGCTCGTCGAGGATGACGAGCTCCTCCATGGGCTTGGGATAGCCGAGCCGGATCCGGAGCAGGAAGCGGTCGAGCTGCGCCTCGGGGAGGGCGAACGTGCCCTCGTACTCGATCGGGTTCTGGGTGGCGATGACCAGGAACGGGGTCGGCATCTCGTAGCTGACGCCGTCGATGGTGGCCTGCCGCTCCTCCATGCACTCGAGCAGGGCGCTCTGGGTCTTGGGCGTGGCGCGGTTGATCTCGTCGGCCAGCACCACCTGGGCCATGATCGGTCCGGGCCGGAACTCGAAGTCCTGCGTCTTCTGGTTGAAGATCGACAGCCCGGTGACGTCCGACGGCAGGAGGTCCGGGGTGAACTGGATGCGCCGGAAGGTGCAGCCGATGCTCCGACTCAGCGCCTTGGCAAGCATCGTCTTTCCGACGCCGGGGACGTCCTCGATGAGGATATGGCCCTCGCAGAGCAGGGACACCATGGCCAGCCGGACCTCGGCGTGCTTGCCGACGATCACGCGCTCGATGTTGCCGATGGTCCGCTCGGCAGGCTCCTGGACGTTCACAGCCAGCTCCTGATGCAGGGGTGGGGTCACCGGACAATACCCCAGCAACGCGCGCAGCGGTTCACGGCCACCCGTGCACAACCGGTAGACGGTCCTCGGCGCGGTTCGGTTCGGAAATCGGCTCAGGATCCGTTCAGCCGCAGCCACTCGGCCATGATCCGGCCGCCGATGGGCGCCGCGGTAGCCGAGCCGGGGCCCGCCCCCTCAACGATGACCGCCACCGCGATCGACGGCGTGGCGCCGGGCTCGGCGGCCACGAAGCCGATGAACCACGAGTGCGGCGCCAGGCCCTCGCCGCGCTCGGCGGTCCCGGTCTTGCCGGCCGTCTCGACGCCGCCGATCCCGAAGTTCGCGACGTTGGCCGGCCCGGCGTACGGGACCCCGAGCGGGCCCTGGACCGCGTCGACCATGACCTCGCGGACCTGGTCCGCGGTCGTCCGGCTGACGACCTGCCGGCGGAGGGGGCTCTCGAAGGTCGCACTGACCGCCCCGGGACCGCCGGCGGGGTCGGGATCGCGGACCTCGCGCACGACGAACGGCTCGACCATCACGCCGCCGTTGGCCACGGTGGCCGCCACCAGCGCCATCTGGATCGGGGTCGCCGTCACCCGGGCCTGGCCGAACGCGGCGGTGGCGAGCTCGGCATCGTCGACGAAGTCCTCGCAGCCCGGGTTCGCGAGGGCGGTGACCGCGGACGCCGAGACCGGGAGGGCGTGGCCCGCCGGGCCGACCTCCATCGGCCGGCAGAACCCGAAGTTCGCGGCTCCGTCGAGGTACGGCTCCTGGCCGAGCGCCAGGCCGACGTGGGCGAAGTAGATGTTGCTCGAGATCTGCATCGCCTCGGAGAGGTCCCACAGGCCGGGGGTCACGCCCGCCAGGTCGTGCTCGTTGATGACGAAGCCGTTGACGACCATCCCGTTGACTTCTTCCTCCGGCTGGGTCGGGAAGGTGGTGTCCGGGGTGATCACGCCCGCGTCGAGGGCGGCGGCCGCGGTGAGCACCTTCATCACCGAGCCGGGCACGTACACCCCGTTCAGGGACCGGTTCACGAGCGGGTGGTTCGGGTCCTCCTGGAGGGCGAGCCATGGCCCCTCGGCGACGGCCGGATCGCCGCTGATGGCAGTGGCGTCGAACGTCGGGCTGGAGGCCATGGCCAGGACGGCGCCGGTGGACGGGTCGATGGCCACGATCGCGCCGATGCTCCCCGACAGCTGCTGGGCGGCGAGGGCCTGGAGCCGGTGGTCCACGGTCAGCACCAGGTCGTGCGGGACCGGCGGGCGCTGGAGGACGTCGTTCACGATGTCGTGGAGCGGGTTCGGGTCGCGGAGCCCGACCAGGAGCTCGTCCCAGGCCCGCTCGACGCCGGCCGTCCCGTAGCGGAGCGAGGCGTACCCCAGGAGGTGGGTGGAGGCCATGTCGAGGTACGTGCGGCGGGCGAGGCCGTCGATGACCGCGGTCGAGGCCAGCACGGTCCCGTTGCGGTCGAAGATCGTGCCCCGCGGCTGGCTCCGATGGGCTGCGATCAGCGCCGGGTTGTCGGGCCGGGCCTCGAGCGGCGCGGCCACGACCACCTGCCACCACGACATGGCCAGGACGAGCACCGCGAACCCGACCAGCATGGCGGTCGCCAGGCGCGGCATCTGGGACGCGATCACGCTGCGTCCTCCACGGCCGGCGGGGCGCTCGGCGCCGAGCGGTGGCTGACCGAGAGCATGAGCCCGACCACGACGAAGCTGGCCAGCAGGCTCGACCCGCCGTAGCTGACGAACGGGAGGGTGATGCCGGTCAGGGGCACGACCTTCAGGTTGCCGCCGATGATGATCAGGCTCTGGAGGACAAGCCCCGCCGCCAGCCCGGCGGCGAGCATGGTCGTGAAGTCGTCGCGGGCCAGGACCGCGATCCGCAGGCCACGGGTCATGACCACCGTGACGATCCCGAGCAGGGCGACCCCGCCGAGGAGGCCGAGCTCCTCGCCGATGGCGGCGAAGATCATGTCGGTGTGGACCGCCGGGACCGGCAGGACGCCGTCGATGGTCGGCAGCCCCTGGCCGAGCCCCTCCCCGAGGAGGCCGCCACGGGCGAAGGCGTAGATGGCCTGGACCGCCTGGTAGCCCGAGCCGTCGGCATCGGCCCACGGGTCGATCCAGACGTCGATCCGCTCGGCGACGTGCGGGAACAGGGCGTAGGCGACCGCCGAGCCGGCGACGAACATCATCATCCCGAGCAGGACGTAGGCCCGCCGGCCGGTGGCCACGAACAGCATGACCAGGAAGACCCCGAAGAACAGGAGCGCGGTCCCGAGGTCGCGACTGACGACCACCACGAGCATCACCGCCGCGAACACGATCAGCATCGGCGCCAGGTAAGGCAGCGGAGGCAGCGCGAACGGGCCGATCCGGAGGCTGGCCCCGGCCAGGACGGCGCGGTTCTCGGCGAGGTACCCGGCCAGGAAGATGACCAGCATGATCTTGATCGCCTCGGACGGCTGGAAGCCGAACGGCCCGATCACGATCCACAACCGGGCGCCGTTCACCTCGGTCCCGAACAGGAACGTGATGATCAGGAGGACGGCCGCGAACAGGCCCCAGCTGTACTTGTAGTGGCGCAGGAAGCCGTCGTCGCGGAGGCCGATGGCCACCACCAGCATCGCCCCCAGGCCGATCGCGAACCAGACGAGCTGGGTGCCGACCATCCCGAGGTTGAAGGCGGCGTTGCCGGCCAGGTCCTGGGGCAGCCGGTTCAGCATGACGATGCCGAACACGCTCAGCGCGGCGACGGCCGGCAGGAGGAGCTCGTCCCCGCGGTGATCGGTCCAGGCCAGCACGAAATGGGCGATGGCGAACACCACGACGAAGGCGACCGCCACCGCCAGCGGCCCAGTCTCGAGGACGCCCGACTGGGCGATGTGGGTGACGACCACCCCCAGCGGGACGAGGAGCAGGACCGGGACCAGGAGGGCGAGTTCCGTGCGCCGGGTGGCGAGGCGGTACACGGTCAGCGTTCGAGGCGGAAGCGGACCCGGCCCACCGTCAGCTCGTCCCCGTAGGAGAGGGCCACCGGCCGCTGGATGCGGTGCCCGTTGACCCAGGTCCCGTTCGTGCTCCCCCGGTCCTCGACGTACCACGCCCGGCCCCGGAACGTCAGGGCGGCGTGGTCGCCGCTCGCGAACTCGTCGTCGAGGTAGATCGAGCTGTTCAGGTCGCGGCCGATCGTGGTGATCGGCCCGATCTGGAGGACCCGATCCTCCGCCGGCTCACCGCCGGGTGACTCGAGGACCACCAGCCGGCCGATGCCGGTCCGGCTCGCCGCCTGGGTCGCCTCTGCCTGGCGCAGGTCGGCGCGCAGCGTCCGCGCGAAGCGGTACAGGGCATAGAACAGGAGGGCGAGGAACCCGAGCTGGAGCGCGAGCAGGATCAGGCGGAGGACGTCGTTGGTCACCGGGTGGGATCGGTCATCCGTGCAGCCTGAACTGGATCGTCGTGCTGCCGATCCGGATCCGGTCGCCATCGGCCAGCGCGATCTCGGCCACCGGCTGGCCGTTCACGGTGGACCCGTTCCGGCTCTGGAGGTCGACGAAGCCGTAGGCGCCATGCTGGAGCTTCAGCTGGCAGTGGTGTCGGCTCACCTGGGGATCATCGAGGATCACATCGTTGTCCGCCGCCCTCCCGACCGCGATCAGCGCGCCACCGAGGTCGAAGCGGGCGGGGGGCGCGCCATCGGTCTGGACCACCAGGAAGGCACGAGTGGCGGCCGTCGGGGCGGGCACCGCGTGCCCCGGGCGGGCGAGCACGCTCGTGTCGTCGGGGATCGGCCGCGCCTCGACCGGGGCCGACTCGTCATCGGCCACCGCGGCCGCGACCCGGACCTCGCCCCGGGGCACGAGGGGATCCGAGCGCAGGATGACCCGCGGCCGGGCCATCAGGCGGTAGCCCTCCTTGCGGGCGCGGGTCAGGACGTCGTGGGCGAGATCGTCCTCGAGCGCGCCGTGGTACGTCTCGAAGGCCGCGTAGTCGGTCGGGCTGAGGTGCAGCACGTAGCGGTTCGGCACGATGACCCCGTCCTCGCCGAACCGCTTGTTCGTGTCCATGGCACGGGCGATCCGCTTGGCCAGGGTGACCGGTTGGGGAGCCGCTCCCAGGCGTCCGGCGGGTGCCTCGACCATTCGCTCGAGGAGCCCCTCGAGGCGCCGGAAGATGCCCACGGCCAGCGATCCTAGCACGGGGTACGAACGCCGCCCGGCGCGGTACTTTGGCCCGATCCGGGCCGGGAAACGCCCGTGGCTATACTGGCGACCCGCCACGACGGGTCCTGATGCATGACTGAGCTGCTGACCGAATCGTTCTGCGAGCGCTGCGGAAACCGGTACGAGTTCGGCTCCGCCGAGCCGATGTCCCGGAAGCAGAAGACGCGCGGCCTGGTGACCGGCCTGCGCCAGTTCATCATGAGCACCGACAGCCTCGAGGACTCGCTGACCGATGCGATGCGGGCCGAGGAGGAGTCGCTGGCCGCCCGCCAGATCGACGCTTTCCAGGAGACATTCAACTTCTGCTTCGACTGCCGCCGCTACACCTGCCTGACCTGCTGGAACGACGATGCCGGCCGATGCCGGTCCTGCGTGCCGGTTCCGGGCATCGACGACCTGGTCGCGATGGACCAGCCGCTGGCCAACCCGATCTTCCAGCCGACCGAGACCGACGAGATGCCGCTCCTCACCACCACCGAGGAGCCGGCCTGGCCGGCCGAGGAGGTCGTCCCGCCGGCGCCTCCCGTCACCGCCGCGCCCGCCCTCGAGTGGCCGAGCGAGGACGACATCGTCCAGCCGGTGGCCGCCGAGGCAGAACCGGTCGCCGAGCCCATCGCCGAGCCCGAGCCTGAGCTCGAGGTCGCCGCCGAGGCGGAGCCCGAGGAGCTGCCCGAGCCGGTCGTCGTCCCCGGATTCGCCGCCGAGGCGGAGCCCGAGCCGGAGGTCACCGAACCCGAGGTCGAGGAGCCGATTGCCGCCGCAGCCGAGGAGGAGCCCGAGCCGGCGCCCATCGAGCCGCCGACCCCGGTCGCCCCTCGCCGCGACCTGCGCGACACGTTCGTCCGCGGACCGATGGTCGCCCGTCCGGCCGCGGAACCCCAGCCCGAGACCCTGGCCGCCCGCCGCAGCCAGCTCGACGCGCTCGGCATCGACGACCCGGGCCAGGGGCAGGTGCCGGTCGGCCAGCGGGACGCGCTCCCCTATCGCTCGAGCGGCGCCGGATCGGCGGCCGGCAGCGCGGCGCTCGCCGCGGTGTGGGACGCCTCGGTCCGGGCCCTGGAGGCCAGCTCCCAGCGCGCGGCCATCCGTCCGTGCGGCGCGTGCGGCCTGACCGTATCGTCCACCGCCCGCTTCTGCCGCCGCTGCGGCGCCCCCCAGACGCTCAGCGCCTAGTCAGACCCTCCGGGCTTCGTCGCGGCCGGCTTGCCCGCATCGGGCTTCGCGGCGTCCGGCTTCCCGGTCCCGCTCCCCTCGCCACTGGTGGCAGGGCTCGCGCTCTCCGATGGCGGCGCCTTGCGGGAGTCGGTCGCGTAGAACCCGCTCCCCTTGAAGATCACGCCCGCCGGGTGAAGGACCCGAACCAGCGGGCCGCGGCAGCGCTCACAGCTCGTCGGGCCATCCTCGAGGATGGAATGGACGATCTCGATGGTGTGGCCGCAGTCTCGGCAGCGGTAGTCGTAGGTCGGCACGTCGCCGGATGATCGCAGGGCGGGTCCCGTTGGGCAACGCCGGCGGGCCAGGGACCGCGGCGAGGACGAGGGCTAGTTGCTCGTCGCGCTCCCGGCCTTGAGCAGGGTGGCGAACGACCAGCGCCGCTTGTCGGCCTGGGTCACCGGCGTCGCCGGCTCGGTGCCGGCCACGACCCGCGCGAGGCGGTGGATGTCGGCGGTGATCCGCTCCTTCGGGAAGCGCTCAACGAGCGGCGTTCCAGCGTTGGCAGCCATGACCGCCGTCGCCCCGGCCGACACGATGGTCGCGATGACCGGGCGGCCGAGCGCGCTCTCCATGTCCCGGATGGCCACGCCGTGGTTGGCTCGGTTGGCGACGACACGGATCGTGTCATCGATCCCGAGCTCATGGGCCAGGTGGAGGAACTGGGCGCTGTTGCGGAGCGGACCGACCTCGGGGGTCACCGTCAGGAGGATCTCGTTGGCCACCGACAGCATGGCCACGGTCCGGTCGTCATACCCCGGGTGGGTGTCGACGATGATGATCTCGTAGTGCTGGCGGGCCCACCGGACTGCAGCGATCATCAGGTCCGGACCGATGCGCTCGGCGTCGCCGGGCTCGAAGCCCCAGGTCAGGACGTCCAGGCCGCTCGTCTCGTGGGTCGTGACCAGCGACTGGAAAGCGTCATCGGTCCAGTACTCCGGCGCGCTGTCGGCCATGTCGGCCAGGCCCCGGCGAGCGGGCACGTCGATCACGGCGGTGACGTTGCCGACGCCCGCATCGGCGTCGAGGAGGAGGATCTTCTGGCGGGTCTGGATCCGGAGGGCCACCGCGAGGTTGACCGAGACGGTCGTCTTGCCGACCCCGCCCTTGGGCGCGAACACGGCGACGACCCGGGCGTTGGCCGGGTCGTGGGCGCCGATCATGGCCGGAGCGGGCGCCGGGGCGTCGCCGTCGAGGTCCATGCCGTCCGTCGCGGCGGTCGCGGCCGCTGAGAGGTTGGGCGCGGTCGCGCCGGAACGGATGAGGAGGGCCTGGAGCCGGTAGACCAGGGCATCGGGGAGGGCTGGCTTCAGGACGAACTCGTCGTTCACCTGCCAGACGTCATCGAGCTCCCCGGCCTCGTCGCCGAGGAGGATGAGCGCCGGGACCGGGCCGTTCTCGTTCAGGCGGCGATGGACGCGCCGGACGATGCTCGGTGACAGGTCGGCGTCGAGGACGGCCATCGCCGGCCGGCGACCTTCGATGATCGCGGCCTCGAAGGCCTCTTCGCTGCCGATGACCTCAAAGCCGGCACGGACCATGGCAGCCGCGATCGCGGCGGCATCGTCGTGTGCAGCGAGCAGGACTCGGGGTCGTTCCATCGGTGCCCTTTGGTGCGGTGACTCGGGGCACCAGTGTCGGCACCTGCACCCCCGGTGGCTATGGGACGAATGTACCGATGGCTACGCCGTTCCGCCGAGCTTCATGCCGCACTTCGGACAGTAGAACGCGCCGGTTCCGGTCGAGTCGAACCCGCAGTGCCCGCACACGCGTCCCTCGCCGGCTGAACGGACCGGGGTGTCGTGCCCGGTGCTGACGTTCAGGCCCGAGACGAGCACCTGCTGCTGGAGGTTGCTGAGCACCTTCTGGCCGATCCGCTCGGTGTCGCCCCGCTGGCCCTTGCCGCCCCAGCCCACGACCGCCCGGACGATGAGCTCGCCGGTCAGGTCGTCGAAGTGGCTCGCCAGGCCGCCGCTGATCGCGTCGAAGGTCGGGTAGCCCGACGTGTCGGTCTCGCCGTGGAGCAGGCCGCAGATGAGCGTGTCGATGGTCATGTCCACGGCCTCGGTCGACTCGAGGATGTGGAGCGCGTGGCGCGTGACCGGGTTGGCCTGGCGCCGCGCCAGGATCCACTGCTCGAGGTCGTGCAGCCGCTCGATGGCCGGCGCGGCCGAGCCGAGCTCCAGGGGGAGCGGGGCGACGATCTCGACCCCGTCCTCGGTCAGCGGCTCGACGATGTGGGGCAGCGTCTTCAGGACGTCGGGGCCCGGGACCAGCCGGATCGCGTCGCCGCTCCGGGCGAGGTAGGTGAGCGCCACCGAGTACTGGCGGCCGCCGACCGGGGCGTAGGTCGGCTGAGGGGCCGGCTCCGGCTCGGGCTTGCCCTTGTTGCGGCGGAAGAGTCCCACGCCGGCGATTCTACCCGGACTCCGGCGCGGCTCCGACCTGCCGGAGCCGGTCCTCGATGTCCGCCAGGCGGGCCCGCTCCCGCTCGACGACCTCGGCCGGCGCCTTCGCCGTGAAGGCCGGATCGGCGAGCAGGGCGCGCAGCCGGACGCGGCTGCGCTCGAGCTCCTCGGTCCGGTCCCCGGTGGCCGCGGACGGGCCGGGCAGGTCTGCCGGGTCCAGCCAGATCGCCCCGAGTGCCGTGGCCGTGGCCCCCGATGGGGTCTCCGAGCCCTCGGGCAGAACGGCACATCGGACCCGGGCCAGGGGCTCGAGGTAGCGCCGCCCCGCCTCGAGCGCATCGCGGCCCGCGGGACCGGCCGGGACCAGGTGGAGGGTGACCGTCGCGCCGGCGGGGACGCCGGCCTCGGTCCGCAGGTTCCGGGCCGCGCGCACCCCCTCGGCCATCGCCTCGAAGGTCGCCTCCGCCTCGTCGTCGCGTGGACCGGGCTCCGGCCAGCGAGCGGTCATCAGCAGCCCATCCGTGGCCTCGGTGCGTGGCAGAGCGCTCCAGATCTCCTCGGTGACGAAGGGCATGACCGGGTGGAGCAGGCGGAGGAGGTCCCCGAGCCCCTCGAGGGCCGCCTGCCAGGTCCGCCACCGGGACGCCGGGGAGGCGTCCGGGTCGCGCAGGTCGACCTTGGCCATTTCGAGGAACCAGTCGCAGTAGTCGCTCCACGCGAAATCGGTCACCGCACCGGCGTAGCCGCCCAGGTCGAGGCGGCTGAGGCGTCGGGTGGCGTCGGCCACCGCCTCTGCGGTCCGTGATCGGATCCAGCGCTCGGCCAGGCCGGGCGCGGCATCGTCGTCGCCCGCGGGCTGGTCAGGGAGGGCGCCGAGCACGAACCGTGCCGCGTTCCACAGCTTGTTCGTGAAGTTCCGGGCGCCTTCGAGCTTGGCCATGGTCAGCCGCTGATCGTTGCCAGGGGAGGTGCCGGTCGTGAGCCCCAGACGCACCGCATCGGCCCCGATCTCGTCGATGAGCTCGACCGGGTCCGTCACGTTGCCCTTGGTCTTGCTCATCTTCACCCCGCCCTCGGCCCGGACGAGGCCGTGGAGGTAGACCGTGTGGAACGGCTCGACGCCGGTCAGGAACAGGCCGAGCATCATCATCCGGGCCACCCAGAAGAACAGGATGTCGTAGCCGGTCTCCATGACCGAGGTCGGGTAGAAGCGCCTCAGGTCGGGGGTGTCGTCGGGCCAGCCCAGCGTCGAGAACGGCCACAGCCCGCTGCTGAACCAGGTGTCGAAGATGTCCGACTCCTGGACCAGGTCGGCGGCCGGGCGGCCGCAGGTCGCGCAGGCCTCGGGTCCGTCGGCGACATCGGTCACCGTGATGTGGCCGTCGGGGCAGAACCACGCCGGGATGCGGTGCCCCCACCACAGCTGCCGGCCGACCGCCCAGTCGCGGATGTTCTCCATCCAGTGCGCGTACACCTTCTCGAAGCGGGCCGGGATGATCGTCGTCCGTCCCTCGCGGACCGAGGCCAGCGCCCGGGCCGCGAGGTCCGCGGTCCGGATGAACCACTGGACCGACAGGCGAGGCTCGATGACTGTCCCGCAGCGGTCGCAGTGGCCGACGACCATGGGGTGGGCGACCTCCCCCTCGAGGTCGCCGCGCTCCGCCAGGCGGGCGACGATCGCCTTCCGGGCCTCGAAGCGGTCGAGGCCGGCGAACTCCCCGCCCTCCTCGTTGATCCGCGCCTCCTCGTCGAGGACCGAGATCGGCGTCAGGCGGTGCCGCTTCCCCATCTCGTAGTCGTCGGGGTCATGGGCCGGGGTGATCTTCACCGCCCCGGTGCCGAAGGCCGGGTCGACCGCCGGGTCGGCGATGATCGGCAGCCGGCGGCCGAGGAACGGCAGGACCGCCTCGTGGCCGACGAGGTCACGGTACCGATCGTCGTCGGGGTGCACGGCAACCGCCACGTCACCGAGCAGGGTCTCCGGACGGGTGGTCGCCACCGCGATCCAGCGGTCAGGGTCCGCGCCGCCGTCGGCCTCAGCCAGGTGGTATCGGATCGTCCAGAGCGTGCCGGTCTGCTCGCGATGGATGTTCTCGAGGTCGCTGATCGTCGTTCGGCAGCGCGGGCACCAGTTCACCAGGGCCTCGCCCCGGTAGACATAGCCCGCGTCCCACAGCCGCTTGAACGCGACCCGGACGGCGCGGGCGCTCCCGTCGTCCATGGTGAACCGGTTACGCGTCCAGTCCGCGCTCGCCCCGAGGCGCCGGAGCTGGAGCG
Source organism: Candidatus Limnocylindria bacterium (assembly GCA_036556745.1). Classification (GTDB taxonomy): domain Bacteria; phylum Chloroflexota; class Limnocylindria; order QHBO01; family QHBO01; genus DASTEQ01. The sequence goes on along the minus strand of DATBIW010000101.1, from coordinate 9,133 downwards.
AGATGACGTCGCGCGTCTCGTCCATGAAGGCCCACATCCGCTCGAGGTAGGCCTCGCGCCCCAGGGTCGCCCGGTCGAGGCCCTCCTCGGACAGGATCTTGTCGAGGACGAACTGGGCGGCGATCGACGCGTGGTCCACCCCGGGCACCCACAGCGTGTCGTCGCCGCGCATCCGGTGGTAGCGGATCATCAGGTCCTCGGCGGTGACGAAGAGCGCGTGCCCGGTGTGGAGCGACCCGGTGACGTTGGGCGGGGGCATGGTGATGACGAACCGATCCGCCCCGGCCGGCGGGTCGGCAGCCGGCGTGAACGCCCCGCTCTCGAGCCAGCGCTCGTACACCCGGGGCTCCACCGCCCCCGGGCTGTACCGCGGCTCCAGTGCCGGCCGATCGGCAGTCATGCCACCTCCACACAAACGAACGACCCGCTCGTCGAAGGACGAGCGGGCTCGTGGTACCACCTTCGTTCGGTGACGCCGGCATCCGGCGCCTCCCTCACATCCGCGCTATCGGGCGGATCCCGATCGGCTCCCGTGCGACCTTGGCCCAGGCCTGCCGCGGAGGGCTCTCAGCCGGGGCCCGCCGTCTCTGTCGGCCGCTGGAGGGCTACTCCTCACGGTCGTCGCCGTGGGCGGAGTCTACCCCCTGGTGTCGATCAGCGACGCTTGCCGGCCGACAGGTGGATGACGCCGTCTGCGTTGCGCTGGACGGTCGCGCCCGGCTGGGCCTCCCCGGCGAGCACCGCGACGTCCACGTCGGGGCGATGGGTGACGCTGTACATGAACTCGCCGCCCGAGCCGAGGCTCAGCCGGACCGCGCTCACCCCATCGGCCTTCTCGAGGGCGGTCTTGAACGAGGTCACCGCCCCGAAGCTGCCCAGGCCCACCGCGGCGATCGTCGTCGTCGTGTCGAGCGTGGCGTCCCCGAGCGGCCCGCTGGCCGCTTCGGGCTCGACCGGCTCGGCGGCGGCCGGAGGGGCGTCGGCGCTCTCGGCCTCGGCGGCCGCGGCCTCGGGCTCGGTGCCGTTCGTCTTGGGCGCCTCGCCCTCCGCCACGTCGGTGTGGCCGTTGCGATCGATCCCCAGGTTGCGCAGCCGCTCCTCGTGGCCACCGACCGGGGCCTCGCCCTCGGTGCCCGGGACGTCGGCCTCACCCTCGGCGGTGTCGGCCTCGGGGGTCGGCAACCGGGGCATGCGCCGGGCGGCGGTGATGAACGCGTCGGGGTCGCTGATCTCGCCGAGCTGGCTGAAGAACAGGGCCAGCTCACCCTCGTACTGCTCGACCTGGGCCTCGAGGGCGGCGATGTCGGCCGACGAGCGGCGGTCGTGCTCGTCGAGCTGCTCGGCGAGCTGGGCGCGGCGCTGCTCGACCTTGCGCTGGGTCTCGGCCTCGATCCGGACGATCTCGGCGCGGGACCACTCGCCGATGCCGGTCACGTCCTGCTCGGCGCGGGTCTTCAGCTCGTCGGCGCGGGCGGCCGCCGACGCGCGCATGGCGGCAATCTTGGCGGCGATGGCGGCGCGGGCATCGGCCAGGCTCGACTCGCGGGCGTCATCGGCCACCCGCCGCATGGCAGCCGTCAGCGAATCGAGGAACTGGTCAGAGGGCTCGGCCCCCTGCTGCGGGTCCACGGCCGTCCCGGTCGTGCCCGACTCTGGCTCCGTCATTCCGTCTGTGCTCGCAACCTTCCGTGTGACGGCCATCCACCGCGGGGGCTGCCGTCAGGACCCGACCTCGTTGGCCCGCTGATCGAGGTCTGCGGCCAATCCTACGGCCCGAACCTCACCAAACCGGACTGCCCGGTGGTACCGGCGCGCCCGAACGGTGGTACCACCGTCCGGCTGGAGTCGGTCAGGCCGACTCCTCGCGGGCGGGTTCCTCGCGGCTCCGGCCGCGGCGACGGGGAGCGGCTTCATCGGTCTCGGTGACCAGCATCGGCGGGCGACCATGCTCGATCGTGTCGGCGGTGATCACGACCTTGGTCACGTCGGTCCGCTCGGGGATGTCGTACATGACCTCGAGGAGCGCCTCCTCGACGATCGTCCGGAGCGCCCGGGCGCCGGTCTTTCGCTCGGTGGCGAGGCGGGCGGTGGCCTCGAGCGCGTCATCGGTGAAGACGAGCTCGACCCGGTCGAGCGAGAGGAACTTCGCGAACTGGCGGACGACCGCGTTCTTGGGCTCGGTCAGGACCTTGACGAGGTCCTCGCGGGACAGGGCCGCCAGGCTGACGACGACCGGCATCCGGCCGACGAACTCGGGGATCAGCCCGTAGCGGAGCAGGTCGTCGGGCATGAGCTGCTCGAGCAGGCGGCGCCGCTCCTCGGGGTCGCGCTGGGCCTCGGACCCGAAGCCGATCCCCCGCCGGCCGACCCGCTCCTCGACGATCCGCTCGAGGCCCTCGAAGGCCCCGCCGCAGATGAACAGGATGTTCGTCGTATCGATCTGGATGAAGTCCTGGTGGGGGTGCTTGCGGCCGCCCTGGGGCGGGACATTGGCCACGGTCCCCTCGAGGATCTTCAGGAGCGCCTGCTGGACGCCCTCCCCGGACACGTCGCGGGTGATCGAGGGGTTGTCGGTCTTGCGGGCGATCTTGTCGATCTCGTCGACGTACACGATCCCGCGCTGGGCGCGCTGGACGTCGAAGTCGGCGGCCTGGATCAGGCGGAGGAGGATGTTCTCGACGTCCTCCCCGACGTAGCCGGCCTCGGTCAGGCTGGTCGCGTCGGCGATGCAGAACGGGACGTCGAGGACGCGGGCCAGGGTCTGGGCGAGGAGCGTCTTGCCCGAGCCGGTCGGCCCGACCAGCAGGACGTTGGACTTCCCGAGCTCGACGTCATCGACCGCCGACCCGGCGTTGACGCGCTTGTAGTGGTTGTAGACCGCGACCGAGAGGACCTTCTTGGCCGAGTCCTGGCTGATGACGTACTGGTCCAGCGCCTCCTTGATCTTCCGGGGGCTGGGCAGTGGCGGCGGCGGGGTCCGGCTGGCGCGGGGCGCCTCGGCCATCTCCTCGTCGATGATCTCCTGGCAGAGGTTGATGCACTCGTCGCAGATGTAGACGCCCTGCCCGGCGATCAGCTTGCGGACCTGCTCCTGGCTCTTCCCGCAGAACGAGCAGCGGTACGGAGCCTTGGTCTTGGTCGTCATCGCCGGCCGAGGATAGCACGGGCCCGTTCAGGTCCCGGATGGACCGATGGTCCCCGGGACCGCCTACTTCTTGGGCTTGTCGCCGTCCGCCGCGGACTTGCCGATGGGCGACTCGCCGCCGTGGGCGAACACCTCGTCGACGATCCCGTAGGCCTTGGCCTCCTCGGCGCTCAGGAAGTAGTCACGCTCCGCGTCCTTTTTGACCTTGGTCGGCTCCTGCCCGGTATGGCGGGACAGGATGTCCATCAGCCGGTCGGTCAGGGCGAGCATCTCCTTGACCTGGATCTCGACGTCGGGGGTGTTGCCCCGGAAGCCGCCGGAACCCTGGTGGATCATGACCCGCGAGTTCGCCAGCGCGAAGCGCTTGCCCTTGGCACCCGCCGCCAGCAGCACCGCACCCATGCTGGCCGCCTGGCCGATGCAGATCGTGCTGACCGGGGCCTTGAGGCACTGCATCGTGTCGTAGATGGCCAGGCCGCTGGTCACGATCCCGCCGGGGGTGTTGATGTACAGCGAGATGTCCTTGTCGGGATCCTCGCTCTCGAGGAACAGGAGCTGGGCGATGACGAGGTTGGCGACGTGGTCCTCGATCGGCTCGCCGAGGAAGATGATCCGCTCCTTCAGCAGCCGGGAGTAGATGTCGAAGGCGCGCTCTCCCCGGGCGCTGCTCTCGATGACCATGGGGACGAGCATCTGGTTCACTCCGCGCTGGAATTGTCGGCTTCCGGTTCGGCGGCCTTCGCATCGGCTGCCGACGGGACGGCCCGGTCGATGAGGGTGTCCACGAGTGTACGGTTCCGCAGCGTCATCCGCAGGTAGGACCGGCCACGCCGGGAGGTGAGGTACTCCCGCAGCCGCGCGTCGTCCTCGTAGCGCTCGAGCTGGCTGGCGATCTCGGCATCGATCTCTTCGTCCGCGGCGTCGATCCCCTCCTGCTCGGCGATGGCCGACAGGACGAGGAGGGTCTTCACCCGACGGCTGGCTGGCTCGCGGAGCTCGGCCATCAGCTCCTCGGGGGTCTGGCGCTGGAGCTCGAGGTACCGATCCAGCGCGATCCGCTGCTCGGCCAGCCGGGCGCCGAGCTCGTCGCGCATGATCTCGACCTCGTTGGCGACCATGACCTCCGGCAGCTCGACGCTGGCGTTGGCGGTCGCGAAGTCGATGATCCGGTCGCCGAACGCGTGGCGGGCCTCGGCCTCCGCCCGCCGGTCGAGCGCCTCGCGGATCTCGGCCCGGAGCGCCTCGAGCGTCTCGCCCTCCCCGACCGACGCGGCGAACGCGTCGTCGAGCTCGGGGAGCACCCGCTCGCGGAGGTCGGCCAGGGTCACGCTGAAGTGGGCCGTCCTGCCGGCCAGGGTCTCGACCCGGTAGTCGTCGGGAAAGGGCAGGTCGAACTCGACCGTCTCGCCCACCGTGAGGCCGATCAGGTTGGCCTCCCAGCCGGGGATCATCCGGTCCTCGCCAACGACCAGTGGCAGCCGCTCGGCGCTTCCCCCGTCGAACGGCTCTCCGTCGATCGTGCCGCGGAACGAGACGGCCACGAGGTCGCCCTCCTGGACGCCCCGATCGTCGACCGGGCGGAGCGTGGCCTGCGACTCCCGGAGCTCGGTGACGACCCGCTCGACGTCCTCGTCGGTGACCTCCGGGGTCTCGAGCTCGAACGGGTAGTCGGTGTACGAGCCCAGTGTCACCGTGGGCCGGACGGCGACCACCGCGGCGAACGAGACGGGATCGCCCTCGCGCACCGTGGAGGCGTCGATCTCCACCTGCGGCTGGTCGATCGGGATGATGTCGGCCTCGATGACCGCGGCGTCATACCCCGCGTCGACCAGGTGCTCGATCGCCTCGGCGAGCACTGCATCCCGGCCGGCGTAGCGCTCGATGACCGCCCGGGGCGCCTTGCCGGGGCGAAAGCCGGGCACCCGGGTGCGCTCGGCGAGGTGCCGGTACGCCGTGTCGAAATGGCGCCCGACCTCCTCGGCCGGCATCTCGATCTCGAGGCGCACCTTGGATCCCGGCTCGGGGCGCGTGGTGACGGTGATCATCGACGTCCTCTGGATGGTGGGCGAGGCGAGACTCGAACTCGCACGTCTTGCGACACCAGCTCCTAAAGCTGGCGCGTCTGCCGTTCCGCCACTCGCCCGAGGGTCAGGGTACTCGGCGGCCGGCCGAGTCTAGCAAACGGTTCCTCGTCCGCCGTGGCGGCCTCAGGATCCGGTGCGCGTGGGCGTCGTCGGCTTGGCCGGCGCCGTCGGCTTGGCCGGCGGCTTTGGGGCGGCCGTGTCCTCGCGGGCCGGGCCGGCCACCGAGGGGCGCCGCCCGGACCAGCCGGCGTAGCCGGTGTCGGCCGGCCCGGACGGGGCGGCCACGCGGCCCTGGGGGGCACTGGACGAACTTGGAGGCTCGGTGCCGGCGCCCGGACGCGGGGGCGCCGTCTTCGATCCGAGGAACACCCGAATGCGGTCGGCGATGAACCCGCGGGCCACGACCGCCGCCCCGGCCACGGCCACGGTCTCGACCACCGACCAGAAGGCGCGCTCCGGCCCGGGCGGGGTGAGGGTCATGCTGACCAGCCGATCGGCCTTCTTGCGGTTCTTCGGGTCCGCCCGCCAGGCCTGCACGGCGAGGGCCATCTCGCGCTTCGCCTGGGCCTTTGACTCGCCGAACCCCGGCGCCGTCTCGTCCACGAGCGTCCGAAGCGCGCCCGGCAGCGCCGCGTAGGCGCGGTCGCCGTCGGCGGCGCTCGTCAGCGAGCGGCGGACGAAGCGCACCGTCCGGCGCGGCCCGCCGAGCAGGACGAAGGCCAGGCCGGCCGCGACCGCGGCCGTTTGCCCCGGATGACGGCGGATGAGGCTCCGCGGGTCGAGCGCCCGCCGGACCTCGGTCTCGAGGTCGCCGGCGGTGCGGCGCACCCGGGCCCGCTGGGCCTCGAGCTCTAGCCGCGTTTCGTCAAGTGTTGCGCCCACTCGAGGTCCTCCTTGGCGGCGGCGATCGTCTTCTCGGGCATGAGCTGGAGGTCGCGGACCCGCCGGTAGCCGAGGAACGCGAACAGGACGGCGAGGCCGACGACGATGAACAGGACGAACAGGGCGGTCGCCCACAGCGGCAGGCCGGTGATGGCGCTGATGGCCGAGACCAGCAGGAGGATCAGGACCATGGCTCCCACCGCGAGGAGGCCGACCGTGATCGCGAAGAAGATCAGGGCGATCCTGACCTGGTTGAGGCCCTCTTCGACCTCCTGGCGGGCGGACGTGGCGTACAGGCGCGCCAGCTCGCTGACCTGCTCGATGAGCAGGCTCAGGAACCCCTTGACGCCAGTCGCGGCAGGACCGGGCTGAGGCTGTTCGGCGGTCACGGACTGCCGATTCTATCAACGAGGTACGCACTGGCCCTCCGGGACCATTTTCCGGACCTCGGCTATTCTTCGCGGCCGTATGTCCCGTCGCCGTTCCTCCGCGCCCCAGCGTCGCGCCCGTGCCAGCGAGGACGCCCTGCAACGCCGCGTGGGCACCGATGGCACCAGCGCCCTGAGCGGCACCCCGCTGATCATCATCGGCGTCGGCTTCCTGGTGGTCGTCGGCCTGACCGCGATCCTGCTGTTCTCGCTCCTGGCGCCGGGAGCCTCGGCGGTGGTCGGCACCCCGCTGGCCATGGACGGTCGGACCCACATCACCGAGGGCACGGCCGGCGGTCCGTACAGCTCGACGCCGGCTGCGTCGGGTCCCCACTGGCCCCAGCCGATCCAGTGGGGGGTCTACACCAGCGCGATTCCGCAGGAGCCGGTGATCCACAACCTCGAGCACGGCGGGATCGTCATCTGGTACCAGGCCGGCCAGCTCACCCCCAGCCAGGTCGCGGAGCTCGAGGAGTACGTCCGCGGCTGGAACTCCAGCGAGCGCTTCAAGGTCCTCGTCGCGCCGTGGGGCGGGGCGGACTTCGGGCACCCGGCCGCGATCGTGGGGTGGACCTGGCTCCAGTACCTCGACGAGGTCGACACCGAGCTGATGGACCAGTTCATCGACCAGCACTACGGCGACGGGCCCGAGCCGGGCGGCGGACCCGGGAGGCCGGCGCAGTAGATCGGTCTCCGCAGTTGCGGATTCCGCCGTCGGTCTTCATCATCGGTCCGGGCGCCTAGCTCAACGGCAGAGCAAGTGACTCTTAATCACTAGGTTCAGGGTTCGAATCCCTGGGCGCTCACCAGCGACCACTCACGGCGTACGACAACGGGCTCCCTCGAGCCCGTTTTGCGCGCCTCATCGCCACCTCTGAGGCCACGCATGGCGCACCTCCCGCTCGAGCGGCACCAGCTGGAGAACGGCCTGCGGCTCATCCTGTCGCCGGACCCGCGGACGCCGATCGTGGCCGTGAACCTGTGGTACGCGGTCGGCAGCCGGAACGAGGAGCCGGGCAGGACCGGGTTCGCGCACCTCTTCGAGCACATGATGTTCCAGGGGTCGGCCAACGTCGCCAAGGGCGAGCATTTCGCCCAGGTCCAGGCTGCTGGCGGCACGCTGAACGCGTCGACCTGGAACGACCGGACGAACTACTTCGAGACCCTGCCGTCGCATGAGCTCGAGCTCGCGCTCTGGCTCGAGGCGGACCGGATGGCGAGCCTGCTGCCCGCGATGACCCAGGAGAAGCTCGACAACCAGCGCGATGTCGTGAAGAACGAGCGACGCTCGTCGATCGACAACCAGCCGTACGGCACGGCCGAGGAGCGGATGCAGGCCCTCCTCTGGCCGGCGGGCCACCCCTACCACCACTCGACCATCGGCTCGATGGAGGACCTCAGCGCCGCCTCGCTCGACGACGTCAGCCGGTTCTTCGCGACCTGGTACGCCCCGAACAACGCGGTCCTGACCATCGCCGGCGACTTCGACCGGGACGACGCGCTGGCGGCCATCGACCGCCAGTTCGGATCCATTCCGCCCAACCCGGCCCTCCCCGAGCCGGCGGCGATGGACGTCCCAGACTCCCTGGGCGGCGAGATCCGCGAGACCGTCGAGGACCAGGTCGAGCTCCCGCGGGTCCACCTCGCCTACCGCGTCGCGCCGTTCGGCACCCGCGACCACGAGGCGTTCGACGTCATCAGCGACCTGCTCGGCACCGGGCGGGCGTCGCGGCTCTACCGGACGCTCGTCCGCGAGCAGCAGCTGGCCGCCGATGTCGCGGCCTTCGTCTTTCCGTGGGCCCACGGCTCGACCGCGCTCGGCATCTGGGCGACGGCCCGGCCGGAGGTCGCGGTCGCCGATCTCGAGGCTCAGCTCATCGGCGAGGTCGACCGCCTGGCCGCCGAAGGTCCGACCGATGAGGAGCTCGAGCGGGTTCGGACCCTCCACGCGGCGGCCGTCGAGGCCGGCCTCGAGCAGCTCGCCGAGCGGGCCGACCGGATCAGCCAGTACGCGTCGCTGTTCGACGCCCCGGAAATGGTGAACACCGAGGTGGCGCGCTACGACGCGGTGGGCGCGGACGAGGTCCGCCGGGCGATGGCCGAACGGGCCGGCGCCGACAACCGGCTGGTCCTGACCTACGTCCCGGAGGGCGGATCGTGACCACCGCGAACCCGAAGCGGCCCGCGGCCGGCACGCCGCGGCCCTACCACTTCCCCGACTTCCACCACGACCCGATGCCCAACGGGCTGACCGTGTGGACCGTCCCGCTCCCCGACGCGGAGCTCGTCAGCGTCCACCTCGTGGTCGACGGGGGCGCCTCGGCCGAGACGGAGGCCGAGGCCGGCATCGCCGCCCTCACCGCCGAGACGCTCGTCACCGGGACGCAGCGGCTCGACGGCCACGCCTTCGCCGAGGCCACCGAGCGGCTGGGCATCGAGCTCCACGCCGACTCGTCGTGGGACCTCGCCCGGGCCGGGTTCCTGGCCCTCGCCGACCGCCTCGAGCCGGGGATGGCGCTGCTGGCCGAGATGGTCCGCGAGCCCCGCTTCGACGAGGGCGAGTTCGAGCGTCTCCGCGAGGAGCGGCTGGCCGA
>DATBIW010000100.1:0-1541 GCA_036556745.1 Candidatus Limnocylindria bacterium | reverse complement strand
GTAGGTCTCGCCGTCGAAGGTCTCGAGAAAGGCCGGGACGCCGCCCTCCAGCCGGGCCAGGCCGGTCGTGATCCCGATCTCCCAGAGGGTGAAGCCCATGATGTGGCCGTCGATGGCGTGGTAGGCGTGATCGGCCTCCTCCGCCGTGAAACCGCCCCGCCGCAGGGTGCCCAGGACGTGGTCCATGTACCGGATCCGCGCGTCGCTCAGGTGGGGGCCGGACAGGGCCAGGTTGGCGGCCCATGGGTGCGCGAACAGGACCTGGTTCGCCGACATCGCGGTCCGCCGGATGCCGGCCTTCCAGTCGGTTCCGGCATCGGCCAGGTCGATCGAGCCCAGCACCCGGTCGAGCATCCCGTCGAGGAGCTCGTCCTTGTTCGCGACGTGGTGGTACAGCGACATCGCCTCGACCCCGAGCTCCTGGGCCAGCCGGCGCATGGTGAGCGCCTCCAGGCCGTGCGCGTCGGCCAGGGCGATGCCCGCCTCGAACACGCGGTCGGGGCTCAGGGGAGCCCGCTCGCTGGTGGTCCGCGCCGATGTCGCCATCCGGTCCTCCGTGAAACGGTCTTGACAATCTTACAGCGTAAGGTCTAGAGTTTGCGCCCAAACCTTACAACGTAAGAGTAGACCGATGAAGGCACTTCTCCAGGACCGGTACGGCTCCCCTGACCACCTCCGCCTGGCCGATGTCGACCAGCCGACCCCGGCCGACGACGAGGTCCTCGTCCGGGTCCGGGCCGCGTCCCTGAACGCCGGCGACTGGCGCCGGGTCCGGGGCGCCCCGTTCCTCGTCCGAACCGACAACGGCTGGCGGCGGCCGGCCGATCCGGGTGTGGCGACCGATGCCGCCGGCGAGGTGGAGGCGGTCGGGAAGGACGTGACCGGACTCCGCCCCGGTGACCGCGTCTTCGGGATCCGGCGCGGGGCCTGTGGCGAGTACGTCGCCGGCACGAACTTCGTCCGGATGCCCGCCAACCTGGGCTTCGAGCAGGCGGCCGCGATCCCGGTGGCCGGTCTGACCGCCCTCCAGGCGGTGCGCGACCATGCCGCGGTGCAGCCCGGCGAGCGGGTGCTCGTCAACGGCGCGGGCGGCGGCGTGGGCTCGTTCCTGGTCCAGGTCGCCAGAGCCCACGGGGCCGATGTCACCGCCGTCAGCCGGGCCGAGAAGCTCGAGACGCTCCGCTCCGTCGGGGCCGACCGTGTCGTGGACTACGGATCGGAGGACTTCACCCGGTCACGCGAGCGCTACGACGTGATCATCGACGTGAGCGGGAACCGTCCGCTGCGCCACCTCCGACGAGTGCTCGCCCCCGAGGGCCGGATCGTCCTGGTCGGTGCGGGCAGGGGGATGTGGGGGCCACTGACCCGGCTGCTCGGCGGGGTGATTCGTCAGCGGCTCCTCAGGGAGCGGCTGGTCGTGTTCATCGCCAAGGTGAGCCTCGACGACCTGGCACGCCTCGGCGAGATGGCGGAGGCCGGGCAGCTCACCCCGGTCATCGACAGCACCTGGCCGCTCGCCGAGACGCCGGCCGCCTTCCATC
>DATBIW010000099.1:0-5958 GCA_036556745.1 Candidatus Limnocylindria bacterium | reverse complement strand
CGCCGGTGTCGGGGCGGGATCCCACATCGACGGCCTGCCCAAGCGGTCCGTCTTGCGCGGTGGTGGCAGCTCCATGCCGCTCTCCGGGTCGACCTCCACGACGTCGCCCGCCCGCTGGGGGTAGCCGGTCCCGCGGCCGGCACGCAACCAGGCGATGCTGGCCGGGCTATCCCCCGGACCGCCCTCGTCATCCGACGGGCCACCACCACGGATCGTGGTGACGGGCGCGAGGGGATCCTCGCGGAAGAGCTCGGCGCCATTCGGTGCCGCGATTCTGTCCCTACCAGAAGATCCAGGGCCTCGGGGAGCAGAAGGCGGCTCGGACGACCCGATCCGTGCGGGGACCGCCTTCGGCTGAGCGTGGCCGGCGGCATCGGCCGGCCCATGCGTCCTTGGAAGTGCCCGATCCTCTGCTCCCACCAGAATCGACCCGGCTATCGGGGCGCCGGCCTCGCCCAGGGCGGCCTCGCCCCCTTCGATCTCCCGCAACCATGCGAATGGTCGTTCCGCGTTCGGATCCTCCGGCGCCGGCGGTTGCTTCCACGGCGGCACCTTGCCGACGAGTGGGACCTGCTGCCGGAGCTGGCCCATCCGGTCGACGAGCCCGTGCTCCTCGGCACGTTCGGCGGCCAGGACCTCGCCGGGCGATCCATCACCCGAGCGCCGAAAGAACTCGGCGAACCCGCCGTCGGCCTCGAGGTCGCGCCGGACCATGACCGAGTCGTAGGTCTCGAGCGCCTTGGCGACCCGGTCGACGAGCGGCCGCGGGAAGCCGAGCGCATAGCCGACCTCGCGGACCGCCGACCGCGCCCGGTACGTGACGAGGTTGCAGACCATGCCCGTGTGCTCCGGCCCGTAGCGGCGGTAGATGTACTGGATGACCTCCTCCCGGCGTGCCGAGCTGAAATCGATGTCGACGTCGGGATACGTCGTCCGGCCCGGGTTGATGAACCGCTCGAACAGGAGGCTGTGGGCGATCGGCTCGACCCGGCTGATCCCGAGCGTGTACGACACGATCGAGCTGGTCGCGCTGCCTCGGCCCTGGGCGGGGATCCCCTGCTCCTTGGCGAAACGCATGAGGTCCCAGCAGATCAGGAAGAACTCGGCGAGGCCGGCTCGCTCGATGACCTCGAGCTCGTGCGCGAGCCGCTTGACGACGGCCGAGGTCAGCGGGTGATAGCGCCGCTTGGCACCCGCCCAGCACAGCTCCGACAGATACGAGAAGGGCGTCTCACCATCGGGCACCGGGAAGCCCGGGAAGCGGTACTGCTCGAAGCCGAGATCGACCTCGCAGGCGGCGGCCACCTCGACCGACGTCGCGATCCCCTCGCGCCAGGCCCGGGCAGTGTCGGCGTCGAACCCCGCCGCGAGCGCCGCCATCTCGTCGCCCGACTTCACGAACGACTCGGCATCGGGTCGGCGCAGGTCGGCCAGCGTATCGAGCGTGCGCCCGTGGCGGATCGCCGTCAGGACGTCGTGGAACTCGCGGTCATCCGCCGTCGCGTAGTGGACGTCGTTGGTCACGACGACCGGCAGACCGAGCTCCGCGGCGAGCGCCGCCGATTCCGCGACGAGCCAGTCGTCGTCGGGCAGCAGGTGGTGCGACAGCTCGATGAAGAAGCCACTGGTCGACGGACCGTCGCCCCGACCGAAGATCCCCGCGTAGCGCTCGGCGGCCGCCCGCGCGCCGGCCCGGTCGCCGACCCGCAGCCGCCGGGCGATCTCCCCGTCCCGACAACCCGACAGTGCGATGACGCCCTCGTGATCCTCCTCGAGCAGGGCGTGACGAAAGCGCGGCACCGCCTTGGTCCCTGCCAGGTTGGCGTGCGAGATGAGCCGGCTCAGGCTGCGCCAGCCGGCCGGCGTCCGGGCCAGCAGGACGAGGTGCGGGCCACGCGCCCGGTCGCCGATCCCGCGGAAGTCCTCCTTGACCGGGTCCCGGTGGCCGGGCAGTCTCGCCCGCCGGGCCCGTGGGCGGGCTGGCCGGCCGTCGGTGACGACCACATCCGGGGTGGCCGGCTCCGCGCGGCGACGCCGCGGTCGACGGCGCGGCGGGATGACGACGCCGTCGGGGTCCGGAACGGCCGGGTCGAGCAGGTCGATCTCGGCGCCGACGATCCCGTGGAGCCCGGCCTCCTCGGCAGCACCCATGAACCGCACCACGCCGTACAGGCCGTTGTGGTCGGTGACGGCCAGGCCGGTCAGGCCACGAGCGACAGCCCGGTCGACCAGGTCGTCCGAGGCCGACGCCCCGTCGAGGAACGAGAAGTTCGTGTGCGCGTGGAGCTCGGCGTACGGGATGGTCACGTCGATCGCCTCGAGTCCGGGGCGGTTCGGGGGATTGACGAGTATAGAACAGATGTTCATAGTGTGGGCGATGAAACAACTCAGAGGCGTTCGGCGTCTCTGAGACATGCACGCACCGATCGCGCTCGATCGCCCGCTCCGACCGGTCGCCATGACCGCGCTCCGGACGGCCCTCGCCGTGGTGGGCGCGTCGCTCTTGATCCTCGTCGCCCTGCCCGCGCTCCTCGCGGTCCAGGCGGCGGCGATCTAGCACCACACTCCGTCTCGGCGCCTGGGGGCTCGGGACGAACCGTCGGCACCGACTGCGATGGTCGAGGCGCCGACCAGCCGGACCGCTGGTGAGCAACGATCCGGCTCCACAGGACCCCGTCGCTGGGGGCGACGGGGTCCTGTCATGTCCGGCGACGTCGGACAGGGATGTTTTTGCGTTCCGTGTCCCATCCGTGAACGCGGCGTTGACAGGCGGTCTTCAGCCTCGATCCTGCGCACGCCTCCTCCACGCCACAGGACCCCGCTGCGTTGGGGGCGGCGGGGTCCTGTCGTTCCCGGATCCGTCGCCGGTGCTGACATGTCGGTGTGACCGACGAGATCGACACAGCCGTGCGGGACCGATCGCTCGACCGACCTCCTCGTGCATCCTGGGCGATCGGCCAAGCGTGTTCGTGGCGTATCCGTCGCCATGACCGACATGTCGTTGTGAGTGACATGTCGTTTCAGCCACCACGGCTAGACTCCCCCGGATGTCCACGCGACCCCGCCGCCTCCTGCTGATCCTGCCGATGGCCGTTTCGATCGTCGCCTGCGGGAGCGCGCCGAGCCCGTCACCGGGCGACACCGCGACCGCAGCTCCACCGACCCCTGCCAGCGAGGAACCAGCGTCGGCCCAGCCGACCGGCTCCGCCGCCGCCGGCCAGACCGACACCGCCTGGGGCCGCATCTGGGACACCGTTCCGGCGGGCTTCCCGCAGATCCCGGGCAGCACCGTCGCCGACGACGCCGGCCCCGAGCCGGCGAGCGTCAGGCTCGCCGTCCAGGGCGACCCCCAGGCGATCGCGACGTGGTACCAGGGCGCCCTCGAGACGGCGACGTTCAGCACGGTCGGGCTGAACGGGCCGGGCGAGGACGGCGGGTTCGTCCTGGACTCGGTCGGGGACGGCGAGTGCCGCCTGCAGACGACCATCGCCCCACTCGGCGACACGACCTTCGTCACCGTCCTCTACGGAGCAGCGTGCCCGGCGCCGTAGACGCCGGAGATGTCACGAAGATGTCACACGCGGGGTGAGCGCCGGGCGCTATGCTGCCGTCGTCTACCCGGATGCTCGGGACCGGGATGGGGGACATCGCGACCATGCAGTCAACGCGGCCTCGGGACCTCGGCGCGCTGGTCCTCGCGATCGGCGTGCTCCTGACCCTCTTCGTCCTCACGCTGGCGCTCGGCACACCGCTTCGCTGACGCTCGGCATCGCCGAGCGTCGGTCGGTCCTGTCTGGCTGGGCGCCTCATCGGGCCTGTCTGGCTGGGCGCCTCAGTCGTAGAGGCGTTCGAGGTGCCAGGTCCCGGCGATCCGGTCCTGGTAGATGAGGGCCAGCCAGCGCTCCCCGACGACCTTCGCGTAATCGCGCGCGATCGGGTCGCGCCACCACGCCTCCTCGACCCGCCATCGATTGCAGACCTCGACCGCCTCGCGCCGGCCGTTCCAGCGGATCGCCACGAGTCGACCGTCGCCGTCGAGCTCGACGTCGATGCGCGGATGCTCACGCAGCAACCGGGTCATGGCGACGATCCGGCCCCACGGTCGTCGGTCAGCCCGACCCCCTGCCACGCCCAGCGCTCCTCGGGCAGCGGCGCCTCGGGGTCGGTGATCGTCACCCGCCGGACGCGATCCTCCCCGTAGGTCAGCGCGAGTCGGGCGAGCTGCCAATCGAGCCGAGCCGTCCGGGCGGCCTGCGGCACGAACAACGGCAGTTGCTGCCCCGCGGCCGGGGTCGTCCCACGCAGCTCGAGGTCCAGCCGCTGGACGGCGGCCGGCGGCGGCTCCCGTTCCAGGCGCGCGAACAGCAACCGTTCGACCGCCTCGGCGTCCGCGGTGGGTTCGGGGAATCGTTGCTCGACCTCGATCCGCGGCGGGGTCCCGGTCGGGGCGAAGGCCAGATCCAGCTCGAGCGCCAGGATGGCGCGGTCCGCCGCGAGACCGCGGGCCGTGAGCTGGCCGGTCAGCCCGGCGACGAGGCGATGGAGCACGAACCGCAGCGGCTCGAGGTCCTCGACCGGCGGCTCGATGGGCAGGGCGAGGGCCAGGCGGCGGGTCGCCCGCCGGGGGCGGAACGGTTCGGTCTCCTGGCCGCGTGCCCGAGCATGGAGTCGAGCGCCCTCCTCGCCGAACCGGGCGATCAACGCCGACATCGGCAGCTCGGCGACCTGGCCGATCCGGCGCAGGCCGAAGCGGGTCAGGCGGGCCCGGATGTCGGGGTCGGTCGTCAGCAGACCCGATGGGCGATCGGCGAGGAACGCCGTCTCGTCACCGACCGCGACGATGCACGGCTCCCCGGGCTCGGCGGCCGTCGCGGCGATGGTCGCCGCGAAGTGCGTGCCCGCGATGCCGACCCGCGGCTGCACCTCGCCGGGGAGTGCCCGGGCGAGAGCCTCGGTCAGGCGTTCCGCGAGGACCGGCTCGGGACCCCACAGCGGTCCCAGGCCATCGATACCCACCTCGAACAGGCCGAACGCCACGGAACGTGGATCGGCACTCCCCGCAAGGCTCGGGCTGAATGCCCCGAGCGCTTCGAACGCGGCCTCGGCAGCTCCCCGATCCGCCTCGGGCTCGGGGTCGATGAAGGTCGCTTCAGGGACGAGTCGATGCGCGCTCCCCAGCGCCATCCCGCGCCGGACGCCGAGCGCCCGTGCGCTCGGATCGGCGTCGATGACGGGCCCGGGGCTCCATGGCCGGCCGCCCAGCACGAGCGGGCCCGTCGGGCAGGGCTCGGAGCGTCGGACCAGGGCCAGATGGAGGGGCAGGTGCGGCAGGAACAGATGCAGCCGTCGCATGGTGTGTCTCGCGATCGGGGGCCTCGTGTGCGGGGGCTTGGTCGATCAACAGGGCGTCCCGGGCGAGACACGTGTCCCGCTCGCCGCCCTCGGCGTAGAGGATCCGGAGCGTCGCCCGACGCCCCGGCGGCCCGTGGCGGTTGTGGGCCACGAGCGCCTCGGTGCGCTGCCCGACGACGTCCCGCCCGAGCCGCACCCACGACCGGCGGGCGAGCTCGAGCCGGATCCCGGTCGACTCGGCGACCGCGGTCGCCAGACCGCCGGCGAGACCCGGGGCGTCGAGGATCAGCAACAGGGTCTCCGCTCGGCGGGCCAGCGCGGCCAGGCGATGCAGTCGGTCGCCGACCCGTGCCGCCTTATCGGTCCGTGCCAGCCGGCCACCGGGCAGGTCGAGCACGAGCAGGTCGACCGAGCGACCGGCCAGCAGGCTCCCCGCGATCGACAGCCCTTCGTCCAGGCTGGCCGGCGTGATGACCACGAGCCAGGCCAGGTCGACCCCGCGGGCGACCGCCTCGACCGGGTCGAAGCTGCGCGACAGGTCGAGCCAGGCGACGACCGCGCCCTGGGCCTGAGCCTCGGCGGCGACCCGCAGGCTCAGCGTGGTGC
>DATBIW010000098.1:0-5383 GCA_036556745.1 Candidatus Limnocylindria bacterium | reverse complement strand
GGCGCAGCCCGGCCCTGGCCGGAGTCTCGCTCCGGGTCGAATCCGGCCGCGCCGTGGCCCTGCTGGGCCCGAACGGAGCCGGCAAGACCACGCTCCTCCGGATCCTGGCGACGGCCCTGCGACCGACCTTCGGCACGGCCGTGGTCGACGGGATCGACGTCGCCGTGCAGCCCGAGGCCGTTCGTCCCCGGGTCGCGCTCCTGCCCCACGCCACGGGCCTGTATGACGACCTGACGGCCACCGAGAACCTGGCCTTCGGCGCGGCTCTGATGGGCGTTCCGGCCCCGGAGCGCGCCGACCGTGTCGCGGCCGCCCTGTCACGGGTCGGGATGGACGCCGAGCGCACCTCCCGGGTTGGCCGCTTCTCGGCCGGCATGCGGCGCCGGGTGGCGCTCGCCCGCGTCCTGCTGGGCCATCCCCGGCTGGTCCTCCTCGACGAGCCGTACGCCGCGCTCGACGCCGACGGGATGGCGCTCGTCGACGACCTGCTCGGCGAGTGGCGCGACGCCGGGGCGACCGTCTTGGTGGCGACCCACGCCGAAGACCGGCTGACGGCGCGCCTCGACGGCTGGGCCCGCCTCGAGCACGGCCTCCTGGTCGAGGTGGGCGGCACCGGCCTGACCGGGCAGATCCGCGCCCCGGTGGCGACCGGCGCTGCCGTCGGACCGATCACGGCCGGATCGCGGCCATGAGGGGACTCACCCGTCACCTGGCGGTGGCCGGCGCGATCGCCGGCAAGGACCTCCGGGCCGAGCTCCGCGGCCGCCAGGCGGTGACCTCGACCCTGTTCCTGGCCGCAGTCACCATGCTTGTCTTCGGCTTCGCCCTCGGGCCCGATCGCGATCGGCTGGCGGAGGCCGGTCCCGGCCTGCTGTGGCTGGCGGTCGTCCTGAGCGGCATCCTGGCCCTCGGCCGGCTCCACCATCTCGAGACCGAGGACGGCGCCTTCGAGCTGCTCGGGCTCTATCCGGTGAGCCGCGCCGCCATCTACCTCGGCAAGGCACTTGGTGGGCTGGCCGCCATGCTCGCTCTCGGGGCGATCGTCGTGCCGCTCAGCCTGGTCCTGTTCGGCGTCGACGTCGTCGCCGTAGCCCCCGGGCTGCTCCTGGTCATCGGCCTGGGCTCGGTCGGCCTGGCGGCGGTCGGGACCCTGTACGCCGGGCTCACCGTTCGGCTGCGTTCGCGCGAGGTCCTCCTTCCGCTGCTGCTCCTGCCGGTGGTCGCCCCCCTGCTCCTGGCGTCGGTCAGCGCCACCGCCGTCCTGCTGGCCGGCGACCCGTTCGGTGAGCTCGCCGCCTGGCTCCAGCTCCTGGCCGGCTACGACGTGGCCATGCTGCTGGCCGGCGGCCTGACCTACGGGCTCGCGCTCGAGGAGTAGCCGATGGCCGTCCGGGTGCTGGGGATCGGTGCGGTGGTGGCCGTCGCGGCCGCCACGGTGTTCGGCCTGTTCATCGTGCCCGCCGACGTGAACCAGGGACAGCCCCAGCGGATCCTGTACCTCCACGTCGCCACCGCGTGGCTCGCGTACCTCTCGTTCGGGGTGACCACGGTCGCCTCGATCTGGTGGCTCGTCCGGCGCAACCCGCGGGCCGATGCGGTCGCCCTGGCCGGCGCCGAGATCGGCGTGGTGTTCATCGCCTCGACGATCTGGGCCGGGATGATGTGGGGCCGCCCGGTGTGGGGCACCTTCTGGGACTGGGGTGACCCCCGGCTGACCTCGACGGCCGTCCTGCTCGCGCTCTACCTGGGCTACCTGCTCATCCGCCGCCTGACCGATGACCCGATGCGGCGCGGAACCCGGGCGGCGATCGTCGCGATCATCGCCGCCATCGACCTCCCGATCGTCCACTTCAGCGTCATCTGGTGGCGGGGCCTCCACCAGCCGCCGACCTTCGGCGATCCGGAGAACATCCTGAACCCGCCGGCGCCGGGCCAGTTCGTGGCCGCCCTGCTCGCCATGCTGGCCGCGTTCAGCCTCGTCTGGCTGTGGCTGATGATCAAGCGCTACCGCCTCGCCCGCCTCGAATGGGACGCCGAGGACAGCATCCGGCGCGAGGCGGTCGCCGCCGCCACCCCTGCCGCCGCGAGCCCGAACCCATGAGCGGGGACGTGATCTTCGTCGTCTCGGCGTACGGCGTGATCTTCACCGCGGTGACGGTCTATGCCGTCAGCCTCGTTCGCCGCCTGCGTCGCGCCGAGCGGGGCGACGACCCGCCCGAGGAGGCGGCCGGCACCACCCGATGACCTCGTCCGCTCCGCTGCCGCCCCCCGCACGGCGCGCCTGGGGGCCGTGGCTCGTCGTGGTCGGCCTGCTGGGCATCCTGGCGTGGCTCGTGTTCAGCGGGGTCGGCAACGCGCTCGTGTACTACCAGACCCCGACCGAGCTGGCGGCGCGTGGCGAGGCCGCCGTCGGCCAGCAGGTGCGGCTCGGGGGACTCGTCCTGCCCGGCAGCGTGACCGGACCAGCCACCGACCTGACCTTCGTCCTGACCGACGGCGACACCGAGATCACCGTCCATTCGACGGTGGCGCCGACGAGCTCGTTCCGTGAGGGTGCCGGAGCGGTGGTCGAGGGCACGCTCCGCGAGGACGGGGTCTTCGAGGCCGATGAGGTCCTGACCAAGCACGACGAGGTCTACGTCGCACCGTCGGGCTTCGAGCTGCCCTGAGGTGGCCGCCACCCTCGGCCACGCCGCGGTCGTCATCGGGCTCGCCATCAGCCTGTTCGCTGCCGCGGCCTCGGTCCTGGCCGGCCGGAGCGGCGACCCGGGCCTGGCCGCGGCCGGGCGCCGCGCGGTGTACCTGACGTTCGGCCTGTCGCTGCTGGCCTGCGGCGCCATGGTCAGCGCCCTGCTGGGGCACGACTTCTCGATCCTGTACGTGGCGCGGAACAACGCCACGACCACCCCGCCGTTCTACTCGTTCATCTCGCTGTGGGCGGCCCTGGAGGGCAGCATCCTGTTCTGGACGCTCCTCCTGACCGGCTGGTCGAGCCTCCTGCTGTACCGATACCGCCACGCCCATCCGGAGCTCATGCCGTGGGCCTCTGCCACGCTCGCCCTGGTGGCCGCCTTCTTCTTCGCGGTCATGACCTGGCCGTCGGACCCGTTCGTATCGGTCACGCCGGTGACGGCGGAGGGCAATGGGCCGAACGCGCTCCTCCAGAACCACCCGTTCATGGGCCTCCACCCGCCGCTCCTGTACCTGGGCTACACCGGGCTCGCGCTGCCGTTCGCGCTGACCGTGGCCGGCCTCGTCGGGCGGCGGTTCGACGCCGCCTGGCTGCGGGTCATCCGCCGCTGGACGCTCGGGCCGTGGATCCTCCTGACCGCGGGCATCACCGCCGGGGCGTGGTGGAGCTACGAGGTGCTGGGCTGGGGCGGGTACTGGGCGTGGGACCCGGTCGAGAATGCCGCTCTCCTGCCGTGGCTGACCGCCACCGCGTTCATCCACTCGGCGATCGTCGCGGAGCGCGGCCGCTCCCTGCGGACTTGGACTGCAATCCTGGTGGTCACGACGTTCGTGCTGACCCTGCTGGGCACATTCCTCACCCGCTCCGGGGTGATCGAGTCGGTCCACTCGTTCACCCAGTCCGCCATCGGGGCGTGGTTCCTGGGCGCGGTGCTGATGGCCCTGGTGGCCGGCGCCGCGCTCATCCTGTGGCGCCTGCCCGATCTCGCCGGCAGCGGACCGCCGCCACCCCTCGTCAGCCGCGAGTCCGCGTTCCTGCTCAACAACCTCCTGTTCAGCGGCCTCGCCTTTGCGGTTCTGTTCGGGACCCTCTACCCGCTCGTCGCCGAGTCGCTGGGCGGGGAGCGGCTGAGCGTCGGCGCGCCCTGGTTCGACCGGATCAGCGCCCCGTTCTTCGCCGCGCTCCTCTTCCTGCTCGGGGTCGGGCCTGCCCTGCCGTGGGGCGAGACCAGCCGGGCGGTGCTCCGCGACCGGTTCGTCGTCCCGGCCATCGCCGGCGTCGCGTTCATGGTCGGCGGCGTCGTGCTCGGGGGCAGCGGTGCGGCCCTGCTGACCCTGGGGCTGGCCGGCTTCTCGGGCGCCATCCTGGTCGGGGAGCTCGTGCGGGCGGTGCGGGGACGCGCGCGGGCCAGCGGGGAGAACCCGCTCCGCGCCACGTGGGGCGTGGCCACCCGCAACCGGCGCCGCTACGGCGGGTACCTGGCCCATGTCGGGGTCCTGGTCGCCGCGGTGGCGGTGGCGGTCAGCGCCACCCAGGCAGTGGACATCACGGCGATCCTGGCGCCGGGGGAGTCGGCCCAGGTCGCGGACTACACGGTCACCCACCACGACCTCGTCCGCGAGCCGCTGGCGTCCGACCCGCGCGTCCTCGAGACCCGGGCCGAGCTGGCGGTCAGCGGTCCCCAGGCGGCCGAGGTCCGCCCGGCCCTTCGCGATTACCCGAACTCGGTCGTCCCGATCGCCACCCCCAGTGTCCTGACCTCGGCGCGCGAGGATTTCTACCTGACCCTCCTCGCCTACGACGCCGCCAGCGGCTCGGTCACCCTCCGCCTGTTCGTGAACCCGCTGGTCGTGTGGATCTGGATCGGCGGGGCGATCGTCGTCGTCGGCGCCGTCTTCGCGCTCTGGCCGGGACGCCGCCAGCCGGCACCTGCTGAGGCCGCCTGACCGATGCGTCGCGCCCGCTGGCTGCTCATCCCGGTCCTGGCCATTCCGCTGGCCTGGATCCTGTTCACCGGCCTCGGCCGTGACCCGAGCGAGATCCCCTCGCCGCTGGTCGGTGAGCCGATGCCCGGCTTCTCGCTCACGACGCTCGACGGCGCCACCCTGGCGTCGGCCGACTTGGCCGGGCGACCGGCGGTCGTCAACTTCTGGGCCAGCTGGTGCATCCCGGCCTGCGTGGACGAGCACCCGGTGCTGCTCGAGACCGAGGAGGCCCACGGTGACGCGCTCGCCCTGGTCGGGATCCTGTACGACGACGACCCGGCCGCGGCCCGCGAGTTCCTGGTCCGGTACGGCGACGGGGGCTGGCCGACCGGGATCGACGACTCGGGGGCGGTGGCGCTCGACTACGGGGTGCTGGGACCGCCGGAGACGTTCTTCGTGGACGCCGACGGGATCATCCGGGCCAAGCACTACGGGCCGCTGACGGCCGAGGACGTGGACCGCTACCTCCCGCTGATCGGGGTGGCCCCGTGAGCCTCGAGCGACGCACGTTGGCGGCCTGGGCGGGGCTGGGGATCGTGGCTGCGGCCGTCGTCCTCGGCGCTCTGCTCATCCTCCGGCCTGCACCACCGGCCAGCGTCGATGAGCAGGTCGAGGCGATCGCCTCGGAGCTGCGCTGCCCCGACTGCGCCGGCCTGTCCGCGGCCGACTCCCCGACCCGCGCGGCCGCCGAGATCCGCCGCGAGGT
>DATBIW010000097.1:0-2817 GCA_036556745.1 Candidatus Limnocylindria bacterium | reverse complement strand
ACGCGCTCGTCCACCTGGACCGTCCGGGACAGCTGCTGGACGTAGAGGTCCTGCTCGACCGGATCGCCGACTCGCTGGAGGATGGCGAGCACCCGGCCGGCCATCTCGCGCCGTCCGGCAACCGTGCTCACGTCCACTTCGGCCGCCACCCGGTCCATGAAGTACTCGACGACCGGCTTGGCCTCCTCGACTGCGCTCCGCCAAGCGTCCGGATCGGTCTGGAACAGCTCGGCCGGGTCCTTCCCGGCGGGGATGCGGATGACGCGGACCTTGGTCACGCTCTGGCTCGGCCCGAGCTCGTCGAGCAGGCCCCGCTCGGTCGCGGCCTCACCGGCCAGGTCGACGTCATAGGCCAGGGCGATCGAGTCGGCGTACTTCGTCGCGAGGTCCACTTGGCCACGGGTGAGGGCGGTGCCCATCGAGGCGACGACGTTGGTGAAGCCTGCCTGGTGGGCGGCCATGACATCGGTGTAGCCCTCGACGATGACCGCCAGCTTCTCCTTGCGGATGGACTGTCGGGCCAGGTCGATGGCGTACAGGGTCCGGCTCTTGTCGAACAGGGAGGTGGCCGGCGAGTTCAGGTACTTCGGCCCCTCCCCGTCGGGCATCACACGGCCCCCGAGTCCGGTGGGCTTCCCCGAGGCATCGCGAATCGGGATCATGATCCGGCCGCGGAACCGGTCCACCGGCTTGCCCCGCTGACCCTGGCTCGCCAGGCCGGCAGCGACCATCTCCTCTGAGCTGAAGCCCTTGGCCGCCAGGCGCTTGACCAGCGCCTCCCAGCTGTCCGGCGCGAAGCCGATGCCGAACCGGTCCAGCGTTTCCTCGGTGAAGCCACGCTCGGCCAGGTAGCGGCGGGCCGGCTCGGCGACCCGAGCCTGGCGGAGGACCTCGCGATACCAGCTGATCGCGGTTTCGAGCGCTTCCCGCAGGCGCTTCCGACGCCGATCCTCGCGGGCGCCGGCGGCGGACAGCTCCACCCCGGCACGCTCGGCCAGCCGGTTCAGGGCCTCACGGAAGTCAATCCCGTCGCGCTTCATGACGAACGTGAAGATGTCCCCGTGCTCGCCGCAGCCAAAGCAGTGCCACGACTCGCGCTCCGGGCTGACCGTGAACGACGGAGTCTTCTCGGTGTGGAACGGGCAGAGGCCCTTCATCGTCGAGCCGGCCCGCTTGAGCGTGACCGTCTCCCCGACGATCTCGGCGACGGGCAGGCGCGACTTGATCTCGGCAACCGAGCCGGCTGAGCTCATGGGGAGGTCCTGCGCACCGTGGCGGCGCGTGTCAAGGGATTTGTCAAGAGGTCTGTCAAGGGTCCAGCAGCCATTCTAGCCCGATGTCAAGCATCTGGCCACTTTTCGTACCCCAGGCGGGTGACTGGAGTTCAAACGTCGGTGGGCTACCATCCGTGACGTGGAGGAGCACTCGCGAACCGGCGACTTCGTCGAGCTGCACGGCGATCGCCTGCTCGGGTTCGCCATGCTCGTCACCCTGGGCGATGCCCCGCTGGCCGGCAAGCTCTCGGCCCAGGCGCTGGCCAAGGGGGTCGAACGGATCGAGGAGCTCCGCCATCCCGTCCGCGCGGCGGCGTGGCTGCGAGCCGAGGTCACCAAGGGGGCCGGACGCCCGGCCTGGGGACACCAGCGCCCCAGCGAGATCGAGCGCCGCGACGCCCTCGGGTCGCTCGGCGTCGAGGCGCCAACGTTCGACGCCCTGGCCAGCCTCGACGTCCGGAGCCGAGCCGCGATCGTCGCGACATCGGTCGAGGGCTTCTCGCCGGCTGACGTCTACGAGATCGTCGGCAGCGACGAACGGGTCCGCAAGGCCCGCCGCGAGTACCTGACCGCCTACCTCGCCTCCTCCGAGACGCGCCAGGCCGATCCCCCCTCGGGCGAGCTTTCGGCCCGGGTGCGCGCCACCGCGGCACCCATCCTTCCGGGCGGACGCGGATGACCGATTCCCACCAGATCCTCGACGAATGGCTCGTCGAGGGGGCCGTTGGCGATCCCCCGCGTGAGGTCGCGGTTCACGCCGCGGTTTGCGCCTCCTGCGCCAGACGGCTGGGCGCCTTCGACTCGCTGGCGGCCGTGGACGTCGGCGCCGCCGGGTCTCCGCCGCCACTCCCCGTTCCCTCCCGGTTGGTGCTCGGCCTCGCCTGGGCTCGCCTCGGGACGGCGGTGGCGGGCACGGTCGTGGCTGGCATCCTGGTCGTGTTCGGGGCCTCGCAGCTGGTCGGCTGGGTCGGCAACCTGGACATCGGTCCGGCTCCCTCGGAGATCGCGGGCCTGCTGACGCCGGGACCGCCCGACGACGATGGCAGCCTCAACCCCGACCCGGCCGTCGAGCCCAGCTTCACCCCCGAACCGTCGGGGACGCCGATCCCCTCGTTCATCCCGCTGCCCTCGCTCGCGCCCAACGAGCAGCCGCCCGATCCCCCGAGCGCGCCCTCGCTTCAGCTGAGTGGCATCACGGCCCACACGATGACGATCCGGTGGACCGATGGGCCCGGCGGCGGGCCGGTCCAGAAATGGGAGATCTGGCGGCGAAACGGCCAGGGCCAGTGGTTCAAACTCGGGGAGCTGGGCCCGGCCAGCCACACCCTGACCAACAGCGGTCTCGCCGCCAGCAGCTCCTACTCTTATCGGGTTCGAGCCGTGAACGTCGCCTGGCTCGGTCCGTTCTCGAACGTGATCACGGCCACCACTCCGGCCGACCCGGCCACGCCGCCGCCTCCATCAGCCACGGCATCGCCAACCGATTCGCCGTCGCCGACACCCGATACGCCGCCTCCCACGCCTCCCCCCGCATGCGACGACA
>DATBIW010000096.1:0-8094 GCA_036556745.1 Candidatus Limnocylindria bacterium | reverse complement strand
GGTGCCGGACGGTGACAAGGGTGTTCGCCGTCCCGAGGTCGATCCCCAGGTCATGGCTGAAGATCCCGAGGACGCCGTCGAAGATGCCCACCAGCCCCCCTCGTCAGGCCTGTTCGGCGGCGATCCAGCGCTTCAGCTGCCGATGGACGGCTGGGGCGCCGATGAGCCGCCCATCGGGTTCGGGCCAGTCGGCGGGATAGACCAGGCACGGGCGGGTCTGCCAGCCACCCAGCCCGCCATGGCTGCCGATGAGCTCCTCGAACGCGGCGACCTCCTCGGTTCCGGGGTCGATCCGGCTGATGAGCACGATGTCGCCAACGTTGTCGATGCCGTCCTCGTGGCGGAGCTGGTCCCCGGCATCGGGCCCATATGGGAGCAGCGGATCCTCGCCGCTCACCTCCCCGGTCGTCAGGTCGTGCCGACCTTTCGCGCCCACCGCCACCGCGTGGCCGTCCGCGGTTCGCATCATCGCCAGCCCGATGCCCTCGAGGGCCACCAGCTCGGCCAGCATCCCCGGAAACGCCTGCTCGATCTCCTCCATCGTCATCCGATCCTCGGAGACGCCGAAGTAGACCAGGCCGAGGTTGCCCGAGCCGACGACGACGAGATCGGGGAGCGCCTCGGTCGGCTGGTCCTCGGCCGCCTCCTCCTTCAGGTTGCCGACGGCGACCCGGCCCTCCGCATCGGTCCGGCTCTTCATCGCGGCCCGGCCGAGCGCCGCGGTCGCGCCCGGCGCGTTGCTCGCCTCCGTCAGGACGGTGGACAGCCGGCCGGCCTCCTCGGTCGGCTTCGTCGCGGTCCGGGTCGTCTCGGCGCCGATCCGGCGCCGGAGCCAATCCTCGATCGTCTCGCCGTAGCGCTGGCGGAAGGTCGCACCCTGGCTCTGGCCGTGGTCCGACACGATCACGATCCGGTACGGCCGGGGGCAGTCGGGGAGCAGCGCCTCGAGACGCGCGATCGAGCGGTCGATACCGAACAGCGACTGGAGGGCCTCCACCCGCTCCGGCCCGGTGTGGTGGGCGATGTCGTCGTAGTCGACGAAGTCGACGTAGATGACCGGTGTCCCGCGAAGCATCTGCTCGCTGACCAGGGCGTGGTTCAGGTCGCGGAGCACGACGTTGGTCGTCGCCCGCAGTCCGGCGAACTTCAGGCCCCGGTGCATGCGGGGCTCGATCTTCCGGCGGCGCTGCTGGAAGGCCTGGTAGACCTCCTTGAAGAGCTCGCCCAGGGTGCGGACCGCGGTTCGCCCGATGCTGTACGGGTTGAGCAGGAAGTAGTAGATGCTCCGATCCCGACCCGCGCGGTCCTTGTCGCTGTTCAGCATGCTCATCGTGAGCCGCGGGATCGTGGCGTCACCCGAGAACATGTTGTCGATCGAGGCGCCGCCGTTGGCCAGCAGGCCGTTCCCGTCGCTGATCCGCGACTCGATCTCCGCGGCATCGGCCGGCTTGTTGGACACCATGAGGTGCCGCCGCTTCTTCTCGTACCAGCGGAAGGCCGGGATGCCGTCGTTGTTCCCGTGGAGCAGCCCCGCCTGGCTGGTCGAGGTCTGGGACGGCAGCTGGGCGGTCCATTCCATCATCCGGTGGCTCCCGGACCGGATCCAGCGCGAGACGGTGGTCATCGTCCCGGCCCGCACCTGGGCGGCGAGCAGCGGGTACGGCAGCCCGTCGACCTGGATGACGAGGACGCCGGGCACCGTGGTCGGGGGCACGCGCTCCATGTTCCGGATGACCTGGTTGGCGACCCGCTGGCCGTAGGACTCGTCATCGGTCATCCCGACCAGCCCGCCGAAGATCGTGCTGACCACGGCGTAGATCACCGCGCCGACGACGGCGCTGCCGAATCCGCCGAGGTCGAAACCGACGAGCGGGAGGATCAGGAAGAACGACAGGGCGCGGTAGGCGAGGCCGGCGAGCGTGACGGCGATGAAGCCGATGGGCAGGACGGCGGCCAGCAGAAGCGGGCGAATGAAGAAGTCGGCCGCCCCGATCAGCGCGACGGCCACGATCACGAAGGTGCCGGGGCTGGTCGAGATCCCCGGAGCCAGCCAGATCGTGATCCACAGGCTGATCCAGGCCGACACGATCGACAGGCCGACGCGGACGACCACTCCGAGCGGCGTCGGTCGCCAATGGCGGACAGCGTTGAACTGGGCTCGGTACGCGGCGGCGGTGCGCGACAGCCAGGTGCGCAAGGCGACTTACCTCGGGTCAGGAGGACGGGCGGTCAGGGGACAAAGGGTACCCGCTCACCAGGGCGGGCGATGAGCGGTCGAGCGCCCTCCGGACCGACCCGTTCGAGCAGCCGGCGCTCGAACTCGGCCGGCGGGCCGGCCAGCCGTCCGGCGGACACGGTCTTGAGCCCGTACGGCCACAGCGTCCCCCAGTGGATGGGCACCGCGAACCGCGGCTGGAGCCGGGCGGCGGCCTCCGCGGCCCGCACCGGGTCGAGGTGGCCGCTCCCCAGCCGCGGGCCCCAGCCGCCGATCGGCAGAAGCGCGACGTCCAGCTCGCCGGGGATCATCGTCGCCATCTCTGGGAACAGGTCGGTGTCGCCGGCAAAGTACAGCCGGGCGGGGCCCGACTCGAGGAGGTAGCCGACCGCCGTCCC
The DNA here is from genome assembly GCA_036556745.1 of Candidatus Limnocylindria bacterium. Classification (GTDB taxonomy): domain Bacteria; phylum Chloroflexota; class Limnocylindria; order QHBO01; family QHBO01; genus DASTEQ01. Next base: position 5,481 of record DATBIW010000096.1, on the reverse strand, counting down.
GCGCGGCCCGAATGGCGGCCGCGAGCCGGGGTGCAGGGCGGGGACGGCGGTCACGAGCACGTCCCCGACCCGGTGCGACTCCCCGGGCGCCAGCTCGGTGACGCGACGCCAGCCCCACGACCGGACGAGCGGCCCGGCGCCTGGACCCACCACGAGCTCCGGTTGGGGGACCTCCAGACGGGCGAGGGATACGCGGTCGAGGTGGTCGAGGTGGAGGTGGCTGACCAGGACGAGGTCGATCCCCGCATAGAGCGTCGGGTCCAGGGGGCGGACGACGCGGGTCAGGAACGTCAACCGGTCGACGAGGATCGGATCGGTCAGGACCCGCAGGCCGCCGACCTCGATGAGCATCGTGGCGTGGCCGAGGAACGTGAGGCCGGGGAGGGGCACGACCGTTACCCGGGGTCCTGCTCCAGGGTGAAGATCGCGAACGGCCGGTCCGGGCCCAGGGTCATCGTGATCGTCGGGCTCCGCCGGGTGTGCTGCTCCCCGGTGAGGAGGTCCACGTACCGATACGGCCGCGCCGGGTCGATCCCGACGGCCTTCAGGCGCGGCCGGAGGACGACCTGCTCGGCCCGCGTCGGGGCGACGTTGACCGCCACCCACACCGGGTTGCGCCAGGCCTTGGCGTCCTCGGCCAGGAGGTCCACCCGGCCGACCGGCAGGGCGCGGCGGTAGAACAGGCTCCGGGTCCCGCGCATCGGCTCGAAGCGGAGGGTCTCGGTCCGGCGCAGCGCCGGCCAGGTCCGGCGCAGCCGGTTCAGGGTGGCGAGCAGCGGCTTCAGGTTGCCGGGTGCGTCCCAGTCGCGGACGACGATCTCGTACTTCTCGCTGTCGGCGTACTCCTCGGACCGGCCGATGCGGCGGTGCTCGAGGAGCTCGAACCCGGAGTAGATGCCGTAAAGGCCCGACATCGTGGCCGCCAAGACGAGGCGGCTGACGAACGTCGCCCGGCCCCGGGCCAGGTAGCGGGGGTTGATGTCCGGCGTGTTGGTGAACAGGTTGCCGCGGTAGTACTGGCGCATCTCGGTCCGGGTCAGCTCGGTCAGGTAGTCGCGCAGCGCGGGCGCATCGGTCCGCCAGGTGAAGTAGGTGTACGACTGGGTGAAGCCGGCCTTGGAGAGCAGCCGCATCTGCTTGTGGCGGGTGAAGGCCTCGGCCAGGAAGACGACGTCCGGGAACTCGGACTGGACCTCGCGGATGAGCCAGGTCCAGAAGGCGACCGGCTTGGTGTGCGGGTTGTCGACCCGGAACATCCGGACTCCGCGCTCGACCCAGGTCAGGACGACCTCGAGCCACGCCTGCCAGAGGGCCGCCCGGACCTCGAGGTCCGGCGCGTGGAAGTCGAACGGGTAGACGTCCTGGTAGCGCTTCGGAGGGTTCTCGGCGTACCGGATCGAGCCATCCGGGGCGTGGCGGAACCACTCGGGATGGTCGCGGACCCATGGATGGTCGGGCGAGGCCTGGATGGCGAGGTCGAGGGCCACCTCGAGCCCCTGGCGCGCGGCGGCCCGCTGGAAGTGGATGAACTCGCCGAGGCCGCCGAGCTCGTGCGCCACCGCCTCGTGCCCGCCGTCGGCGGACCCGACCGCCCAGGGGCTCCCGACGTCGCCCGGCTCGGCGCGCTCGGCGTTGTTCCGGCCCTTCCGGTTGGTCGACCCGATCGGGTGGACGGGTGGGAGGTACACGACGTCGAAGCCGAGCCGGGCGAGCTCGGGGAGCCGCCACTCAGCCTCGACCAGGCTTGTCGCCTGGCCCGGCCGCCGGCCCTGGGAGCGGGGAAAGAGCTCGTACCACGCCCCGGTCGCTGCGGACGCGCGGTCGACGACCAACTCGAGCTCGCGGTCGTAGCGGGTCGCGGTCCGGCGGTCGGGGTGCCGGCCGGCCGCCGCGATGAGTGCCGGCTCGCGGGCGATCCGGGCAGCCTCGCGGTCGTCCGGCGTCCGGGCCAGGCGCCGGCGGGCGTCGGTCAGGAGCGCGGCATCGGTCTTGGCGCCGGCGGCGCGTGCCCGCTGCGCGGCGGCGTCCAGCACGGCCGGGCCCTCGGCGCGCTCGACCTCGACCGCCAGCCGGAGGCGAGCCTTGCGGTTCAGCCGGCTCGACCAGCTGGCGACCTCGTCACGCCAGGCCTCGATCGTGTAGCGGTGCCACCGGTTGCGGGCGAGCCGGACCCGGCCGACGAAGCGGTCGTGGCGGGTCAGCTTCATCGGGATCTCGCGCCAGTCGGCCTCGTCGTCGGCCCGGATCAGGAGCACCGCGCCGAGCACGTCGTGGCCGTCGGCGATGATGTCGGCGCTCACCGCGAGCCAGTCCCCGACGACCCGCTTGGCCGGGTAGCGGCCGCCGTCGAGCTCGGGGTCGACCCGCTCGATCGTGATGGTGGGGGCCGTCCCGAGCGCCTCGGGACCGGGCGCGACGGCCCGTGCGACGGCGCGAAGGCTCGAACGGGTCGTCGTCATCGGCGGTTCGAACCCTACCCCATCCCAGCGGGTAGGCTGTGCGGACCCATGTCGGATCTCCGCCCTCGTCGACCCCTGCCAATCGCGGCCTCGGTGGCCGCGTTCGTCGTGTTGGCGGTCGCCTGCTCGAGCCCGTCGCCGACCTCGTCGCCGAGCCTGTCGCCGTCGGAGGCCCCCGCATCGGCCGAGCCCAGTCGGTCGGCGGAGCCGAGCGCATCGGCTTCCGAGCCGACTCCGGCGCCGACCGACATCGTGTCCGGTCCGGCGACGGTCGCCCTCGAGTCGGTGGTCGGTGGCTTCGTCTACCCGACCGCGGTGACCAACGCCGGGGACGGCTCGGACCGCCTGTTCGTCGTCGAGCGGCGGGGGGTGATCCACATCGTCGAGCCCAGCGGCCAGCTGAACACGACGCCGTTCCTCGACATCCGGTCCATCGTCCGATCGGAGGGCGAGCAGGGCCTGCTGGGGCTGGCCTTCCACCCCGACTACCGCGAGAACGGCCGCTTCTTCGTGGCCTACACCCGGAACTCGGACGAGGCCGACGTCATCGCCGAATACCACGTCACCCAGCCCGGCCCGGCTGACCCGGGCTCGGAGATCGTCCTGCTGGCGGTGCCCGACCCGGCGGCCAACCACAACGGTGGCGGCCTGGCCTTCGGTCCGGACGGCTACCTGTATGTCTCGATGGGCGACGGCGGCGGCCAGAACGACCAGTTCCAGAACGGCCAGAACCTGAACAGCCTGCTCGGGAAGATGCTCCGCCTCGACGTGGACGGCACGCCGCTGCCGAACCGGGCGTACGCCATCCCGGCCGAGAACCCGTTTGCCTCAGGCGGTGGGGCGCCGGAGATCCTGACCGTCGGGATGCGCAACCCATGGCGCTTCAGCTTCGACCGCGCGACCGGCGATCTGTACATCGCCGATGTCGGTGGCGGCGACTGGGAGGAGATCGACCGCCAGGCGCCGGACGCCGAGGGGGCCCAGAACTACGGCTGGCCGATCATGGAGGGCGCCCACTGCCGCGGCGGCTCGAGCTGCTCGACGGCCGGGTACGTCCCGCCGATCGCCGAGTACGACCACAGCCTGGGCTGCGCGGTGGTCGGAGGCTACGTCTACCGCGGCGAGCAGCAGCCGTCGATGAACGGCGCCTACATCTTTGCCGACTGGTGCAGCGGGCTCATCTTCACCTTGGACGTGAACGGGACGACGTACACGCCGCGGATCGTCCTCCGGAGCGGGCTGGCGCCGAGCGCCTTCGGCGAGGACGAGGACGGCGAGATGTACCTGGTCGACTTCAACCGGGGCGGCCTCTACCGGGTGGTCGGGCCCTAGCCGATCCCGGGCTCGTTCACAGCGCGCCGGCCGCGCGGAGGCTGATCCACCGGTCATGGCCGATGACCAGGTGGTCGAGGAGCTCGATGTCCAGGAGCCGGCCGGCGTCGGCCAGGTCGGACGTGATCCGCAGATCGTCGCCGGAGGGTGACGGGTCCCCGGACGGATGGTTGTGGGCAACGATGACGGCCGCCGCCTGGCGGCGAACGGCCTCGCGGTAGACCTCGCCGATCCGGACCGGGGAGCCGGCCAGGTTCCCGACGTACACCGTCGAGCGGCCGAGCACCACGTTCCGGGTGTTCAGGAGGCAGACCACCAGCTCCTCGCGTTCCAGGTGACCCATCTCGGGGAGCAGCCGCTCGGCGACGTCGGCCGGGGTCCGGACGCGCCAGCCGGTGGACGGCCAGCGGGCCGCCGCGCGCCGCGCCAGCTCGAACGCGGCGGCGGTCGCCGCCGCCTTCCGCGGACCGACGCCGGTGCCCGCGGTCAGCTCGCCGACGTGCAGGTTGGGAAGCCGTTCGAGGCCATGGCAGTCGAGGAGTCGTCGCGCCGCCTGGAGGGCGTGGGGCCCGCCGATGACGAGAGCAAGCAGCTCGTCGTCGGGGGCGTGCAGCTCCGGGCCGGGTGCCATGGCGGCCAGCCTGACCGGGCGGGCTTTGCCCGGGCTTAGGGAACGGTTACCGCGGCTCCCCGGTGACGAACACGACCAGCTGGTTTCCCACCACCAGGGTGACCGATGACCCGCTGTCGGGCGGATCGGCCGCACTCCCGAACGGCAGGCTGACGAGGTCGCCGCCCTCGGTCGTGACCGCGACGATCTCGCCGCCGGGGGCCACCAACCGGAGGTCCTCCGGCGCGGTTCCGCTGATCAGGTCGAAGCGGGCGACCAGCTGGCCTCCCTCCGCCATGAGGCCCACGTAGGCCACGGTCATCCCGGCGATCTCGATCGGTTCGCCCGCCCCATGGGTGGTCGGACCGAGGGGATCGGGGATGGCCTGGGGATTTGATGCGACCTCGCCCGAGCCCACGTCCGCGTGCTCCGCGGAGGCGCTCGCGGCGCCCGGAACCGCACTCGAATTCGATGCGGATTCTCCGTTCCCCAATGGGAGCGAGGCGCAGCCGGCGATGGCCAGAACCGGGATCAGTGCACCCAGAATCATGGGGCGGATACGCGCGAAACTCGGGGTGCCGGCCATGTGGGTAGGACGCCCGCGCATGGTCAAAGGTTCGCACCTGGGCCTGGCATCCGCTCGGGGCCGGGGGAAACAGGTGCCTGTCGGCAACGCTGGCTGGCGCCCGTTCAGCCAAGCCGGACGGTCTGCGGTACAGTGCCGCCCTCGGCGCCGCACCGTCCGGCGCGCACCGTTTCAATGGGTCAACATTGGGAGGAGCCACGGTGCCACAGCCACGCCAACGCTTGATCACCCTGATCGCGGCCTTCGCCCTGCTTGCTGGGGCCTTGCTGCCAGCCAGCGTCGGGGCGAGACCATCGCTGCCGGACTATCGACCGGTGAGCGCACCGTCGTGGGCCACCGACAGCGAGATTGATTCCCTGAGCTCGACCCGGATCGACCAGGTCCGAGAATCGCTCGGGACTGCTGAGCAGCCGGCCACCGAGGAGCCCGCGGCTGAAGAGCCGGCCACCGAAGAGCCCGCGGCCGAGGAGCCGGCGGCCGAGGAGCCGGCGGCC
>DATBIW010000095.1:0-6406 GCA_036556745.1 Candidatus Limnocylindria bacterium | reverse complement strand
CCTACGCGTTACTCAGCCGTCCGCCACTAGGTTGATCGAGCAAGCCCGATCAACCCCGTTCGACTTGCATGTCTCACGCACCCCGCCAGCGTTTGTCCTGAGCCAGGATCAAACTCTCCGAACAAAAAACCAGTGGTTTCGCCTTGCGGCTGCTCCACCGGTTCAAAGGTCCAGACGTTTGTCCCGCTGACTCGTGTGGGTTCCTGTCACTCTTCAGCTGATAAGACAACGCCACCGATTGGATCGGCTTCGTTCGATTCGAGGCCTCCATGGGAGATCCCCTGGTGCCGTGCGGCGCGGCCCCTGGCCGTCGTTCACGGGACACCCGCCGGTGGTCGACCGGCGCGACTGGTGATGTTACGGGCGAGCTGCGGGACTGTCAACCGAGGTCGGGATCAGCCGCGCTCGAGCTGGCGCCGCCCCTGGAGGGAGCGAATGAGCGTCACGTCGTCGGCGTACTCCAGGTCGCCGCCGACCGGCACGCCCCGGGCGATGCGGGTCACGGCCGGGACCAGCTCCCCGAGGAGGTCGCCGAGGTACATGGCCGTCGCCTCGCCCTCGAGGTTGGGGTTGGTGGCGAGGATGACCTCTTCCACGCCCCCCTCCCTGGCGCGGGCCACCAGCTCGCGGGCCCGTATCCCCTCCGGACCGATGCCGTCGATCGGGCTGATGGCGCCGTGGAGGACGTGGTAGCGGCCGTGGAACTCACGCGTCCGCTCGATGGCCAGGACGTCGAGGGGCTCCTCGACCACGCAGATGCGGGTCGCGTCCCGCTGTGGGTCGGCGCAGATGACGCACGGGTCGACGCCGACCTCGGTGATGTTCCAGCACACCGAGCAATAGGCGACCTGCTCCTTGACCGCGATGAGCGCGTCGGCCAGGGCCCGCGCCTCGTCGGTCGGGCTCCGGAGGACGTGGTAGGTGAGCCGCTGGGCGGTCTTCGGGCCGACCCCCGGGAGCCGGTTGAAGGCTTCGATCAGCTTGGCGACGGGCGCGATCAGGCCGGCCATGGACCGATGCCGGCTCGGGTCAGCGCAGGCCGGGCAGGCTGCCCATGCCCGGGAGGCCCATGCCGCCGGTGACCGCAGCCATCTTGTCGGCGGCGAGCTGCTTGCTCTGGGCCAGGGCATCGGTCATGGCCGCAAACACGAGGTCCTGGAGGATCTCGACGTCGTCGGGGTCGACCGTCGCGGGGTCGATGACGATCTCGCGGAGCTCCTGCGTCCCGGTCATGACCACGCGAACGGCTCCCCCACCGACGGTGGCCTCGACGGTCGTCTCGGCCAGCTCGGCCTGGACGCGGGCCATGTTCGCCTGCATCTCCTGCGCCATCCGGGTCAGCTGGCCGATGTTCACGTCCGCACCTCCGGGGCGTCGACCAGCTGGCCACCGGTGATCTCGAGGGTCCGCTGGAGGAGCGCGTTGGCGTCGGGGTTCTCGCCGGGGTCGAGTGCCTGCTCGACGGTGAGCGGCTCGAGGTCGACCGCCGCGGCCACGCATTCCACCGCCCAGGAGCCGCCGAACATCTGGCCGAGCAGCTCCTCGATGGACTTCGCGCGCTCGACGACCCGGCCGCGGAGGAACTCGCGTCCCTCGGGGAAGGCGAGGGTCAGCCGCGCCCCCTCGAGCTGGTAGGGCCGGCACTCGCGGATGAGCGGCTTGATGGCCGGGCTGGCCCGCTCGGCGACCTCGCCCCAGCGGGCGCGGACGAGGTCGAGGGTCGGCCGCTCCCCGTTGGGCACCGGCGCGGGAGTGGGCGCCGCGCGCGTCGGCGCAGGAGGCGATACCGGCGCGGGTTCGGCAGAGACCGCGGCGGCCTTCGGTGATGCGGCCACGGGCTTGGCTGGCGCCGGCGCCGGTGGGACGCTGGGCTTGGCGACGGGCGCCGGTGGCGGCGACGCCACTGGGACGGTCACGTCCGCTTCGGCGCTGTCCACGGCGAGCAGCTCGAGGTGGAGCCGCGCGCGGCCCTCGCGAGCGCCGGCGCTTCCCGCCTCGGATGACGCCCGGAGGACGGCGGCGAGACGCCGAGCCAGAACCGGGTCGGCCGGCGAGGCCAGGAGCCGGCGGCGACCCTCGGTCTCGAGCTGCTGGGCCACCTGGCCCAGGTCACGCCCGGCATCCGACAGGTCGGCGATCCGCCGGAGGGCGCCGGCGGCGTCACCGGCGACGTAGGCGTCGAGCAGTCCGCCGATGGCCTCGTCATCGGCCAGGCCCACCGCGTCCCGGACGGATGCCTCCTCCACCCGGTCCCCGGCGTAGGCCATCACCTGGTCGAGCAGTGACTCGGCGTCGCGCATGCCGCCATCGGCCAGGCGGGCGATCAGCTCGAGCGCGGCGGCATCGGCCTCCACCCCCTCGGCGGTTGCGATCCGGGTCAGCTTGGCGGCGATGACATCGGCCGGCAGTCGGCGGAAGTCGTACCGCTGGGTGCGGCTGATGATCGTGGGCGGGACGCGATGGGTGTCGGTCGTGGCCAGGATGAAGACGACGTGGTCGGGCGGCTCCTCGATGAGCTTGAGCAGCGCGTTGAACGCATGCGGGCTCAGCATGTGGACCTCGTCGATGATGTACACCCGCCGGCGGAGGTCCGCCGGAGCGGTGAGGGCCCGCATGACCAGGTCGCGGGCATCCTCGACGAGGCCGTGGGACGCCGCGTCGATCTCGATGACGTCCAGCGCCCGACCCTCGCGGATGGCGACGCACGCCGGGCAGGTGTCGCACGGCTCACCGTCGTCGCCGCGGTTCGTGCAGTTGATCGCCTTCGCCAAGATCCGGGCCGTCGAGGTCTTGCCCGTCCCGCGCGGCCCGACGAACAGGTAGGCGTGGACGATCCGGTCGGTGGCCACGGCCCGGCGGAGCGTGCTGACGATGGCGTCTTGGCCGACCACCTCGACGAACCGCTGGGCCCGCCAGCGGCGGTACAGGGCGCGGCGCGGATCTGGCGCCGCGGCCAGGTCGGAAGTGGGCGTGGGATCGGTCAAGGCGGCCTCGGGGATCGACGGGATGTTCGGCTAACCCTACACCGCGCCATCAGGCGTCGGAGGCAGGGGGTGAGAGTCGGCCGTGCGCCCGGCCTCGGTCCGCGAGCCACCCGCCGTCGCCCCGGAGCCCGGCTCCCGCCAGGTTGTCCCACGGCGCTCGACGGAGGACCGCTTACCGCTGCTTCCTTCCGGACCTGACGGGGTTCGCGGGCCGTCGCCGCGTGGGACCCGACGTTCAACGTCGGGCTCCGAAACGTGCGGCGGAGGTCGTTGACCTCGGCCGGGATGTCAGCCCCGCTAGAGCGGATTGCGGGTCACAGGGCACCGCTAACTCCCCGCCTGAGCACGGCCGCGGCGGATGGTACAGGACGTGGCGGAGAGGGGGGGATTCGAACCCCCGACGGGTTGCCCCGAACCGCATTTCCAATGCGGCGCCATAGGCCTCTAGGCGACCTCTCCGCGGGGTGCGGGCGCCGGGGTCAAGTGGTGGCGGAGAGGGTGGGATTCGAACCCACGGTGCTCATCGCACACTGCTTTTCGAGAGCAGCACCATCAACCACTCGGACACCTCTCCGGCGGCCGAGTCTAGCAGAGGGTCTCGGTCAGGCCGGGAGGGCCGCCTCGTCGATTAGGCGTCTCGCTTCGGCCTCGCGGACGCCCGAGATGACCGACATCTGGTGCGGCAGCTTCGGGTTCCGGGCGAGGTCGAGGACCGATCCCGCGCAGCCCCGCTCGAGATCGGGAGCAGCGTAGACGAGGACGCCGACCCGGGCCTCGACGAGGGCGCCGACGCACATGGCGCATGGCTCGCAGGTCACCAGGATCGTCGCCTCCGAGAGCCGATGGCCCTCGAGCTTACGGGCAGCCGCCTGGACGGTCCGGATGACGGCGTGGGCGGTCGGGTCGGTGGTCTGCCGGCGGCGGTCGTGGTCGCGGCCGATCATCGCGTCATCGAGGACCGCGACCGCACCGATGGGAGTCTCCCCCTCTTCGGCGCCCCGGCGGGCCTCGGCGATGGCCTCGGCCATGTACAGCTCGTAGTTCACCGCGCGCCGAGTCTAGCAGAGGGGTTCCGGCGGCCTGCCGTATCCTGACTGCCCGATGCCGGCCTGGACCCGCCTCGACACGGTGCTCCTGCTGGCCGTCACCGGCCTCGCCGCGGCCGTCCGATTCCTCGGTCTGGCCGAGCCCGATGCGCTCGTCTTCGACGAGCTGTTCTACGCCCAGAACTCCTGCCTGCTGGTGGCCGGGCCCGAGGTGTGTGGCATCAGCGAGCCGCTCAGCAACGCCCACCCGCCGCTCGGGCAGTGGCTGATCGCGGCGGGGATCGCGGTCCTCGGCTATGACTCGTTCGGGTGGCGGGCGACGGCCGCCGTGGCCGGCGTCCTGACGGTGGCCCTGACCTACGTGCTCGCCCGACGCGTCCTGCCGGGCACCGATGCCCGGTTGGCCGCGGTTGGCGCCACGCTGGCGGCCGGCCTGCTGGCCCTCGACGTCCTGCATCTCGTCCTGTCGCGGGTCGCGATGCTCGATGTCTTCCTGGGGCTGTTCGTGGTCGGCGCGTTCGTGGCGATCACCGTGGACCTCCAATCGGAACCGCGGGACGCGGGCGGGCGCATGCGCCGCTTCCTCTTCGGCCGGCCGTGGCGGCTGGTGGCCGGCGTGTTGGTCGGCTGCGCGGTGGCGGTCAAGTGGAGCGGCGCCTACTCCGCGCTGGGCGTCGTGCTGCTGGTCGCCGCATGGGAGGTTGCGCGTCTCCGGGACGCCGGTCCCGATCGACCAGGCTGGAGCGCTGCGTTCAGGGCCGCATTCCGGGCCGAGTGGCTCCGGACCGTGGTCCTGCTCGGCATCGTTCCAGTGCTCGTGTACCTGGCCACCTACGTCGGCGTTGCGGAGGGGTCGCTGGTCGCCGTGCCCTGGCGGGAGGGCAGCTGGTTCTACGACGTGGCCCACCACCAGCTGGCGATGGCCCGGTTCCACGCCGGGCTCGAGGGCCACCACCCGTACGAGTCGCCATCCTGGTCCTGGTTCCTGCTGAAGCGACCGGTCGCGTTCTGGTTCGAGGGCGGCGAGACGTATCGGCACATCCTGGCCCTCGGCAGCCCGCTGGCGTGGTGGCCGGCGCTCGCGGTCGTTGGCTGGCTGGGGGTGAGCTGGCTGCGGGGTCACCGGGCCCTGGGGGCATCGGTCGTCCTGGTCGGGTTCCTGTCGGCCTACCTGCCGTGGCTGGTCCTGGGCTTCGCCCGGAGCCAGGTGTTCCTCTGGTACGTCCTGCCCGCCTTGCCGTTCCTCTACGCCGCGGTGGGCATCGCGCTCACCACGTGGCGCGGCTGGGCGCGCGGACTGCCCCTGCTCGCCCTCGCCGTGGCGCTGGCCGGCTTCCTGTTCTTCCTGCCGATCAGCACCGCCCAGCCGCTCAGCCCCGACGACTGGCGCCTCCGGATGTGGTTCACCGACTGCGCGCGGCCCGGCGCCCCGACCCTCGAGCTCCCTGACGACTCGATCAACACCGGGCCCCCGCCCGACGGATGGTGCTGGATCTGATCCGCCTCTGAGTCAGCCGCCGAAGAGCTGCTCGAACAGCTGCTGGAACCACTCGCTCCGGTCGATGTTGCCCACGTGGGTGAAGTACTCGTCGACGAGCTTGTAGACCACGATCACGATCCCGATCGGCCACCGATACCGGCGCAGGATCGCGAAGCCGCGCTCGTGCCAGTCCACATGGTGCCCGACCACGCGCTGCCAGGCCAGGATCGACACCGTCACCAGGAACAGCGGCTCGAGGAAGTTCGGGAACAGGGCCAGGAACAGCTCGTTCCCGGTCACCAGGAAGGCCACCTGGCCGATCGAGCGGAAGACGAACAATCCCAGCATCAGCCGCCAGATCGGCCACCGGTCGCGGTACCCCACGACAACGATCGCGACGTAGGTCACCCAGTCGGTGATCTTGTCGACCGGCTGGTAGATGTCGTTGGGCAGGCCGAGCGGGACGAGGAGGTCGCCGTCGATCCCGTCGAGGGCGAAGTTGGCCCAGCCCGCGGCGAACGGGAACCGGATGATCAGCAACGGAAGCAGGAACTTCGCCGCGACGATGACCACGATTCCGACGGAAGCCAGCGGGCTGGACTCCGCGGCCCCCAGGCGGCGGATCACGGGCAGGACCCTCTACCGTTCCCGCGGCTGGCGGGGTGATGTGGCGTGCCCGAGAGGACTCGAACCTCCGACCTTCAGGTCCGCAACCTGACGCTCTATCCGCTGAGCTACGGGCACGCGAGTCGCTGTGGCGGAGAGGGAGGGATTCGAACCCTCGGAAGAGGAAATCCCCTTCAACGGTTTAGCAAACCGCCGCACTAGGCCACTATGCGACCTCTCCGGGAGCGGCGCCGATGATAGCATCTGCCCCTCTGGAACCGGCCCTCCCC
>DATBIW010000094.1:0-6232 GCA_036556745.1 Candidatus Limnocylindria bacterium | reverse complement strand
GAACGGCGAGCGCGCCCCGAAAGAGCGGCAGTGACCCTCGAGCCAGGTGATCCGGCCGTCGGCCCGGCCCTCCAGCTCCTCCAGCAGCCGGGACTTCCCGAGCCCGGCCTCCCCGACCAGGAGGACGACCTGGCCCTGACCGCTCTCGAGGCGGGCGAGCGCGTCCCCGAGCCGCCGCAGCTCCGCGTCTCGGCCGATCAACGGTCGACCGGTCGGCGCCTCCGCCACCAGCTGGGGGCCCAGCAGCCGCCAGGCGTGCACCGGTTCGGCCCGACCCTTCACGGTGAGGTCGCCGAGCGACTCGAGGACGAACCGTTCCTCGAGCCGGCGGGCGGTCTCCTCGCCGACGGCGATCGTGCCGGGCGCAGCCTGCGACTCCAGGCGGGCAGCCACGTTGGTCGCATCCCCCAGGGCGACGACCTGCGGGTCGCCGGATCCCACGACGCCCACCCCGGCCCGGCCGCTGTTCACCCCAACCCGGACGCTCAGGTCGGTCACTCCCCAGGCTTCCTCGGCTTCCCGCGCGTATGCGGTCATCAGCTCGACGATCCGCAGGCCGGCCAGCGCCGCCCGCTCCGGGTCGTCCTCGTGGGCCACCGGGACCCCGAAGTAGGCGCAGATCCCGTCGCCCTGGTAGGCCTGGACCGTCCCGCCGTACTCCTCGACCGCCCGGCTCATCCGGGTCACGCACTCGCCGATGAGTGCCTTCACCTCGTCCGGGGCCAGCCGCTCGCCCAGCCCGGTCGAGCCGGAGATGTCGGCGAAGAGGGCCGTGATGGGGCGCAGCTCGTCGGGGCGGTCCGCCATGTGCGGATGCTAGTGACTCGGGCTAGGGGCCGGAAGCCTCCGCGAGGATGGACCGATACAAATCGGGGTCGATGTTCCCGCCGCTGAGCACGATGACTCGCGGACCCTGGGCCGTGCCCGCTGCCCCCGACAGGTGGGCGGCCATGCCGGCCGCCCCCGACGGCTCGACGACGAGGCGCACCCGGGCGGTGAGCTGCCGGATCGCCTCGCGCATCTGGTCATCGGAGACGGTCACGATCTCGTCGACCAGGGCCTGGATGTGCGCCCACGGCAGGTCGCCGATCCGGTTCACCCGGAGCCCATCGGCGATCGTCCGATGGGTCCGCTCGGTCGGCCAGCTCCGGATCTCGCCGGCGGCCAGCGACTCGCGGGCATCGGCCGCGTCCTCCGGCTCAACCCCGATGATCCGCGCGTCCGGCCGCAGTCCCTTGACCGCGGCCGCGATGCCGCTGATCAACCCGCCCCCGCTCACCGGCACCAGGACCTCGGCGACGTCGGGGAGGTCCTCGACGATCTCGAGGCCGCAGGTCCCCTGGCCGGCGATGATCTCCGGGTCGTCATAGGGCGGGACGAGGGTCAGGCTCCGCTCGACGGCCAGCTGCTCGGCGAGCGCGCGCCGGGCGTCGTTGCCCGGGGCGGCGAGGATGAGCTCCGCGCCATCGGCGCGGACCCGGTCCACCTTGAGCTGTGGCGCGTCCTCCGGCATGACGATCACCGCATGGATGCCCAGCAGGCGCGCGGCGCGGGCCACGGCCTGGGCGTGGTTCCCGCTCGAGTAGCTGATCACCCCGGCGGCGCGCTCGGCATCGGTCAGGGTCGAAAGCCGGAAGTAGGCGCCGCGCATCTTGAACGCGCCCACCGGCTGGAGGCTCTCGGGCTTCAGCCAGACCCCGTCCGCCCACGGGAGGAGCGGGGTCCTGACGGCCGTGCCCCGGATCCGCTCGGCGGCGAAGCGAATGCGGTCGAGCCCGACCAGGCTCGGGGCAACGGTGGTCATCGGCCCGAGGATAGCCCTTCCCCCGACGAAGGATGAACCGGCGGGCCGGCAAGCGGCATCCGTCTGGTCAGCCGAGCCATGGGTTCGGTTGAGGGATAGGAGGAATTGGACCGATGCAACCCAGGAACCGAGCGATGGTGGGGGACAGGCGGAGCTGGATGCGACGATGCCCGTCGTGGAGTCGATCGAGTTCGAGGTCGCGGGCTGAGCCCTAGAGGTTGCCGCGCTTCTCCTGCTCCAGCTCGATGGCCTCGAAGAGCGCCTTGAAGTTGCCGATCCCGAACCCGCGTGAGCCGTGGCGCTCGATGATCTCGAAGAAGAACGTCGGGCGGTCCTGGATCGGCTTGGTGAAGATCTGGAGCAGGTACCCCTCCTCGTCGCGGTCGGCCTCGATGCCGAGCTCCTCCAGGGTGTCGATCGGGATCCCGACGTCACCCACCCGATCCGGCAGGGCGGCGAAGTATTCGTGGGGCAGCCCGAGGAACTCGACCCCCCGCGAGCGGAGGGTGCGGACCGTGCCGGCGATGTCATCGGTCAGCAGCGCGATGTGCTGCGTCCCAGCGTCGAGGTAGTAGTCGAGGAACTCCTGGATCTGGCTTTTGCGCTTGCCCTCGGCCGGCTCGTTGATCGGGAACTTGATCCGCCCGTCCCCGTTCTGCATGACCTTGCTCATCAGGGCGCTGTACTCGGTGTGGATGACCTTGTCGTCGAAGTGGACGAGCTGGCTGAACCCGAGCACCTCGCGGTAGAAGTCCACGAACCGGTTCATGTCGCCGAGGGCGACGTTCCCGACGCAGTGGTCGATGGCGAGGAGCGCCTGGCCGGTGCCGACCGGGCCCGGCGCCTTGATCCGGTGGTAGCCAGGGGCATAGGTTCCCGCGTAGTCCGACCGATCGATGAAGGTGTGGATGACCTCGCCGTAGGTGTGGATCGCCGCGGTCCGCAGGACGCCCTTCTCGCCGGGGATCTCGGTGGGCTCGAGCGCCGAGCGGGCGCCGCGGGACGTGGTCTCGCGCCAGGCCGACGCCACGTCGTCGACCGAGAAGGCGATGTCATGGACCCCGTCCCCGTGCTTCCGGACGTGCTCGGCGAGCTCCCCGTCGGGGGTGATCGGGGCGGTGAGGACGAGCCGGATGTCGTTCTGGACGAGGACGTAGGACGCCCGGTCCCGGACCCCGGTTTCGAGGCCGGCATAGGCCACCGGGGTGAAGCCCCACAGGGTCCGGAAGTAGTGGGCGGCCTGCTTGGCGTTGCCGACCCAGAACTCGACGTGGTCGATGCCCTTGAGCGGCAGGAAGTCCGTGCTCTCGGCGGCGGGGGCCGGCTGCGTGGTCGTCATGGCCGCATGGTAGACCCGACCACGTATCCTGCGCCGAACGTGAGCCCGAAACGGAGCCGACTGCTCCTCGCCGCCGGCGTCCTGCTTGCATCCGCCTGCTCCAGCGGCCCGCCATCGGCCGCCCCTTCCGCTTTGGTTGAATCGGCCAGTGCCGAGCCGACCTCTCCGCCGGCAACAGGGCTGCCGGCCGGCTGCAATGACATCGATATGCGGGTCCCCTCGACGGGCGAGGCCCTGGACCTTGAAGGCACCTGGTTCGTGGATCCGGCCGACGGGATCCCGGCGACCTGGTGGATGCAGCCATTCGGCGACTGCATCTGGGGGACCGGGATCTACGACGAGATAGCCGAGGGGTTCACCGCCGAAGCCGCGTCGGTCCAGACCATGCAGGGCACCATCAACAACGACTTCACGATCGACAGCACGGTCGTGCTGCTCGGCCTGCACCCGGAGTTCGTGACGCCGGACCTGTTCGCCGAGGTCCACTGGCGCATCGAGTTCGACGATGCCGGCTCCGTGACCCTCGTCGAGGATCGCGAGCCGGGCGTGGCCGGACCACGCTGCCCCGATCCGGTCGGCTACTGCCCCGCGCCGCTTGTCCTGCGACCGCGGGACTGACGCGCGGCTGACGGCTCCGCCTATCCTGCAGCCATGCTGATCCTCGCCATCATCATCGTCGGCCTCGTCGCCGGCTGGATCGCCGGCCGAGTCGTGGAGGGCCGTTACGCCTTCAGCCCGCTCGAGCTGTTCGTCGCCGGCCTCGCCGGCTCGCTCGTCGGCGGCACGCTGTTCAGCCTCCTGCTCGGAGAGGGGTTCGACCTCCGCCTCGGCGGGTTCATCGGATCGACCCTCGGGGCGATCATCGTCCTCGTGCCCTACGGGCCGATCCGCGAGCGCCTGAGGCGGCCCTGAACGACCCGGTGACTCCAGGCAGCGCCAGGGTGACTGGCGGGATCCTCCTCGCCCTGATGGCGGGCGCAGTCGCCTGCAGCCCGGGCTCCTCGGCACCGTCACCATCCGCGACCGCGAGCGATCCGGTGGCCAGCCAGGATGCCGGCACCGGGAACCTGCCACCCGGCTGCGAGACCATCAACCTCCGTGCCCCGAACGGTTCGACGCTTGATCTCGAAGGGGAGTGGCTCGACGTCAGCCGGGATGACGCGGCCACGATGACGTGGTTCGTGCGCACCGAGGGGGACTGCTTCTTCGGGGTGGGGTCGGTGAGTCAGTTCACCGACTACTCGAACGTGTTCACCGTGCAGGAGTTCAACGGCACCATCCGGCCCGACTTCACCATCGACGGTGCCTTCGTCCACGTCGGTCCGGCCGCCTTCTCGGAGACGACCGCCGTCTATGTGCCGGCCGTGCTCCTGATCGAGTTCGCGGAGGATGGACACCCGGTGATTCGCGAGGATCGGGAGCCGAACGTCATCGGCCCACGCTGTCCACGGCCCGAGGTCTGCACCCCGCCCATGGAGCTGCGCTAACCCGTTCGGGTCAGTCGACCTCCGCCGCGAGGGCGACGTCGATCATCCGGTCGACCGCGGCGTTCAGCTCCTCGGTGCTCAGGTAGGTGTGCTCTTGGTTCTCCTCGCCCGAGTCGATGTCCACCGCCACGCCCAGGCAGGCCGCCTGGACACCCCGGGCGGCGGCCAGGTAGAACAGGACGCTGGCCTCCATCTCGACACAGAGGATCCCGGCGTCCCGCCACGGCGCCACCCACTTCGGGTCGGGGTGGTAGTGGCTGAACACGTCGATGCTGGCGATGGGTCCCACGTGGTGGGGGACGCCCAGCCGCTCGGCGGCATGGACCAGGGCATGGGTCAGGGCGAAATCGGCGGCGGGTGCGTACGGGAGGCCGCCCATGAAGGTCGCGACCGTGCCGTCGATCGGCGTCGCCGAGGTCGCGATGATGAGGTCGCCCAGGCCGATGTCGCCGCGCAGGGCGCCGGTGGTCCCGACCCGGACCAGCTGGCGGGCACCCAGCCGGAGCAGCTCCTCGGTGACAACGCCGATGGACGGGCCGCCCATCCCCGAGGTCTGGACGCTCACCGGGCGCCCGTTGACCGTCCCGGTGTAGCCGAGCAGGAGCCGATGGTCGTTGACCAGCCGGGCCCCCTCCAAGCCGCCGTCGAAGCGGCTGGCGATCATCGTCGCCCGGTTCGGATCGCCGGGGACGAGGACCAGCGGGGCGTAGTCGCCCGGCTCCGCGTGGAGGTGGATCTGCGGCACGCCGGTAGCCTAGCCGGTCCGGGGCTCGGCTAGCATGGCCGGGTGAGCCGGCACGCGGAGGAGCTCGAGTTCGCGGTCCGCCTGGCGCGTGCGGCCGGGACGCTGATCCTCGAGTCGTACGGTCGGGTCGGCCGGGTCCGCCACAAGAGCCGACGCGACGTCGTGACCGATGTCGACTACCGCTCCGAGGCGCTCATCGCCAAGCGGATCCGGCGCCAGTATCCCGAGGACGGGATCCTCGCCGAGGAGGCCGGCGCGGACCGGGTCGGCGGACCCGATGGCGCCCGCCGGTGGTGGGCGATCGACCCGCTCGACGGCACGGTGAACTACGCCAACGGGATCCCGTATTTCTGCGTCTCGATCGCCCTCATCGAGGACCGGCAGCCGGTTGTCGGGGTCGTCTTCGACCCGCTGCGCGGCGACCTGTACACCGCCACCGCCGGCGGGCCGGCCCGCCTGAACGGGGCCCTGGCGAAGGCGTCGACCAAGGAGTCGCTCGGCGACTTCGTGGTGAGCCTGGCCATCCTGGGCCGGGGTGGCCTGTCCCGCGAGCGGAAGCTCGCGCCCGAGATCCGGATCCATCGGCGGATGGGCAGCGCCGCCCTCTCGCTGGCCTCGGTCGGGTCCGGGCGGTTCGACGCCTTCCTCCAGAACGGCGGGCTATCGCTCTGGGACGTGGCGGCGGCCGGCCTGATCGCCGAGCGGGGCGGGGCGACGGTGACCAACCTAAACGGCGGTCCGTGGTGGCAGCCGCACCGGGTCGGGCCGGTGATGAACGTGGTCGCCGCCCCGGAGCCGCACCACGGGGAGATCCTCCGCCTCCTCCGCGAGGCGGGGACCCGGGTCAGGACCCGTCG
>DATBIW010000093.1:0-2283 GCA_036556745.1 Candidatus Limnocylindria bacterium | reverse complement strand
ACCGTTTCGGGCGTGGAGGTGTTCGTCGACGGCGTGGCGATCGGCGATCCCCTGTCGATCGCGTGGGACCTGCGGCAGCTCCCGCTCGAGTCGATCGCCCGCGTGGCCTGGTACCCGGGACCGCAGGCCGCCGCCTGGGGCGGGAAGGGAACCGCCGGCGTCCTGGCGATCACGACCAGGCGGAGCCTCGCCCCGTCGGCGCGGTCGCTCCTCGCCTTCTCGGCCGGCTCCTTCGACACCGAGACGTTCAGCGGGCGCTTCGGGCGTCCCCTCACCTGGCACGGCGACGTGTTCGTGGCCGCCAACTTCGACGCCACGGACGGCTTTCTCGGGACCGGGGACTTCACCAGGAACCAGACCGTCTTCAAGGCGGGCTGGCGACCCTGGCTCGGGCACCGCTTCGAGGCGGCCCGGTTCGGCGACGACTTCTCGGGCGAGGACAACCGGGTCGGTCTGGCCGGCATCCAGGAACAGGACCGCTCGACGTGGCACCTCTCCTACGTCGGGGCCCTGGGTCCGGTCGAGGCGCGGGCCCACTACGCCCGGACCCACTTCGACGTCGCCGAGAACTTCGACTTCGCCGACGCCCTCGGGCTGGTCGGGACCGGGGAGCGGAGCGACGCCCGGCTCGATCTGACCTTCGAACGCGGGCCCGTCTCGATCTGGGGGTCGGGCGCGCGCGGGGAGGAGGAGGCGTCGTCGGGCCACCTCCTGTTCGTGAACGGCGCCGGGACGAACCTGCTCGATCCCCCCGAGGGCGCGCAGGGCCTCGTGAACCCGAGGGTGACGTACGAGCTGGGGGGTGGCGCAGGCCTGAGGATGGCCGACGGGCGGGTGGCGGGCCACGTCGCGATGCGCCGGCTCGATCACGACGACTTTGCCGAGAGCGGAACGGCGTGGCAGGCGGTCGTCACCGGCCGGCCGGCCGAACGGGTCGAGGTCTCGGTCGCGGCGGGCCGGGCCCTCCGGCCGCCGGACTTCGGCGAGATGGCGCTCCTCTGGACGCTGGCCGAGGCGGAGGTGGACGTCCACCCGGGCCGCCCCGCCGACCCCACCCTCCTCGAGGTGTGGCAGGAGGTCCGCGGCGAGGTCGCCTATGGCGGGGAGGGGTGGCGGGCCGTCGCCCGGGCCTGGTCCGCCGACGCCGACCGCGCTTTCGTCTGGCTCCCGCCCACGGCGTGGCTCGGGTTCGACCCGCTGGCCGAGGGGATCCGTCTGGGGGAGGAAGGGTTCAACACGTTCGACGCCCTCGACCTGTCGGCCACCGGCGTCGAAGGCGAGGTGGCGTTCCCGCTCCCGGGGGGGGTCCGCGGTCGGGCGGTCGCGCGCCGGACGACGGTCGAGGTGGCCGACACCGGCGAACGGCTGCCGTATTTGCCCGAGACCCAGGCGCTGGGCCAGCTCCGCTACGCGAACCGCTTCTTTCCGAGCCGGGACCTCCTGATCGAGGCCCGCCTGACCGGACGCTACAGCGGCGATCGGACGACGCTGGACGGTTCCACCCTGCCGTCCTACCTCGCCACCGACGTCCTTCTCCAGGGGACGATCATCAACTTCACGATCTTCATCTCGTTCAAGAACGTGGGCGGGCTCAGCTACCGGACCGAGGAGGCGTTCTTCCTGCCGGGCCGGGAGGGGTACTTCGGGGTCAACTGGCGGTTCCGGAACTGAGGCCGCGCCAAGGCCGTGCTAGCCCCGGCCCGGCGGCGGCGGTTACCTTCGAATTCGTCACCCCTGAGGCTCTTCTACCGTCTTCTTTCACGCGAGGGAACCATGAGCATGCGCCTGAAGGTCGCGCTCGGTCTGGCCGTTTGGACGCTCGCCTGTGGCCGGGGGGGCGAGCCCGAAGGCCAGATCGACGTGATCGACAGCGCCGCCGCCCAGAAGACGGCCGTGGCCGCGCTCCAGGCGGGCATGTCCAAGGACGAGGTCAGGAACAAGCTGGGCGAGCCCAGGATCCGGGTCACCATGGATGGCGGGCTCGAGCGGTGGACCTACTACAGCTACGACGCCCAGGGGCGGATCGCCGCCAAGACGATGATCATCTTCGGGGACGACGGGACGATCGTCGAGATCAGCGACACCTCGTCCTGAGGCGCGTCCCGTGCTGCGAACCGCCTACGCCTGGACCCTGGGGGTGATGCTGACCCTCTTCTGGTCCACGCTGGGCCTCCTGACCTGGCCGGTCAGCCCCCGGGGCGAGCTGTACCTCAGGTTCGCCAGGATCTGGTCGGGGATGATTCTCCGCGGCCTCTCGATTCCGCTCGAGGTCGAGCAGGAGCA
>DATBIW010000092.1:0-17525 GCA_036556745.1 Candidatus Limnocylindria bacterium | reverse complement strand
CTGTGGACCGGGATGGTGTATGCCGGCCCGGGCTTGATCGGAGAGGTGGTCGAGGCGCTAACATCTGCGTCCATCTAGCCAGGGGCGCGGGCAGGACGCGCCGCTTCCGACCAGGTATCCGCACATGACCGTTCGGGCCTTTCGTCAAGCGGCCGACCACGCGCCGGCTGTCCCCAACCTCCTCACCGAGCTGCCGGGTCCTCGCGCCCGGGAGATCCTCGCCCGTGACGCCGCCGTCACCAGCCCCTCGCTGACCCGCGCCTACCCGCTCGTCGCGGAGTCGGGCAGCGGCTACGTCGTCACCGACGTGGATGGCAACCAGTTCCTCGACTTTGCCGCGGGGATTGCGGTGGCGGCCAGCGGCCACGCCCACCCGGCGGTGGTGGCCGCCATCCAGGCACAGGCCGAAAAGCTGATCCACATCGCGGCCACCGACTACTACGAGCCCAACTACCTCGAGCTGTCCGAGCGCCTGGCCGCGCTCGCGCCGTTCGAGGAGCAGGCCCGCGTGTTCCTGACGAACTCCGGAACGGAGGCGGTCGAGGGGGCCATCAAGCTGGCCCGCCATCACACCGGACGCCCCGCGATCATCGCGTTCGAGGGCGCGTTCCACGGCCGAACCATGGGCTCGCTGTCGCTGACCAACTCGAAGATCAAGCAGCGGGCCGGCTTCGGGCCGCTCCTGCCGATGGTCTACCACGCCCCGTTCCCGCGGGTCCGCTCGTGGAAGGAAGGCTCGGGTGGCGACGGCACCGCCGAGCTGGACCACCTCCGCAACACGATCCTCGGCCGGCTCGTCTCCCCGCACGACGTGGCGGCCATCGTCTTCGAGCCGATCCAGGGCGAGGGCGGCTACTTCCCGGCTCCCCAGAAGTTCGTCGAGGGCCTCCGCGAGATCTGCGACGAGCACGGGATCGTCCTGATCGCCGACGAGATCCAGTCGGGGATGGGCCGCACCGGGAAGATGTGGGCCATGGAGTGGTACGGCGTCGAGCCCGACGTCGCCCTGCTGGCCAAGGGCATCGCCTCGGGCATGCCGCTCGGCGCGTTCATCGGCCGGGACCACCTGTTCACGTGGCCAGCCGGCGCCCACGGCAGCACGTTCGCCGGCAACCCGGTGTGCTGCGCCGCCTCGCTGGCGACCCTTGACCTCCTGGAGGGGCCGGACGGTCTGATCGCGAACGCTGCGGCCATGGGGGACCGGCTCCGGGCGGGCGTCGAGTACGCGTCGGAGGAGTGCGGCGTCGTCCGCGACGTCCGCGGCCAGGGCCTGATGCTCGGCGTCGAGTTCGCCAGCCATGACGAGGCCAACGCGGTCGAGCTGGCGGCCTTCGAGCGGGGCCTGCTGGTGCTCGAGTGCGGCGAGGCGTCCATCCGGTTCTGCCCACCGCTCATGGTCGACGAGTCCGCGGTGGACACGGCCATCCGCCTGTATGCCGAGGCGCTGGCATCAGTCGGCTGTCCCATTCGTCCGCGACCGGGGATGCAGGAAACCGGAGGCTGACCCACGGCCTCCAAGGTCGTCCCGCTCCGCGAGGCCATCGCCGCCCAGGTCCATGACGGCGACCTGGTGGCGATCGAGGGGTTCACCCACCTCATCTCGTTCGCCGCAGGGCACGAGATCATCCGCCAGGGTCGCCGCGACCTCACCCTGGCCCGGCTGACGCCGGACCTGGTGTACGACCAGCTGGTCGCGGCGGGCTGCGCCCGGAAGCTGGTCTTCTCATGGCTCGGCAACCCGGGCGTCGGGTCGCTGCATGCCATCCGGCGGGCCATCGAGGGCGGCTCCCTGGAGGTGGAGGAGTACAGCCACTTCGGGATGGTGGGCCGATACGTGGCGGGGGCCGCGCACCTCCCCTTCTATCCGCTCCGCTCGTACGCCGGGTCGGACCTGCCGGCCGCCAACCCGCTCATCCGGTCAGTGGCCTCGCCCTACGACCCCGATGACGAGGTCGCGGTCGTACCGCCGCTCAACCCGGACGTGACGATCATCCACGCCCAGCGGGCCGATGCCGAGGGCAACGTGCAGGTCTGGGGCCTGGTCGGCGTCCAGCGCGAGGCGGCCCTGGCCGCCGAGCGCGCCGTGATCGTGGTCGTCGAGGAGCTGGTGGACGGCGACGTCATCCGCTCCGACCCGGACCGCACGCTGCTCCCCGGGGTGGCGGTGACCGCCGTCTGCGTCGAGCCGTACGGGGCGCACCCGTCGTTCGCCCAGGGCTACTACGACCGCGACAACGCGTTCTACCGCGACTGGGACCCGATCAGCCGCGACGCGGCGCGCCTCGACGCGTGGCTCGGCGAGTGGGTCCGCTCGGTCCCCGACCGGCAGTCATACGTCGAGAAGCTGGGAGCCGAGGCGCTGGACGCGCTGAAGCCCGGTCCGCGGCCGTCGGGCACGGTCGACTACGGCGAGTACCGATGAGCGCGTCGCCGGACGAGCTGATGATCGCGGCCGCCGCCGCGGAGCTGGTCGGTGTCCGAACGGTGTTCGTCGGGATCGGCCTCCCGAACGCCGCCGCCAACCTTGCCCGCCAGACAGTGGCCCCCGACCTCGAGCTCATCTACGAGTCGGGCGTCATCGGCTCGCGGCCGTCCCGTTTGCCGGACAGCATCGGCGACCCGGCCCTCGTCAGCGGGGCGACGGCCACGATGTCGATGCATGACCTGTTCGCCTACTTCCTCCAGGGTGGGCGGATCGAGGTCGGCATGCTGGGTGCGGCCCAGATCGACCGCTGGGGCAACCTGAACACCACGGTCATCGGTCCCTACGACCACCCGGCGACCCGGCTGCCAGGGTCCGGCGGCGCCTGCGAGATCGCGCTGAACGCCGCGCGAGTGGTCATCGTCATGAATCAGTCCACCCGCTCGTTCGTCGAGCGGGTCGACTTCGTCACCTCGCCCGGCCATCGCCATCCCGACGGCCCCCCACGCCCGGCCTGGGCCAGCGCCGGGCCGACATCGGTCATCACCCAGCTGGGCGTGTACCGATTCGGGTCGGATGGCGAGATGGAACTCGCCGCCCTCCACGAGGGCGTGACCGAGGCCGACGTCGATGCCAACAGCGGCTGGCCGATCCGCCGCGCGAGCCCGGCCTAGTTCAGCAGGTCGCTGACCGAGGTCAGCAGCAGGCCGCGCTCCCGCAGGGCGGGAACCATGATCCGGACGGCGTCGAGCGTCTCGTACCCGCCCAGGTGCATGAGGATGATCGAGCCGCTGCTGGCGGAGGTGATGACGTTGGTGGCGATCTGCGCGGCGGTCGGCCCGCCGTCCTCGATCCGACGCCAGTCCAGGGTGTCCATCGTCCACAAGATGGTCTTCGTGTACCCGAGACCAGCGGCCGTCGCGAGCACGGCCGAGGTGTAAGCGCCGTAGGGGGGTCGCCAGTAGGGCACCGGATCCTGGCCGGTGCCGACCTCGAGGATGGCCGCGGCATCGGTCAGCTCGGCGGCCACGAACGCCTGGCCGGGCGGTCCCCCGGTCTGGCAGGGCGCCGTCGTCGGTGAGCCCTCGCCACCGCTGCGCAGGTTGCAGTGGTGCATCGTGTGGTTGCCGACCTCGAACAGCTCCGGGTGCTCGGCCACGATGGCCAGCACGGCCTGGCCGGTCGCGGTCAGGCTCATCGCCCCGGTCGGGAACAGGGTCGTGCAGACCTGGTTCGCGACCAGGTAGGCCATGATCTCGAGGGCGGGATCGAGCCGGCCGCCCATGTCGAAGGTCAGCGCCATGGCCTGGCCGGCGTTCGGCGCGCGGCCGATCACCTCCGGCGAGCCGGCCGGCACCCGGTTCCCGGCGCGGCAGCCGGTCTGGACCGGGGTCGGCGGCGGGGTGGGCACCGGCGTGGGTCGCGGGGTGACCGATGGCGTCGGCGGCGGGCACGGCGCCGGGGTGGGCGGCGCGGTCGAAGTCGGGATGGCCGATGGCACCGGGCTGGGTGACGGCGTCGGACGGGCCGATGGCGCCTCGGTCTCCGATGGCGACGGGCAGATGCTGGGCTCGATGGACGAGGTGGGGCTGGGAACCGGGGAGGCGGAGGCCTGGCAGCCGGCTGCGACCAGGAGCCCAAGGAGTGCAATGGTGGCCGGTCGGCGCCAGCCTGGCATCGGTCTAATTGGCGTGGTACTCGAACCGGCCCATCGGGGCCAGGGAGGCGTTGCCGAGCAGCTGGGCCTCGCGCTGGAGCAGGGCGAGCTCGGCCCGGAGCCGGGCCGCGGCATCGGGCGCCTCGAGCAGGCGCTGCTTGCGCGACAGCTCGACCTGGAGGACGCCCGCCACGGCGTAGCTGGCGGCCAGCGGGTCGGACGGGAGGCGGATCGGCTTGATCAGCCGCTCCATGCGGGTCACCCGCTTGACCTCGTACTCCGACGACTCGGCCAGGAGATCGGGGTCGACGTCGACCTCGGTATCGGCCAGCAGGTCGGCCATCTCGGCCGCGTCGCGCTCGGCCAGGAACTCGCGGATGGTGGACAGGTAGCCGTCCAGCGCGACCTGGACGTCGGGGATGAGCTGCTCGGCGTCGTCCCCGCGCCGCTCGTCAAGCGGGGTGACGTCGGCCATGGCATACAGCCCCGTGTGGTCGACGTTGCGGATCCGGGCCCGGCCGACCCCTACCGTCAGCAGGGCGTAGCGGCCGTCGGCGAACTTGTCGGCCCGACGGATCTCGCAGATCGTTCCCACCCGCCGGACGGTGAGCTGCCCGGTGCCCGGCTTGGCGGCGACCTCGCGGCCGGCCGAGATCATGGTGACCACGAACCGGCCGCCGTAGGCATTGCCCTCCTCGAGGAGGTCGGCGGTCATCTGCCGGTACTTCCGCTCGAAGATGTGGAGCGGGAGCGGCAGGTGCGGGAAGGCCACGACGTGGAGCGGGAACAGGGGCAGCCGCATGGGGCCGCCATCGTACCGCGCCGCTGCGGTTTGGCCTATCTGGGCTTCCGGGAGATCAACCCGGGCCGCCGCTACTCCTGGTCGATGAACGTCATGTCGATCTGGGCCCGCTGGAGCTTGCCCGAGTAGTCGACGTAGACGCTCTTCCACTCGGTGTAGAAGTCGAGCGCGGACTGGCCGATCTCGCGGTGGCCGTTGCCGGTGGCCTTGGTGCCACCGAACGGCAGGTGCGCCTCGGCGCCGATGGTGCCGTGGTTGACGTACCCCTGGCCCGAGTCGAAGTCGCGGATCGAGCGGAACGCGAGGTTCACATCGTTCGTGAACAGCGAGGTGGACAGGCCGTACGGGACCGAGTTCACGACCCTCACCGCCTCGTCCCAGGAGTCGACCGGGATGACCGCGGTGACCGGGCCGAAGATCTCCTCCTGCGCGATCCGGGCATCGCCCTTCACCTCGGCGAACACCGTGGGCTCGAAGAACGAGCCCTTGGCCAGCTCCCCGTCGCGGGCCGGCTTGCCGCCGATGACCAGCTCAGCCTCCCTGGCGCCGATGTCGACGTAGTCGCCGATCCGTTCGACGGCCTTCTCGTTGATGACCGGACCGACGTCGGTGGTGTCCAGCAGGCCGTCACCGAGGGCAAGCGTCGCGACGCGCTGCTGGAGCTTCTGGACGACCGCATCGTGGACGGGCCGGTGGACGATGACCCGGCTGGCTGCCGTGCACCGTTGCCCGCTCGTGCCGAAGGCCGACCAGACGACCGAGTCGAGGGCGAGGTCGAGGTCGGCGTCGGACCAGATCACGATCGGGTTCTTGCCGCCCAGCTCGAGGCTGACCCGCTTCAGGGTCTTGGCGGCGCGGGTCGAGATGTCGACGCCGGTCTCGGTGTGGCCGGTGAACGAGATGAGCTTCACGTCCGGGTGTTCGACCAGCGGGTGCCCGACCTCGGTGCCCGACCCGGTGACGACGTTGACGACGCCCTCCGGGATGCCGCCCTCGAGGAGGAGCTCGGCGAAGCGGATCATGCACGCTGGCGTATCGGAGGCGGGCTTCATGACCGCCGTGTTGCCGCAGATCAGGGCCGGGAACAGCTTCCAGGCCGGGATGGCGACGGGGAAGTTCCACGGGGCGATGATCGCGGCCACCCCGATCGGCCGGCGGATAGCCATGGCGAACTTGTCGGGCATCTCCGACGGGACGGTGTAGCCGAACAGGCGGCGCCCCTCCCCGGCCATGTAGTACGCGACGTCGATGGCCTCCTGGACGTCGCCGCGCGCCTCGGGCAGGACCTTGCCCATCTCGCGGGTCAGAAGCCGGGACAGCTCCTCCTTATGCTCGGTCAGGATCCGCGCGACCTTGAACAGGATCTCGCCGCGCTTGGGGGCCGGCATCAGCGACCACTCCGGGAATGCCGCCACGGCCGCCGCGACGGCGGCATCCACGTCGGCCGCCCCGCTGGCGGAGAACTCCCCGACCACGTCATCCCGGTTGGCGGGATTCGTCGAGGTGAAGGTCTTGCCGGACTTGGCGTCGACCCACTTCCCGGCGATGAGGTTCTTGTAGGACGGGGCAGCAGTGGTCGTGGTCACGTCGATGGGGCCTCCTCGGGGATGGACCGATTGTAGGGCCGATTCCGAAACGAGCGGTCCGGTCGCTTCATCGAATTGGGCCGATCGGCACTCCTCAAGGCCGCCTGGGTAGGGCGATACAGTTTCCGGATGCAGGACTCGGGATCGACCGGCAGAACCATTGCGCGGCTCGAGGGCCGCCATCGGGCGATCGGAGGCAATGCCCTGAGGGCCGCGGTCCTGGGGGCCAACGACGGGCTGGTCAGCAACTTCAGCTTGGTCATGGGCGTGGCCGGGGCCGGCGCCGACCAGACGGCGATCCTGGTCGCGGGCTTCGCCGGCCTGCTGGCAGGAGCGCTGTCTATGGCGCTCGGCGAATGGCTGAGCGTGCAGTCCGCCCGGGAGCTGTATGCCAACCAGATCGCCATCGAGGCCGACGAGCTGGCCACCCACCCCGAGGAAGAGGAGGAGGAGCTCCGCGAGATCTACGAGGCCAAGGGCGTTCCAGCGGAGACGGCCCGGGACATGGCCCGTCGGATCGTGTACGGGGACCGCGCCATCGCCGTGGACACCATGGCCCGCGAGGAGCTCGGCATCGACCCGCAGGAGCTCGGCGGATCGGCCTGGGTCGCGGCCGGCACGTCGTTCGCGCTGTTCGCGCTCGGCGCCGCCGTGCCGCTCGTCCCATTTCTCCTCTTCAACGGGACGGCGGCCATCGTGGCGTCCGCGGTCCTGGCCGGCGCGGCGCTGTTCGGTGTCGGCGCGGCGATCACCCGCATCACCGGCCGGAGCCCGCTCCGCTCAGGGCTGCGTCAGCTGGCCTTCGGGTTCGCCGCTGCGGCCATCACGTACGGGATCGGCGCACTGGTCGGGACGGCGATCGCCTAACCCGGCCCGGTCATCCCCCGCACGTCGAGGAGGCGGTCGAGGTCGGATTCGGAGATGCGGCCCGAATCGACGTGGCCGCGCTCGATGACGACCTGGCGGATCGTCTTGTCCTCGGCGAGGGCCTGCTTGGCGATGCTCGCCGCCTCCTCGTAGCCGAGCACCGGGTTCAACGCGGTGGCCACCGATGGTGAGCCCTCCGCGTACGCCCGGGTGCGGGTTTCGTCCGCGGTGATGCCGCGGACGCATCGGTCCGCGAAGTTCCGGGCGCCGGCCGCCAGGAGCCGGATCGACTCGAGGACGTTGCGCGCCAGCACGGGGAGCATGAGGTTCAGCTCGAAGTTGCCGGCCGCCCCACCGAACGCGACGGTCGCGTCGTTGCCGATGATCTGGGCGCAGACCATGGACAGCGACTCGGCGACGACCGGGTTCACCTTGCCGGGCATGATGCTGCTCCCCGGCTGGAGGTCCGGGAGGTGGATCTCGGCCAGCCCGGCCCGCGGCCCGGAGCCCATCCATCGGATGTCGGTCGCGATCTTGTACAGGCCCACGGCGATCGTCCGCAGCTGCCCGCTGAGCTCGACCAGCGCGTCCTGCGCCCCCTGGGCCTCGAAGTGGTTGCGCGCCTCGGTCAGCGGCAGCCCGGTCGACTCCCGGAGCTGGCCGATGACGGCCTCGGCAAAGCCTGGCGGCGTGTTGACCCCGGTCCCGACCGCGGTCCCGCCGAGGGCCAACTCCCCGACCCGCGGCAGGGTGGACTCGAGACGATCGATCCCGTAGCGGACCTGGGCGGCGTACCCGCCGAACTCCTGGCCCAGGGTCACCGGGGTGGCGTCCATCAGGTGCGTCCGCCCCGACTTCACGACGTCGGCGAACTCGGCGGCCTTGGCCTCGAGCGCCTCGGCCAAGCCCGTGAGCGCGGGCACCAGGTCACGGACGACCGCCTCAGTGGCGGCGAGGTGGATGGCCGACGGGATGACGTCGTTCGAGGACTGGCTGGCGTTGACCTGGTCGTTCGGATGGACCGGCTGGCCGAACTGCTCCGCGGCCAGCGTGGCGATGACCTCGTTGGCGTTCATGTTCGACGAGGTTCCCGACCCGGTCTGGAAGACGTCGATCGGGAACTGGTCGTCCCAGCCGCCCGCGGCGACCTCCTCGGCGGCCGCCACGATCGCCGACGCGACATCGGTCTCGATCACCCCCAGCTGGGCATTGACCGATGCTGCCGCCGCCTTGATCCGGCCGAGCGCATGGATGACCGCCGGGTCGATCCCCCGCCCGCTGATCGGGAAGTTCTCGACCGCGCGCTGGGTCTGGGCACCCCACTTCGCCCCTGCCGGGACCGCGATCTCGCCCATCGAATCGTGCTCCAGCCGGGTCGGCCCCTCGGTCATCGGTCCACGACGGTGGACGCCACGAAGCGGATGTTCGGGGGGATGAGGTACGGCCGCGCGCCGGCGTTCAGGTCGGCGAGTACCTCCTTGGCCTTCCGGACGAGCTCGGTCACGCCGATGCCCTGGTGGATGGGCTGGTATGCCTGGAGGCGGGCGACCCCATCGCTCAGCTTGTTCCGCGCCCCGCGCCGGTTGCCGCGCGCCAGGTGGAGGAAGCCAGCCGCGACCTGGATGAGCCCCTGGTAGAAGTCTCGCTCCTCGTCGGGGGCGGCCCGCCACAGCGTCTCCCAGGCCTCGTGGGCGTGCCAGTAGCGGGCCCCGTTGAACAGGGCCACGCCCTCGCGGAACAGGCGGTCGGCCTCCGCCGGGTCGAGCGGCTCGGTCCGGCCTCTCGGCCGGGCGGCCTTCGGTGGTGCCTCCGCCTCTGGCTTTCCTGTGGCCATCAGGCTCCGATCCTACCGCGGCCCGCCCTGCATGCGAAGGTCCGGAGGCCTTGGGGACGCCGCGCCACTGGAGGCGTGAAGGGTGGCCGGGAATGACCTCGCCGACTGTTTGACAGCCGTGTGTGCGAAGCGCTCTCGGCACACGTCAGCCGCTCTTGGCACACACCGCCGGCAACGCGGCTGCGCCTGGCAACGCAAGGGACCCGGCCACGCCGGGCGAGCCGGGGTCAGCCGTGGGCGCCGGCGGTGCGGGCCTCGCGGAGGACCAGGTCGATGGCGGATCGGTAGCGGATGCCCGACGAATGTCGGGCCAGCCAGCGGAGGTAGTCGGGATCGCGTCGCGCCAGCTCACGGAGGCTCCAGCCCTCGTAGCGGCCGAAGTCGAGCGCCGAGCCGGGTCCGATGTCGGCACCGGCCGCCACGTCCGCGGCAGTCTCGCGCTCGCGCTGGAGGCGCGATCGGAGGTCGGAGACCGGCGACGGGGTCGTCGGGGCGGGCCCGACGGGGTGGAACTTCCGCTCGGTGTCGTACCGCCGGCGGAGCTCGGGAGTCCGGATCAGGGAATACGCGCGGTTGATGTCCGCCATGCGTGCCGGGTTGGGGGAGTCGCCGTCCGGGTGATAGCGCCGGGCCAGCGCCCGGTAGGCGGCATCCAGGACGATCTCCTCGGCGAGGGGATCAACCTGCAACAGGCTGTACGCGTCGAACTCTCGCTCCAATACCCCTGACCCGTGGGGGTTCCATCAGCGACCCCAACCTTGCAGGACTGCAAGGTTCCTTGTCAGCCGACCCGATCGGGTAGGCGGCGGCCGGTACTTCGGGTTATCGGCGGGCCGCGACCGGCTCGGGGGGGAGCAGCGCCATGATCTGGTTGCGGAACCGGACGCCCGACGAGTGGCGCGACAGCCAGCGCAGGTAGTCCGGATCGTGCCTGGCGAGGTCCTTCAGGGTCCAGCCCGCGTATCGGCCGAAGTCGATGGTTGCGACGCCGGGCTCGGACCGCTCCGGGCGCTGCGTGGCCGGGGCCGACATCCGCGCCGCCCACGGCTCGCCGGTCGGGGCGATCGGCGCCTCGAGGCCCGGGCCCATCGGTCGAATCCGGTGGAGGCGGTCGTACCGCTTGCGGCGCTCCGCGGTCCGCACCTGGTCGTAGGCGCGGTTGATCTCCGCCATCCGGGTCGCGTCGGGCGTCACCCCGTCAGGGTGGAAGTGGCGCGCCAGGGCGCGGTAGGCGGCCTCGAGGACGAAGTCCTCGGCCTGTGGGTCGATCCGGAGGACGCGGTAGACGTCCAGCTCGTCGTCGGTCATCGGGACCGCGATCCTAGTCGGAACCGCCGTCCGGCGCCACCTCACCGGACCGCACCAGAATCTCCCCGCGGACGTTGTCGAAGATCGGCTCGTACCCGGCGGCCAGGATCCGGTCCCGGGTGTCCGCCGGCAGCCCCTCCGGCTCGAGGACAACGTACGGGAAGCCCTCGCCCAGCAGCGGATCGAGGTCGGCGAACGGGTGGAGCCGGCCCCCGGCGGTGTGGCTGCTGACCTCGGTCTCGATCGAGATCATGGTCTCGATCATCCCGCCAAAGACGCCGATCGGCGTGGCGTCCCACTGCTGGAAGTTGTGGGCGACGTGGAGGATCGGCGTCGTGGACGCCAGGCGGCCGGCCTCGACCTCGTCGCGGAGCCGGTCGACGAGCTCCTCCTGGTCGGCGTCGATCAGGGTCCGGGTATCCGGGTAGCCGATCCAGAACCCGGTCTCGGCGAAGCGCAGGTCGATCGAGAGCGTCTCACTGACTCGGTGCTCCCCGAGGTGGAAGGCCTCGATCGGCGGGTCGCGCAGCGGGAGCGTCGTGGCCAGCAGGACGAGGAGCACGACGACCGTCCGGAGGCCCTGGCCATACGACGGGCTGAGCCACACGGCGCGGAGCCCGGCGGCGGCCATGACGGCCATGAAGACCGGCGTCCAGTAGTGGAGGGTCTTGGTGACCTCGAAGTCGAGGCCCTCGATCCCGAGCTCCGACCACGGCATGGCAGCCGCGGCCAGGACCGCGAGGAAGCCCATCCCGAAGGCCACGACCGCGACGGCCGGAAAGATCCGTCGCCCGACCAGGGCGCCGGTCACGACCACGCTCAGGGTGAGCACCGGGTAGCCGAGGAAGAAGTCAGCGAACGTCGAGACCCAGCGCGGCGCGTCGAGCACCGAGACGCCGACGACCGCGATGACCGCCACCGCGGTGACCACCCGCAGGCCGATGGCCATCCAGCGGCAGGCCGTCTCCGAACGATCGAGCAGCCAGGCGGCGCCGATCCCGGGCGGGATGACGAGCAGGCCCAGCGCGGACGGGACCTCGAGGGCGACCATGGTCAGGGCCTGAGGGATGGCGAGGATGACCGCGCCGACCACGGCGGGGATGCCCGGGCGGGCGTATCGGTCCGGCTGGAGGGCGACCATGACACCGATGACCGCGGCGGTCAGGACGCCAATCAGCGGATGGAAGAACAGGGTGGCGGCCAGGCCCAGCGCCAGCAGCATCGAGCGGGCCCGCTCCCCGGGCTCGAGCAGGGTGACGAGGCAGAACGCGCTCAGGGCGAGGGCGATGACGGTCGCCCGGGCGTCGGCCAGCCGGGCGAACGACTCGGACAGGGTGAAGGCGAGGAGCATCCACCAGCCGACGCCGAGGCCGTGGATCCCCGACGCGAGCCGGGCGACGCCCGCCGCGACCAGGAGGGTCGACGGCAGGATGAACGCCGACACGGCCAGCGCCGCCGGCTGGCCGGACAGGACGGTGGTCGAGCCCAGCAGCCCGGTGTAGCCGAGGAACATCCGCGACGGCCCGTAGATCGGGGACGGGGCGGTGGTCAGGACGTCGAACGCGCCGAAGGCCCGCAGGTGCTCGGACGGCGCCACGTGGTTGGGCAGGACGTCGATGAACGGCACGACCGGCGAGGCCAGCTGGAGGATCACCGAGCCCGCCCACGCCAGCCCGATGAAGCCCATCGCCAGGACCGGGATGCCCGAGCCGAGCTCGGGTCGGCCCGCCACCAGCGGCCTCACCCGCCAGGCGGACGCGATGACAGCGCCGTTCAGGGCAGCCAGGGCGATCGGCCGGAACCAGCCCAGCCCGCCGAGCAGCATGAGGGCGACCAGGCCGATGAGGACCGCCCCCACCAGCCCACCGAGCGCGGCGTCGACGACCGAGGGGTACGGCGCGCCCCGCAGCCCGCGGACCAGGACGGCCCCGGCGGCGAGTTGGAAGGCGGACATGACCGCCACGAGCAGCGCCGCCGGCAAGGTCACGCCCAGCTGGCCGGCCACCCCCTGGGCGGCACCGACCCAGCTCGAGGCGATGGTGGTGCCGGCCAGCAGCTGGACGCCGAGCGGGATCGAGGCGATCCCGACGAGGCCCAGGAGCTGGAGCCGCTGTGGCTCTGGCATTCGCTCGCTCACGGCGCCGTACGGTACAGCCGACCCGGCACCGAACCTCGCCGGTTCCGCATCCCGCGTTCACAATTCGCCCACATCCGTGGCCCAGGCTCCCGGTGAGTGGACCGTCGTGATCGGTCCAGAACGACAGGAGTCTCAGTTCATGTCAGGGTTCTTCCGCTTCCTCGCCTTCCTGCTGGCCATCGGTCTGTTGGCCGCGGTCGGCATCGGCATCTACAACGCCGGCGTGTCGGCCGGGATGGGCACCGAGGCTGGGGCCCCGCCCTATGTCGGCCAGCCCTGGGGCTGGGGCTGGGTGGGCAGCATCTTCGCGTTCATCTTTGGCCTGTTCTTCCTGTTCCTGTTCGTGGGCCTGATCTTCGGCCTGGTCCGCGCCGCCTTCGGCTGGGGACACGGCGGTCGGCATCACGGCTGGAACGGGCACGGTGGTTACGGCCGCACGCCGTACAGCGGTGAGCGGAGCTACTTCGAGGAGTGGCACCGCGAGCTGCACGGCGAGCCACCGACCGAGCCTGACACCGGGCCGGGCACCGGGCCGGGGTCGAGTCCCCAGAAGCCGGCGCCGGACCAGGCCTAGCTCTCGCCGGACCGATGCGGGCGGGCGGGAGGCGCCGCTCGCCCGACTACCATGCCCGACATGGCGCGGGTCCTCGTCGTGGACGACGAGCCCAGGATCGTCCAGCTCGTCCGCGACTACCTCGACCGGGCGGGCTTTGCCGTCTCGATAGCCCGGACCGGGCCGGAGGCCCTCATGCGCGCCCACCAGGAGCGACCCGACCTGATCGTCCTTGACCTGGGCCTGCCGGATCTCGACGGAATCGAGGTCACCCGCCGCCTGCGCCGTGACTCGGGGGTCCCGATCATCATGCTCACCGCGCGCGACGACGAGACCGACAAGGTCGTCGGCCTGGAGCTCGGCGCGGACGACTACGTCACCAAGCCCTTCAGCCCGCGCGAGCTCACGGCCCGCATTCGCGCCGTGCTCCGCCGGCATGACCGCGACGCCACTGCCGAGGTCATCCGCGCCGGCGAGCTGGTGCTCGACGTTCCCCGGCTGCGGGCCGAGGTCGCCGGCAGGCGGGTGTCGCTGACCGCCACCGAGTTCCAGCTCCTGGCCGCCCTCGCCCGCCAGCCGGGCCGCGTCTTCACCCGTTCGCAGCTGCTCGACGCGATCCATGGCGTGGCGTACGAGTCGTACGAGCGGGCGATCGACGCCCACGTGAAGAACATCCGCCGCAAGCTCGAGCCTGATCCGCGGACCCCCCACTACCTGCTCACCGTGTACGGAGTCGGCTACCGCCTGACCGATGTCTGACTGGGGACATCGGCATCAGCGGCACCAGGGCTGGGGGCGCCAACGACCGCCGTGGTGGCCCGAGGACGAGGCCTGGCCGCCCGCCGACGAGGAGTCCCGCCGCCGGATGCGCGGGCAGTTCATGTGGCGCATCGGCTGCTTCTTCCTGTTCATGGCCGCGCTCGTCATCACGGTGGTCGTGTTCCTCGCGTGGCTGGTCGGGAACCTGGTCGGTGCCGCCGGAGGGGCGGTCGCGCCGATCCTCATCGGTCTGCTGGTCCTGTTCCTGCTGGCCCTCGTGGCCCGGGCCGTGCGGCGAGCCGCCGCGCCGGTGGGTGACCTGATCGAGGCGTCGGGACGGGTGGAGGCGGGTGACTTCAGCGTCCGCGTCCCCGAGGAGGGCCCCCGCGAGGTCCGCGCCCTGGCCCGAGCGTTCAACTCGATGAGCGCCCGGCTGGAGGAGACGGAGCAGCAGCGGCAGTCCACCCTGGCCGACGTCTCCCATGAGCTGCGGACCCCGCTCACCGTGATCCGCGGCAACGTCGAGGCGCTCATCGACGGCGTCTACCCCGCCGACCGCGAGCACCTCGAGCCGATCCTCGAGGAGGCGCGGGTCATGGAGCGCCTGATCGAGGACCTCCGGACCCTCACCCTGGTCGAGGCCGGCAGCCTCGTTCTCCATCGCGAGCCCACCGACCTCGGGGCGCTGCTCCCCGAGGTCGCGGCCGGCTACCGCGGCCAGGCCGAGCAGGCGCGTGTCCAGCTCATCGTCTCCGTGGCGGACGCCGTTCCGCTCATCGAAGTCGACCCTGCCCGCGTCCGCGAGGTGGTGGCCAACCTGCTGGCCAACGCCCTGCGTCATACCCCGTCCGGCGGGAGCGTGGACGTGGCCGCTCGTCTCGTCGGCGACGAGGTGGAGGTCACCGTCCGCGACACCGGTCGCGGCATGGACCCCGATGAATTGGACCGGAGCTTCGACCGCTTCTACCGCTCCCCCGACTCCCCGGGGAGCGGACTCGGCCTCTCCATCGCCCGCGACCTCGTCCAGGCCCACGGCGGCACCATGACCGCCTCCTCGGAACCCGGCCGCGGCACCACCCTCAGATTCTCACTGCCGATCGGACCAGCGATCAGGTCCTGACCAGGCGCCCTCCAGGGCTCGCTCGGGCCTCCGCCGGCTACAGCCGGTCACCACTCAGGGGACCCTCCGGCTCGGCGGAACGGACTTGCTCGTCGGCTCGTGCTGGCGCTGGTCCCAGGGACCGGTGGTGGACGGGTCGGGGCCGCGACCGAACGAGATGTACCTGCCGAACGTCCCCAGCGCCGTCCAGGCTGGCATCGGTCGGGCCCGCGTGACCCGGGAATCTCAGCCGATGCGGATCAGCTTCTTGTTGGTGAACTCGTCGGCGCCGAAGCGGCCCAGCTCGCGGCCGGAGCCCGAGCGCTTGATCCCGCCGAACGGCAGCTCGGCGCCGTCGGCCAGCACGACGTTCACGAAGACCATACCGGCCTCGATGCCGTCGGCGACGCGGAGCGCCTGCTCCGGGTCGGTGGAGTACACGTACGAGCCCAGGCCATACGGGGTGTCGTTCGCGATCCGCACCGCGTCGGCCTCGTCCTTCGCCCGGTATACCTGCGCGACCGGGCCGAAGAACTCCTCCTGGGAGGCAGGGTTGTCGGGCGTGACATCGGTCAGCACGGTCGTGTGGAAGAACGCCCCGTCACGAATGCCACCGTGGACGAGCGTCGCGCCGTGCTCGACGGCGCGCTTCACCTGCGCGTCGAGCCGCTCGGCAGCCTCCAGGGACGACAGCGGACCGAGGGCCGAGTCGGCCGACGTCGGGTCGGTCGCCTCGACCTCGGCGAGCTTCGCGGTGAATGACTCGAGGAACGGCTGATACAGCTCGTCGGCGACGATGAAGCGCTTGGCCGCGTTGCACGACTGGCCGCTGTTGTCGAGGCGAGCGTCAACCGCGGCCTGGGCGGCGGCGTCGATGTCGTTGGTCGAGAGCAGGATGAACGGATCCGAGCCACCGAGCTCGAGGACGACCTTCTTCAGGTGGCGACCGGCGATCTCGGCGACCTCGGCTCCCGCCCGCTCCGAACCGGTGAGCGAGACCCCTTGCACGCGGCGGTCCCCGATGATCCGCTCGATCTGATCGTGTGCCGCGTAGATGTTCACGTACGCGCCGGCCGGGAAGCCCGCGTCGCGGAACGCCTGCTCCATCGCGGCCGCGGACTCGGGGCACTGGCCGGCGTGCTTGAGCAGGATCGTGTTGCCGATGATGAGGTTGGGGCCGGCGAAGCGGGCGACCTGGTAGTACGGGAAATTCCACGGCATCACGCCGAGCAGCACGCCGAGCGACGAGCGGCGGACGACCGCCGAGCCCTCACCCGCGAGGAGCTCGACCGGCTCGTCCTTCAGGAACTCCGGCGAGTGGTCGGCGTAGTACTCGTAGATGTCCGCGGCGAAGTCGACCTCGGAGAGTGCCTGAGCTATGGGCTTGCCCATCTCGCGGACGATGATCTCGGCCAGCTCCTGGCGGCGCTCCCGATGGAGCTCGGCGACGCGCCGAATGAGGGCCGCGCGCTCGTCGACCGTGGTCGACTTCGACCAGGTGCGGTGCGCTTCGTCGGCCGCGGCGATCGCGGCCTCGAGCTCGGCATCGGTGATCGTGTCGTAGGTCTTGACCGTCTCGCCGGTGGCGGGGTTGGTCACCGCGTAGCCCATCGGGTGGGTCTCCTTGTCGGTGCGCCATCCAGGGGCCGGGCTGGCGCGATGCGGTCACTCGTCCGTCAGAAGAGGACCGGAAGTCGTGTTTGGGGAGCCGATTCTACGCTCCGGATCGAACCGGCCGGAAGCCCCCATCCGCTGCTCGGGCCATGACGAACACGAGGTCCGCGAGCCGGTTCAGGTAGCGGACCACCTCCGAGTCGGGAAGCTCGCCGGCATCGATCAGGGCGACGGCGCGCCGCTCCGCGCGCCGGATCGTGGCCCGCGCCAGGTCGAGTGCGGCGCCGGACACCGACTCGCCGGGGACGACGAACTCGGCCGGCATCGGGTAGGCAGCCGTCAGGGTGTCGATTTCGGCCTCGAGGGCGGTCACCATGTCGGCCGTCACCCGGCTGACGCCATCGGTCAGGCGGGCGCGCCGGACGTTGTGGGTGGCGATCTCGGCCCCGACCACGAAGAGCTCGCGCTGGAGCCGGAGGATCAGGGCGTCGAGCCGGGCCTCGGTCCGGTCGGTGATGGCGCCCAGCGAAGCCCGGGCCACGCCCAGGGCGGCCACTGCCTCGTCTACCGCCCCGGTGGCCTCGATCCGCGGGCTGTCCTTGCCGACTCGGGCCCCGCCGAACAGGAGCCCGGTGTCGCCCTGGTCGCCCTTTTTCGTGTAGATCTTCACGCGGCGGATCGTACCGCCGCGACTGGGCGCCCGGATCGGCCTAGAAGAGGCCGGGCGGAGGCTCCCATCGGTCAGCCAGCAGGGTGACCTTGACCGGCGGACCGACCACGTCCTCGGTCTTCTGCTTGACCGTCTGGATGAGGTCCCCGGCCCACGGGCAGAACGGGGTCGTCAGGACCATCTTGATCTCGGTCGGGGCGCCATCGGCGCCGATCTC
>DATBIW010000091.1:0-8868 GCA_036556745.1 Candidatus Limnocylindria bacterium | reverse complement strand
GCGGCGCCGGGACGGTTGGGTGTGGATCGCCATACGCGGGGCACCGGTACGGAGGGCGCGAGTATAGGACCGCGTGGTCGGCGTTCCGTCTGGTTCGCGCTAGACTGTCGGCGCCCCGGGCCCACGTAGCTCAGTTGGCAGAGCACTTCCTTGGTAAGGAAGAGGTCTCCGGTTCGAGCCCGGACGTGGGCTCCAGCACATCCCAGGAGGCAGAGCACGCGGTGCAACCCCACGTCGTCCTTCCCCTGCTGACGGCGATGCTGGCCGCCATCACGGCCATCGCCGTGCTCGACCAGTGGCTCCGCAAGCGACGCACGTACCAGCTCGTCTGGGCCCTGGGCCTGGCCTGGTACATGGTCGCGGCCGGGGCGGAGGCGCTTGGTGGCGCCCGGGGCTGGAGCGAGCCGCTGTACCGGGCGTGGTACCTGTTCGGCGCCATCGGGGTCGCCTCGTGGCTGGGTCTGGGCACCGTGTTCCTCCTGCGCCGCACCCGGTTCGGGTACGCGGTGGCGGCCGCGCTGGGACTGGCAGGCCTCATCTCCCTGGCGGGGGAGAGCCGCATCCCGTTCGCGGTGGCCGCGCTCGGCGCACTCGCTCTGACGGTGGCGACCTGGCGTCAGCGGGACCGGATGGCGCCGCTGGCCGCCGCCCTGCTGGTCGGGGGCTCGCTGGCGGTGGCCGCGCTGGTCTGGACGGCGCCGCTGGCCGCGCCCGGCTACGCACCGAATCCGGAAACGCAGGTCCCGACCGGCGCCGCGTTCCCGGAGCAGGTCCGCGTCCTGAGCCCGCTGTTCAACATCCCGGGTGCCGTGGCCCTGGTCGCCGGCGCGCTGTACTCGGCGTACATCTTCATGCCCAAGACCCGCGTCCTGCGGGTGGCGGGGACGACCCCGGTTATCGGTCCCATTGGCCGCGGGATCGCCGTGGCCGTGAACTTCGTGGCCTCCATCCCGGCCGCCATCCGGGCGGGCCGTCGTGGGGAGCTCCACTCCCGGGTCCCGGCGACCCTGCTCATCGCGCTGGGTGGCATCTTCCCCAGCCTCACCAGCGGCCTGACGCGGTTCGGGATCACCTGGGGCCACTACCTCGGGGAGCTGATCGGGGTCGCCCTCATCCTCGCCGGCTTCCTCGTCAGCCTCGAGGTGTTCAGCGACCTTCGGGTGCCGTTCACCCGGATCATCCTCGTCCGGCGGCCACCGGCCGACGTCGTTGACACCCCTGCGCCCCCCGCCTAGAATCACGCTCGTTCCCCTGGTGACCGGCCCTGTTTCGGCGTGTCTGTCGGGGACGCCCAGGTAAGGACTCATCCACGTGGCCAAGGCCGAGAACCGTCCGGTCATCACCCTCGCGTGTACCGAGTGCAAGGAACGCACCTACAGCACGCGAAAGAACAAGAAGAACGACCCGGGGCGGCTGGAGCTGAACAAGTTCTGCCCGCGCTGCCGGCATCACACCCTGCATCGAGAAACCAAGTAGGCGGAGGGGTGTAGCTCAACTGGTAGAGCACTGGTCTCCAAAACCAGCGGTTGCAGGTTCGAGTCCTGTCGCCCCTGCCAGCCCCGTCCACACGAACCAGGTCCATAGAGGAACAGCCAGCAGCCCGTGATCACGCGAACCCGCACCTACCTCACCGAGAGCTGGGCCGAGCTCCAGAAGGTCGCCTGGCCGACGCGCCGCACGGTCCTGAACCTGACCCTGATCGTGATCGCCGTGTCGGCGCTGGTGGGTGCCTACATCGCCATCCTTGACGGAATCCTGCTGTTCGCCATGGACCAGCTCCTCACCTGATGACCGCCCGAGCCTGACCGATGACCGAGACGACCAACCAGACCGATACGACCGACGCGATCGACGAGACCGCGGCAGAGCCCATCGCCAGCGAGCCGACCGAGGCCGATGAGCCCACGGCCCAGACCGATGCTGCCGAGGCCCTCGACGAGGCCGATGAGACCGAGGTGACCACCGACGCGGTGGAGACCGTCGAGGACGCGGAGCTCGACATCGAGCCCGCCGCCGCCGCCGAGGCCGAAGCCGAGACCGCAGAAGCCGAAGCCGCCGAGAGCGACGTGGTCGAGGTCCCCGTGCCCGAGTCGACCGGCACCCAGGAAGCCCGCCAGGCCGCGCGCCTCTCCCGGGAGGCGCCGCAGCCCGAGGATCCCGAGGCCGCCGAGCGGACCACGAAGCAGTGGTACGTCATCCACACCTACTCGGGCTACGAGAACAAGGTGAAGACCAACCTCGAGCATCGAATCGAGTCGATGGGCGTCGAGGACCAGATCTACCAGGTGCTGGTCCCGATGGAGGAGGAGATCGAGATCCGCAACGGCCAGCGGCAGACCGTGAACAAGAAGGTCTTCCCCGGCTACGTGCTGGTCGAGATGATCATGACCGACGAGTCGTGGTACGTCGTCCGGAACACCCCGGGCGTGACCAGCTTTGTCGGGTCGGGCAACCGTCCGACCGCGCTGCGCGAGGGCGAGGTCAAGGCCATCCTCAAGCAGATGGGCGTCGAGGCGCCCAAGTTCAAGGTCCAGTTCCAGAAGGGCCAGAGCGTCCGCGTCACCGACGGGCCGTTCGCCGAGTTTATCGGAACCGTGGACGAGGTTCATCCCGAGCGGAACAAGGTTCGGGTCCTGGTCAGCATCTTCGGGCGCGAGACGCCCGTGGAGCTCGACTTCCTGCAGATCGAGAAGTTGTAGAGGGAGGGGCGTGACCCGCCCCGCCAGCACCTCGGAGGTAATCCAGTGGCCAAGAAAGTACGCGCCGTCATCAGGGTCCAGGGCGAGGCCGGCAAGGCGACCGCCGCCGCGCCGGTGGGCCCGGCCCTGGGCCAGCACGGCATCAACATCCTCGAGTTCCTGAAGGCCTTCAACGAGCGGACGGCCCACCAAGCCGGCTACACGGTGGCGGCCGAGATCACTGTCTACGAGGATCGGTCGTTCACGTTCACGACCATGGCCCCGCTGGCGGCCGCGCTGCTGAAGCGGGCGGCCGGGGTGGAGAGCGGATCGGCCCAGCCGAACCGGGAGAAGGTCGGTTCGGTCACCCAGGCGCAGCTCCGCGAGCTGGCCGAGATGAAGATGACCGACCTGAACGCCAACAGCACCGAGCAGGCGATGAAGATCATCGCGGGCACGGCCCGCAGCATGGGCATCGAGGTGCTCGACTGATGGCCGCCCACGGGAAGAAGTACCGCGCCGCGGCCGCCCTCCTCGAGACGGGCCGCCGCTACCCGATCGAGGAGGCCTGCGAGCTGCTCCCCAAGGT
The DNA here is from genome assembly GCA_036556745.1 of Candidatus Limnocylindria bacterium. GTDB lineage: Bacteria > Chloroflexota > Limnocylindria > QHBO01 > QHBO01 > DASTEQ01. The sequence continues at coordinate 5,601 of DATBIW010000091.1, read as the reverse complement.
GAGCACCGCCAAGTTCGACGCCACCGTGGAGGCCCACCTCCGCCTCGGGATCGACCCGCGCCACGCGGACCAGCTCGTCCGGGGGACGGTGGTCCTCCCGCACGGGACCGGCAAGACCACCCGGGTGATCGTGTTCGCCCAGGGCGAGAAGGCCGCCGATGCCCTCCGGGCCGGGGCCGATGAGGTCGGTGGAGAAGACCTCGTGAAGAAGATCGACGACGGCTGGTTCGACTTCGAGGTCGCCGTCGCGACGCCGGACATGATGGGCGTCGTCGGGCGCCTCGGGAAGAAGCTCGGCCCCCGCGGCCTGATGCCGAACCCGAAGGCCGGCACCGTCACGTTCGACATCGAGCGGGCCGTGGCCGAGGTGAAGTCGGGCCGCATCGAGTTCAAGGTCGACCGGGCGGGGATCGTCCACGCCCCGGTGGGCCGCGCCTCGTTCAGCCCGGACCAGCTCCAGGCCAACGTGGCCGCGCTGGTGGACGCCATCAACCGGGCCAAGCCGAGCGGCGCCAAGGGGACGTACTTGCGGACTTTGACGCTAGCCCCCACCATGGGCCCCGGCGTCGCGGTCGACATTCCGTCGGCCCTGGCCGCCGCCCAGGCGTAGGGGAGAGCGCCGGGCGACTCAATCGAACAGCCCAAGACAGCGATGTGACCCGGGCTTCGGCCCGGGCTAATCATCGGCCGGACCAGATCCGGCCGAGGCACGCCGAGGCAGGACGCTCCACCCATCTGCTGGGTTGGTCCTCGCCGCGGCGAGGACCTTTTCATAGGTGGAGCCGATACCGATCATGCCAACCGATGCCAAGCGCCAGGCGGTGACCGACCTCGCGGCCATGCTCCGCGAGAGCTCGGCCCTGGCCGTCGCCGACTACCGCGGGCTGACCGTGTCCGAGATGCACACCGTCCGCCGGACGCTGCGGGCCAACGGGGTGAACCTGAAGGTCGCCAAGAACCGCCTGCTGAAGATCGCCGCGGGCGAGGCCGGGCTCGACGAGCTCAAGCCGATGCTCGATGGCCCCACCGCCATCGCGACGACCAGCGGCGACGAGGTCGGCCTCGCGCGCGCCCTCCAGGACGCCTTCCGCCCGTACAAGGTCGTCACCCTCCGGGGTGGCCTGCTCGCCGGGCAGCCGGTGAGCGCCTCCGACCTCCAGCGCCTGGCCACGCTGCCCGGCCGCGAAGTCCTGCTCGGCCGGCTGGCCGGCGGGATGGTCGCGCCATTGAGCGGGATGGCCGCCGTCCTGGCCGGCAACCTTCGCAACCTCGTCGGCGTCCTGAGCGCCGTCGCCGATCAGAAGCGCCAGGCCGAGCCCGCCGTGGCGGAAGCCGCCCCGGCCGAGGCGCCGGAGGCCCAGGCTGACGAAGCACAGGCCGAGGAAGCACCAGCCACGGACGAGGCCCCGATGGCGGAAGAGGCCCCGGTTGAGGAGGCCCCTGCCACGGACGAAGCCCCGGCCCACGAAGCCCCGGTCGCCGACGAAGCGCCGGCTGTGGACGAGACGCCAGCGGCCGAGGAGGCCCCGGCTGAGGAGCCACCCGCCACTGACGAGGCGCCGGCCAACGAGGCCCCGGCGGGCGCGGCGCCACCGGCCGATGAAACGACTCCAGAACCTGACACCGAACCCACCACCACCGAATGACCAGCATCTGAGCTGAGAGCAGAGGAGAACCCAGACCACCATGGCGACCAAGACCCTGAGCAAGGACCAGATCCTCGAGGCCATTGACGGCATGACCGTCCTCGAGCTGAGCGAGCTGGTGAAGGCCTTCGAGGAGCGCTACGGCGTGACCGCCGCCGCCCCGGTGGCGGTGGCCGCTGCGGCCGCCCCGGCTGCCGGCGGTGACGGCGCTGCGGCCGCCGCTTCCGAGGAGCAGACCGAGTTCGAGGCGGTCCTGACCGACGTCGGACCGAACAAGATCCTCGTCATCAAGGCTGTCCGCGAGCTGACCGGCCTGGGCCTCAAGGAGGCCAAGGACCTCGTCGACGCCGCCCCCAAGGCGGTGAAGGAGGGCGTCACCCGCGAGGAGGCCGACGCCGTCAAGGAGAAGCTGGCCGAAGCCGGCGCCTCCGTCGAGGTGAAGTAGCTCCGCCAATCGCATCGCGACGGGCCTCCGGGCCCGTCGGAGGGGTGCCGTCCGGCACTGGGTACTTGACCCGCCGGGTCGCATGGTCGGGCCATGACCGTCGTGGCCCCGCCCCAACCAGCCCCGCGATCCGCGGAGCGGGCCGGCTCGCTGCCCCCACCCGTCCGACGGTGGCTGCGCGAGGCGCGGCCGGAGCTCCACGCCCGGCCGAGCGCGATCTACCTCGAAGGACCGGCGCGCTTCAAGCGCGGCAGGCTGCCATATCTGCCCCTGTTCATCCGGACGTGGAACCGCCTCGGGTATGACCGGGTCAGCGAGCTCGAGGTGTCCCTGCTCGGCGTCACCGTCCTACGGGGGCTCGACGCATACGTCGACGGCCATGGCTTCACCCGTATCGGCTCGCAGCTGAGCACCGGCCCCGAGATCGACCAGGGGGCGTTCCATGTCCTGCTCCTGGAGACCCTGCTCGTGCCCTCGGCGTGGCCTCCGGACATCCGCTGGGAGCCGATCGACGACGACACGGCCGCGGTCGTGGCGCCCTTCGCCGGAGGCACCGAGCGAGGCGTCATGCGGTTCGACCCGGTGACCGGCCTCCCCGCCGCCTACTCGACCGATCGGTACAAGCTCCCCGGTGGTCCGAAGGTGCCGTGGGCGGCGAACCTGGCGTCCTGGCGCTCGTTCGGGCCCGTGGAGTACCCGAGCCGGCTCAGCATCCAGTGGGGCGACGACCGGCAGCCGTGGCTCCGGATGCAGATCAGCCGGGTCAGGATCGAGCCATCGATGACTGAGGCATTGGCCACCGCGCGGGCGGTGCTCGCCGGGGCCTAGGCTGCACCGCTTCGGTTGACGAAGCGGCGCCGATTGCTATACTTCTCGTTCGCGTGTCCGCGACCCACGCTGCGTTCCCATCGGTCCACTCTGCCTCTCTAAGGAGTGCTGCATGCCCCTGGCCGACTCTGCCGGCCGCTCGGCACTGGCTCCGAGCCGTGAAAACTTCTCCCACATTCCGGAGGTTCACCCCCTCCCGAACCTGATCCAGACCCAGATCGAGTCGTTCCACTGGTTCGTCGAAACCGGGCTCCGCGAACTGCTCGACGAGATCACCCCGATCAGCGACTTCACCAACAAGAACTTCGACCTCCACTTCCGTGACTACTACTTCGAGGACGCGAAGTTCAACGAGGACGACTGCCGCACTCGTGACCTGACCTACTCCCGGCCGCTGCGGGCCGAGGTCGACCTGCTGGTCAAGGAGACCGAGGAGGTCAAGTCCCAGACGGTCTTCATGGGCGACTTCCCGTGGATGACCGACCAGGGCACGTTCATCATCAACGGCGCCGAGCGCGTCGTGGTGAGCCAGCTCGTCCGCTCTCCCGGCGCCTACTACGACGTCGAGGAGGACGCGGCCACCGGCCGGCAGCTCTTCACCGCCAAGCTGATCCCGAACCGCGGGGCCTGGCTCGAGTTCGAAACCTCGAACCGATCCATCCTGTCGGTGAAGGTCGATCGCAAGCGGAAGATCCCGGTCACCACGCTGCTCCGCGCAGTAGGCCTCGTCGACAGCCAGGAGATGCTCCGCGTCTTCGCCCCGGTCGACGACAACCCCGAGCACCCGTACATCGCGCTGACCCTCGAGAAGGACCCGACCACGACCCAGGAAGAGGCCCTGGTCGAGGTCTACAAGAAGCTGCGCCCCGGCGATCCGCCCACGGTCGAGAACGCGCGGACCCTGGTCAACAGCCTGTTCTTCAACTTCCGCCGCTACGACCTCGGTCGGGTCGGCCGATACAAGCTGAACAAGGCCCTGGGCGAGGTCGCGACCAAGCTCAAGCTCGAGCTGCCGACCCAGGAGCCCGACACTCCCCGCGAGTCGCGGGTCATCAGCCAGAACGACATCGTGGCCCTCGTCGCCAAGCTCATCGAGCTGAACAACGGGCGCGGCGACCGCGATGACATCGACCACCTCGGCAACCGCCGGATTCGGGCCAACGGCGAGCTCATCCAGAACCAGTTCCGCATCGGCCTGCTCCGCATGGAGCGCGTCGTCAAGGAGCGGATGACGATCACCGACCCCGAGCAGGCGACGCCGAACTCGCTCATCAACATCCGCCCGGTGGTGGCCGCCATGAAGGAGTTCTTCGGCGGCAGCCAGCTGAGCCAGTTCATGGACCAGACCAACCCGCTGGCCGAGCTGACCAACAAGCGCCGTCTCTCGGCGCTCGGCCCGGGCGGCCTGTCCCGCGAGCGCGCCGGCTTCGACGTCCGCGACGTCCACCCGTCCCACTACGGGCGGATGTGCCCGATCGAGACCCCGGAGGGGCCGAACATCGGCCTGATCGGCTCGCTGGCGACCTACGGCAAGATCAACAAGCACGGCTTCATCGAGACGCCCTACCGCCGCGTCCGCCGGATCGTGTCCCACAAGGACAAGCCGGCCGATGTCGTGGGCCAGACCCTCTCCGAGGACCTGGTCGGGGCCGATGGTCGCAAGGTCATCGCCAAGGGCGGCACGGTCATCACCGAGAAAATCTGGACCGCGATCAAGGACGGGAAGCTGGCCTCGGTCCGCATCCGCCCGGTCGTGACCGACCAGATCGACTACCTGGCCGCCGACGAGGAGGAGAAGTTCTACATCGCCCAGGCCAACGCGCCGCTGGACGATGGCCAGCACTTCACCGAGGAGCGGGTCATGGTCCGCTACCGCGACAAGTTCCTCATCGAGCCGGCCGATGACGTCGACTACATGGACGTCAGCCCCAAGCAGATCGTCAGCGTGGCCACCGCGCTCATCCCGTTCCTCGAGCACGATGACGCGAACCGGGCGCTGATGGGCTCGAACATGATGCGCCAGTCGGTGCCGCTCATCGTCCCCGAGGCCCCGGTCGTCGGGACGGGCGTCGAGTACCGGGCCGCGCTCGACTCGCAGCAGGTCGTCACCGCGACCTCGCCGGGGACCGTCATGAGCGTGACCGCCGACGAGATCGTCGTCGAGCGTGACGAAGGCGACCAGCGCGACACGTACGCCCTGAAGAAGTTCGTCCGCTCGAACCAGGGCACCTGCATCCACCAGCGACCGATCGTCGACGTGGGCACGCGGGTCACCGAGGGCCAGGTCCTGGCCGACTCGTCGTCGACCGACAAGGGCGAGCTGGCCCTGGGCCAGAACATCCTCGTCGCGTTCCTCCCCTGGGAGGGCGGCAACTACGAGGACGCCATCGTCATCAGCGAGCGGCTCGTCCGCGACGACCTGTTCACCTCGATCCACATCGAGAAGCACGAGGTCGAGGCCCGCGACACGAAGCTGGGCCCGGAGGAGATCACCCGCGACATTCCGAACGTCGGCGACGAGTCGCTCCGCGACCTCAACGAGGACGGGATCATCTACGAGGGCGCCGAGGTCCAGCCCGGCGACATCCTGGTCGGCAAGATCACGCCCAAGGGCGAGACCGAGCTGACCGCCGAGGAGCGCCTCCTGCGGGCGATCTTCGGGGAGAAGGCCCGCGAGGTGAA
>DATBIW010000090.1:0-69923 GCA_036556745.1 Candidatus Limnocylindria bacterium | reverse complement strand
TCGTGAGCGCGGTCAAGGCGCCCGACGGCGACTTCCGCGACTGGGACGAGATCCGGGCCTGGGCGTCGGGCATCGCCCACGCCGTGAAGAACGAGGCTGTCGCCGCAGCCTGATCCCCGGCGCCCATCCTGGGCCCGGTAGAGTCAACCCATGTTGCTGGTCGACCGGGTGCACGTCATCCGGCGCCTGTTCCCCAGATACCTCGTCGCGCTGGTGCCGGTGGCGTTGGCGACCGTCGGTGTGGCCGTGCTCGGTGTCCTGGAGCTCGCCAACGCGTCGATGCTGTACCTGGCGGCGGTCCTGGTCGTCGCCCTGTTCCTCGGGCGCGGCCCGGCGATCGCCGCCTCGATCGCGGCCTTCCTGACCTTCAACTTCTTCTTCACCGAACCACGCCTCACGTTCTCCGTTGCCGATCCGGACGAGATCCTGGCGCTGGTCGTGTTCCTGTTGGTCGCCATCGTCACGGGTCAGCTGGCGGCGGGTCAAAAGATCCGGGCTGAGGAGGCCGAATCGAGGGAACGGGAAGCCCGCCTCCTCCACGACGTGTCCACCATCCTCGCCGGCCAGAGGCTGCGCCCGGCCCTCGAGCTCGTCGCCGCGCGACTCCGCGTCGAGCTCCATGCCGAGGCGGTCGCGATCGAACTTCGGGACGCCCTGACGGGCTTGCCCCGCACCGTGGTTGGCGACGCGACCGCGGTCCAGGCGGCCCAGGCGGCCACCGCGTCGGTCCAGGTCCTGGGCGCCGGCACACCCGCAGGCCAGGAGGCCGCGCGGCCCGGCCGGTGGCTGCGCGTGGCACCGCCCCGGGGGGTTCGGCCCGCGGTCGAGGCGGAAGCGCGCGACGTGATCCGGGTGCCCATCCGGAGCAGCGCGTCGGACCCGATCGGCGACTTGATTCTCACCACCGGCCGAGGGGCGCGGTCCTTGCCGGCACCCGATGCTCGAGTGCTGGCCACTGCCGCCAGCCAGCTCGCGCTCGCCATCGAGCAGGACCGGCTGCGGGAGGAGGCAACCGATGCCGAGCTGCTGCGGCGGACCGATGAGCTGCGCTCGGCCCTCATCGACGCCATCGCCCATGACCTGCGCACCCCACTGGCTTCCATCATCGCCTCGGCTGGGAGCCTGCGGCAGGCGGATGTCACGTGGACCGAGGCGGAGCGGCGCGACTTCCTCGAGGCCATCGAGGACGAGGCCGAGCGCCTGAACCGCATCGTCGGGAACCTGCTCGACCTGAGCCGGATCCAAGGGGGGTCGCTCGTCCCCTCGCGCGACTGGCACGACATCGGCCTCGTCATCCGCGACTCGGTGGCCCGCCTGCGGCCGGTCATCGGCTCCCAGCGGGTCGAGATCGACCTGCCCCCGGACCTGGGCCCGGCCTTCGTCGACCCGGTCGAAATCGACCAGGTGATCGCAAACCTGGTCGAGAACGCGGCGAAGTACGCGCCCGACGGTGGCGTGATCCGTGTCGCCGCGCGGGGCGATCTGGGCGAACTCCGGGTGTCGGTTGATGACGAGGGACCGGGTATCCCGCCAGCCATCCTCCCCCACCTGTTCGAGCCGTTCTACCGCGCCCCGGGGACCAGCCGCATTCCTGGCAGCGGACTCGGCCTGGCGGTCGCCCGGGGACTGGTGGAGGCGCACGGAGGGCACATCTGGGCCGAGAACCGTCCCGGGGGCGGTGCCCGATTCACCTTTGCGATTCCCACGCCGGAGGTCCCTCCCGAGGTGGGCGGGTGAGGCGGCCGTCCGGGGCCCGGATCCTGGTGGTGGACGACGAGGATGCCGTGCGTCGGATCCTGGTCCACAACCTGGAAGGGCACGGGTTCCGGGTGGCGGCCGCGGAGTCAGGCGAGGAGGCCCTCGAGCTGGAGCCGAGATTCCACCCCGACCTCGTCATCCTCGACCTGGGGCTGCCGGAGATGGACGGGTTCGCCGTGATCGAGGTCCTGCGGGAGCGGAGCACCACGCCGATCGTCGTCCTGTCCGTCCGTGGCGCCGAGGGCGACAAGGTCCGGGCACTCGACCTCGGGGCGGATGACTACCTCACCAAGCCGTTCGGGGTCGAGGAGCTGCTGGCCCGCGTTCGGGTTGCGCTCCGCCATGCCGCGCGCCGGGCCGCCGGAGCGGAGGCGATCTTCCGCACCGGTGACCTGGAAGTCGATATCGAGAAGCGGCAGGTCACCCTCGCCGGAACCGAGATCCACCTGACCCCGACCGAGTACGCACTCCTGACCGCACTCGTCGCCGACGCAGGCGCGGTGCTCACCGATCGGGCCCTGCTCCGCCGCGTCTGGGGACCGGAGTACGGGGACGAGAACCACTACGTCCACGTCTACATGGCGCGGCTCCGGAAGAAGCTCGAGGCCGACCCGGCCCAGCCGCGCTACATCCGGACCGAGGCCGGGGTGGGCTACCGGCTCGTCGAGAGCGCTCCGGAACAGGCTGGTTGACCCGTCGGAGAGAGCCGGCCGGCCCTCCGCGACGGCCCCTGGCGTGGACCATCGTGTGGCCATGCGCGCGTTCGTTGATGCGGTATTGACCGCGCGCCCGGCACCGTTGACCCGGCGTTGAGGCCGGGCGATGGAGACTCTCGACGTGACCGACGAACCGACCTCGCGCTCATCGCCGGACGGGCTGGCCTACCGCCACGTCCTGGTGATCGAGGACGAGCCAAACCTTCGGATGATCGTGCGCCGCAACCTCGAACACCGCGGCGTCCAGGTCACCGAGGCAGCCGACGCCGCCGCGGCACTGACGGCGCTGGCCGAGGCACCCGACCTCCTGCTGCTCGACATCAACCTGCCCGACCGGACCGGCTGGGACGTGCTCCGCGAGCTGCGTGAGCGCGGCCCGGTCCCGCCGACCGTCGTCGTCTCCGCGGTTCGTGTGCCCGCCGACCGGCTGCGCGAGTTCGGCGTGGTGGCCTACCTGCCCAAGCCGTTTCCAATCGATGCCCTGACCCGCCTGGTGGTCGAGGGAGTCCGCGCCTGATGGACGCCGAGCTGATCGCGGGCGGCGTGCTGGCCGTCCTGCTTCTTGTCTACCTGGTGATCGCCCTGCTGCAGCCGGAGCGCTTCGGATGACCGGCATCCGGGTGGGCGGCACTCGCCCGCCACAGGCCGAGGACCCGGACCGCCGCGCCCTGGAGCTGGCCTCCATGTGCGACATGGTCGAAACCGGCGTCGCCCTGTCGATGTCGGCGACCTACCCGCGCCCGGCGGACCCCCTGGACATCGTCACCCTCGCCGAGAGCATCACGGCCGGTCGGGGCCTCGAGGCGGAGGTCGAGATCGGTACGGACAGCCTCACCGTCCACATTCGGACACCTCGGGATGGTGCACGCCATGGATGACGTGCTGATCCTCATCGTGTTCGCGGCATCCATGCTCGTCACCTACGGCCTGCTGGCCCTGGCGGATCGCATCCGATGAGCGCCAACGGGTACCTCCAGATCGGGCTGTACATCGCCATACTCCTGTTGGCGGCCAAGCCGCTCGGTTCCTACATGGCCCACGTCTACGAGGGCGAGCGGACGTGGCTGACGCCGATCTTCGGGCCGGTGGAGCGCATCTTCTATCGGCTCATCGGTCCTCGAGCGACCGACGACCAGGGGTGGAAGGCGTACGCGGTCTCGATGCTCGTCTTCAACGCCATCGGCCTGCTGGCCGTGTACGGCCTGGAGCGGCTCCAGGGCGCCCTGCCCCTGAACCCACAGGCCTTCGTCGGCGTCGCGCCGGACCTGGCCTTCAACACGGCGACCAGCTTCGCGACCAACACGAACTGGCAGGCCTACGTCGGCGAGACGACGATGAGCTACCTGACCCAGATGCTGGGCCTGGCGGTCCAGAACTTCGTCTCCGCCGCGACCGGCATGGTCGTCGTGGTGGCCCTGATCCGCGGCCTGCGCGCCAGGTCCGCGTCGGGCCTGGGCAACTTCTGGGTGGACATCACCCGGACGACGCTCTACATCCTGCTCCCGCTGGCCGTGGCGCTGGCCCTGCTCCAGGTCTCCCAGGGCGTGGTGCAGAACTTCTCCGCGTACGTGCCCGCCCAGCTGGTGGACGGCGGCAGCCAGCTGCTCCCCATGGGTCCCGCTGCGTCCCAGATCGCGATCAAGCAGCTGGGTACCAACGGCGGTGGCTTCTTCAACGTCAACTCGTCCCACCCGTTCGAGAACGCGACCCCGATCTCGAACTTCGGAGAGATGCTCGCCATCCTGCTGATCTCCGGAGCCCTGTGCTACACGTTCGGAAAGATGGTGCGCGACACCCGCCAGGGGTGGGCGGTGCTCGCCGCCATGACCGTCATCTTCGTCGTCCTGCTCGGCGTCGCCGAGTTCAGCGAGCAGGCCGGCAACCCGCTCCTCACCCAGCTCGGGGTCGACCAGGTCGCCAGCGAGACCCAGCCGGGCGGCAACATGGAGGGCAAGGAGGTCCGCTTCGGGATCGCCAACTCCGCCCTGTGGGCGACCGCCACCACTGCGGCCAGCAACGGGTCGGTGAACTCGATGCACGACTCCTACACCCCGATCGGCGGCCTCGTGCCCCTGTTCCTCATGCAGCTCGGCGAGGTGGTCTTCGGGGGAGTCGGCTCCGGGCTCTACGGGATGATCATCTTCGTCATCCTCGCGGTCTTCATCGCGGGCCTGATGGTCGGCCGGACGCCGGAGTACCTGGGCAAGAAGATCGGCCCGTTCGAGATGAAGATGGCGGTGATCGCCATCCTCGCGCCGCCGTTCGCGGTCCTGGTCGGCTCCGCGGTCAGCGTCCTGGCCGAGCCCAGCGCGGCCGCGGTCTGGAACCAGGGACCGCACGGCTTCAGCGAGATCCTGTATGCGTTCAGCTCGATGGGCAACAACAACGGCAGCGCGTTCGCCGGGTACGGCGCCAACAACGTCGTGACCAACGTCCTGGGCGGGGTGGCGATGATCGTGGCCCGCTACTGGGTCGCGATCCCCACCCTGGCGATCGCCGGTGCGCTGGCGGTCAAGCAGCCCGTGCCGGCCAGCCTCGGGACACTGCCCACCCACACCCCGCTCTTCGTGGCGCTGTTGATCGGGACGGTGATCATCGTCGGCGCGCTGACCTTCATCCCGGCCCTGGCACTCGGGCCGATCGTCGAGCAGCTCCTGCTCAACGCTGGAACGACCTTCTGAGCCACCGATGACCGATCAGCTTCCCCCGACCCATCCGATCCCCGAGCGCGACGCGGACCCGACGCGGGGCCTGACCCCGCCCACCCGGCGCACGCCCGAGACCGACGCCATGAAGGACGTCGCCGCCCAGCGGCGGTCGCGAGCCGCCATCTGGACCTGGCCGCTGGTCCGCGCCGCGGCCGTGCAGTCGGTGGTCAAGCTCGATCCGCGTCACCTGGTGGGCAACCCGGTGATGTTCGTGGTGGCCATCGGGGCCGTCCTGACGACCTGGGTCACGGCGGCCCAGGCCATGTCGGGCAGCGAGGAGGTCGGGTTCAGCCTCCAGGTCACGGCCTGGCTGTGGTTCACCGTCCTGTTCGCCAACTTCGCCGAGGCCATGGCCGAGGCCCGTGGCCGGGCGCAGGCCGCCACCCTGCGGGCCACCCAGAAGGACACCCCCGCCCGGCGCGTCGTCGGGTCGAGCGAAGAGACGGTCACCTCGAGCCAGCTGCGCAAAGGGGACGTCGTCCTCGTCCGCGAGGGTGAGCTGGTGCCCGGCGACGGTGAGGTGGTCGAGGGGATCGCCTACGTGAACGAAGCCGCGATCACCGGGGAGTCGGCGCCGGTCCTGAAGGAGCCGGGCACCGACATCCGGTCGTCGGTGACCGGTGGAACCCAGGTGGTCAGCGACTGGCTGCGGATCCGGATCACCGCCGACCCGGGCAGCACCTTCCTCGACCGGATGATCGCCCTCGTCGAGGGCGCGGTCCGCCAGCGAACGCCGAACGAGATCGCGCTCGCCATCCTGCTGGCGGCGCTCACCATCGTGTTCCTGCTCGCCGTGGCGACCCTGCAACCCTTCGCGATCTACGCGGGCTCGGCGGTCGCGACCGTGATTCTCGTCGCGCTCCTGGTGTGCCTGATTCCCACCACGATCGGCGGCCTGCTGTCGGCGATCGGGATCGCCGGCATGGACCGCGTCACCCGTTTCAACGTGCTGGCCATGTCCGGGCGGGCCGTGGAGGCGGCCGGTGACGTCGACACGCTGCTGCTCGACAAGACCGGCACGATCACCTACGGCAACCGCCTGGCGGCCGAGCTCATCCCCGTGGCCGGCGCCACGCCGAGTGAGGTGGCCCTCGCCGCCCAGCAGGCGAGCCTCGGGGACGAAACGCCCGAGGGGCGCAGCATCCTGGCCCTGGCCGAAGAGCTGGGGGCGCCGCGCGTCGAGGGCGTGCCGGCCGGCGCGGAGGTCATCCCCTTCAGTGCCGAGACGCGCATGAGCGGCCTGCGCCTCGACGGCCACGCGTTCATGAAGGGCGCGGTGGACGCCATGCTGGCCACGGTTGGCGCCAGCGAGACGCCGTCCGACGTCGCTGCCGAGGTCGAGCGCATCGGCGCAAGCGGTGGCACGCCGTTGGCGGTGACCGCGGACGGTCGCCTGACGGGGATCATCCACCTCAAGGACACCGTCAAGCCGGGCATGCGCGAGCGCTTCGCCGAGTTCCGGAAGATGGGGATCCGGACAATCATGATCACCGGCGACAACCGCCTGACCGCTGCCACCATCGCCGCCGAAGCGGGCGTCGACGACTTCGTGGCGGAGGCCCGGCCCGAGCAGAAGATCGACGTCATCCGTGAGCAGCAGGCCGAAGGGCACCTGGTCGCCATGACCGGCGACGGCACGAACGACGCCCCGGCCCTGGCCCAGGCCGACGTCGGCCTGGCCATGAACTCCGGGACGGCTGCGGCCAAGGAAGCGGCCAACATGGTCGACCTCGACTCGAACCCGACCAAGCTCATCGAGGTCGTCGCGATCGGCAAGCAGCTGCTCATCACCCGAGGCGCGATCACGACCTTCAGCATCGCGAACGACGTGGCGAAGTACTTCGCCATCATCCCCGCCGCGTTCGTGGCGACCTACCCCGAGCTCGGCGCCCTCAACGTGATGGGCCTGGCCTCACCGGAGAGCGCGATCCTCTCCGCGGTCATCTTCAACGCGTTGATCATCATCGCCCTGGTGCCCCTCGCCCTGCGCGGCGTCGGGTACCGGCCGGCGCCCGCGGCCGAGCTGCTGCGACGCAACCTGCTCATCTACGGTGTCGGCGGCATCGTCGCGCCGTTCGTGGGCATCAAGGTCATCGACCTGGTGATCTCGGCCCTGGGGCTGGCGTAAGGAGTCGACGATGGAACTGATCCGCCAGCTGCGACCCGCAATCGTCGCCCTCGTCCTGTTCAGCCTGCTGACCGGCGTGGTCTACCCGCTCGTCATCACCGGGATCGCCCAGGTGGCGTTCCCCGAGCAGGCCAACGGTAGCCTCGTCCGGGACGAGGCCGGAACGGTGGTGGGCTCTGAGCTCATCGGGCAGCCGTTCGCCAGCCCGGGCTACTTCCATCCGCGCCCGTCGGCGGCCGGTGACGGCTACGACGCATCGATCTCGAGCGGCTCCAACCTCGGGCCGACCAGCGCCGACCTGCTGGCCGCGGTCGAAGAGCGGGCGGCCGCCTATCGCGCCGAGAACAACCTGCCGGCCGATGCGCTGGTCCCCGTCGACGCGGTCACGGCATCCGCCAGCGGCCTGGACCCCCATATCAGCATCGCCAACGCACTGCTCCAGCTGCCACGGGTGGCAACCGCGCGGGGCCTGTCCGAGGAGCAGGTCCGCGAGCTCATCGATGCGCACACGGCCGGTCGCTCGCTGGGACTCCTGGGCGAGCCGGGCGTCAACGTCCTCATGCTCAACCTGGCCCTCGACGAGGCAGCCCCGCTCGACTAGCCGGGCGTATGGTCTGATAGACCGATGAGCGCCCCCCGTCCAGCCGACGAGACCGGTCGGCCGACCCCCGAACAAATGCTCGAACGGGTGCGGCGCGAGGCGGGGGCCGGCGCGCGTGGCCGCCATCGGATGTACGTCGGGATGGCGCCCGGGGTGGGCAAGACCTACGCCGCCCTGGACGAGCTTCGGCGCCGTCGCGACCGCGGCACCGACGCGGTCGTCGGCCTGGTGGAGACGTACGGGCGACCACTCACGATTGCCGCCATCGGAGACCTGGAGGTCGTCCCGCGCCGGCAGGTCGAGTACAAGGGCGTCAGGCTCGAGGAGATGGACACCGACGCGGTCATTCGCCGACGTCCGGACGTCGTCCTGGTGGATGAGATCGCCCATACCAACGCACCGGGATCCAAGCATGCGAAGCGCTGGCAGGACGTCGAGGAGCTCCTCGACCATGGCATCACCGTGATCAGCACGATGAACGTCCAGCACCTCGAGGGCCTGGCCGACATCGTCGAGCACATCACCGGGGTCAAGGTCACCGAACGCGTGCCCGACGACCTCCTGGATCGGGCCGACGAGGTCCAGCTGGTGGACATGACCCCGCATGCCCTGCGCCAGCGGATCCGGCATGGCAACGTCTATCCGCCGGAACGCGCCTCGCAGGCCCTGGAGAACTACTTCCGCGAGGGAAACCTGACCGCCCTGCGGGAGCTCGTCCTGCGTCGCCTGTCGTCGACGGTCGAGGAGGACCTCGAGGCGTACATGCGCGGCGAAGGGATCGACGAGCCATGGCCCGCCTCAGAGGCGGTCATCGTCGTGCTCGATCCGTCGGAGCGGTCCCAGGACCTCGTCCGCCGGGCGTGGCGCAGCGCTGACGCGCTCCGGGCGCCGCTCCTCGGGGTGTGGGTCGAGACGCCCTCGTGGAGCGCCGCCTCGCCCGAGGACCGTGCCGCGCTCGAGGCCAACATCCGGCTCGCCGAGGACGTGGGCGCCGAGGTTGTCCGCACCAAGAGCAACGACCCTGCGGCCGCGATCCTCCAGCTGGTCCGGGATCGCAACGCGGAGTCGGTCTTCGTCCGGCGACCCCGCCCCGGGCGCCTCGCCGGGCTGAGCGGCCGCCGGTCACTGGCAGACGAGCTCGTCCAACGGGCGGACTCGACGGGCATCCACGTCTGCCCCGATCCCGAGGACTAGCCCAGCACCTCTGCCGGACGCCCACCCGTCCATGGGGCGTCGCTGACCTCTCCGTCGGCTAGGGCTGGCCGGCTGCCCGTCCGGACAGCTCGTCTTTCTGACTGCGGGCCATGAGCGTCGCGAGGGCTTCGAGCGGCGGACGGCCGGCGTGGATCACCGCGTCCACCTGCTCGGCGATGGGCGTCTCGACCCCGTGCCGGGCCGCCAGGGCCAGGGCGCCGGTGACGGTCGTCTCCCCCTCGGCCACGCCGCCCAGCTGGGCTGCGATCTCGTCCCAGCTCCGGCTGGCGGCGAGCAGCTCCCCGGCGCGGCGGTTGCGGGACAGGGAGCTCATGCAGGTCGCGATGAGGTCGCCGACCCCGGCCAGGCCGGCGAACGTCCGCGCGTCGGCCCCGGCCGCCACGCCCAGCCGGGTGATCTCGGCCAGGCCCCGGGTGATGATCGCCGCCTTGCCGCTGTCCCCCAGCCGGAGGCCGTCGATCATCCCGGCCGCCAGCGCGATCACGTTCTTCAGGGCCCCGGCCAGCTCGACACCCACCAGGTCCGGGTTCGTGTACACCCGGAACCGATCCGATCCGAGCAGCTCCGCGAGCTCCGCCGCCAGGGCCGCGTCGGCGGAGGCCACGACCGATGCGGCCGGGCGTTCGCCGGCGACCTCCGCGGCGAGGTTCGGCCCCGAGAGGGCGGCCACGGGTCGATCCGGCGTCTCGGCCGCCACGATCTCCGAGATGCGCGCGTGACTGGCCGCCTCGATCCCCTTCACGACCGAGAGGACCGGCGTCCCGGGCGGGAGGTGCGGGGCGACGCGTCGCAGGCTGTATCGGGCATGGGCCGAGGGAACGGCGAGCACGAGCAGGCGCGTGGCGTCGGTGAGGGAGGCGTCCTCGCCGGTGACGGTCAGGGCCTCGGGGAACGGGTGGCCGGGCAGGTAGCGGCGGTTCTCCCTATCGCGGGCGAGCTCTGCGGCGGCCTCGGGACGGTGGGCCCACAACGTGACGGGATGCCCGCCGGCGGCCAGCATCCGGGCGAGGGTCGTTCCCCACGCCCCGGCGCCGAGGACCGCGATCCGGTCGGTCACGCGGCCGAGGATACCCGCCGGGTCTAGCGAGCCGAGGCCCGGGCCCGGCGGGAACGCGGCCGCTCCCCGGGATTGCGGGCGCGGAACCGGAGGCGGATCGGCGTGCCGGCGAAGCCGAACGCGTCCCGCAGCCGGTTCTCGATGAACCGGCGGTACGAGAAGTGGAACAGCTCGGGGTCGTTGACGAAGATGACGAACGTCGGCGGGGCCACCGCCGCCTGGGTGGCGTACAGGATCCGCGCCCGTTTCCCCCGGGCCGTGGGCGGCGGGTGGGCCATCGCCGCATCGGCCACCACCCGGTTCACGTCGGCGGTCGGGACCCGCCGGTAGCGCTCCTCGGCGACCGTGCGCGCCTGGCGGAGGATGCGGTCCACCCGCTGGCCGGTCAGCGCGGAGGCGAAGACGATGTCGGCCCATTCGAGGTACGGCGCGTCACGGCGCAGGGAGCGCAGCCAGTCGTCGGCGGTCTTCTCGTCCTTCTCGACCACGTCCCACTTGTTGATGACCAGGACCAGGCCCTTGCCCGCCTCGAGGACGTACCCGACGACGTGCGCATCCTGGGCGGTGAAGCCCTCCCGGGCATCGGTCAGAACCACGGCGACATCCGCCCGATCGATGGCCTTCAGGCTCCGCAGCACGCTGTAGCGCTCGACCCCGCCCTTGATCGAGCCACGCCGCCGAATGCCGGCAGTGTCGACCAGGATCAGCGGCTCGCCGGCGACGGTGACCTCCGCGTCGATCGCGTCGCGGGTCGTGCCGGGCACGTCGCTGACGATCATCCGCTCGGCGCCGAGGACCCGGTTGACGAGGGTGGACTTTCCGGTGTTCGGGCGACCGACGATCGCCACCCGGGGCGGGCCGAACTCGGTCTCGGCCAGCTCGTCGAGCTCGGCATCGGTCGGCAGGTCGTCCGGGTCCGATGCGTCCGACGCGTCCGCTGTGTCCTCGGCCGGCTCGGGGGCCGGCGGCAGGAGCTCGACGATCAGGTCGGCCAGGTCGCCGGTGTTCCGGCCGTGCTGGGCGCTGATCGTGATCGCCGGCTCGAACCCGAGGGCGTAGAACTCGGCCCCCTCCGCCTCGCGGCGCGGGTTGTCGGCCTTGTTGACCACCAGGATCGTCGGCCGATGCGCCCGCCGAAGCCGGTCCGCCACCTCGTGATCGAGGGGGGCCAGCCCGGCCGCGGCGTCGACCACGAACAGGACGACGTCGGCCTCCTCGATCGCCACCCGCGCCTGGTCCTGGACGCGCTCCTCGATGCTGGTCCCCGGCTCGAGCTCGAGGCCCCCGGTGTCGACCATCAGGAAGCGGCGGCCGTTCCACTCGGCCTCGCCGTACACCCGGTCGCGGGTCGTGCCCGCCGTGTCCTCGACGATCGCCGCCCGCTCGCCGACCATCCGGTTGAACAGCGTCGACTTTCCGACGTTCGGGCGGCCGACGATCGCGACGACGGGCAGGGTGGCGGGAGGCGGTGCCATGCCGGCCAGTGTATCGGCCGGTCGCCGACAGCCGGCTCGGCTAGGATCGGTCCCGGTGCGCATCGGAATCGTGGCCACCCGCCTGGCGGGCGTGGACGGCGTGACCTTCGAGACTGCCAAGTGGGAGGCGGTCCTCGAGCGGATGGGCCACGAGGTCCGCCTGTGCGCGGGTGAGGTCGACGCCCTCCGCTACAGCGCCCGTCTCGTGCCGGCCATGCACTTCACCCACCCGCCGGCCGCCCGGGTCACCGCGGCCGCCTTCGACCCGGAGAGCGACCCCGCCGCCGTCCGCACCGAGATCGCCCGCCTGGCGGCCCAGCTGCTCCCCGTCCTGGCGGCCTGGGTCGAGACCGAGCGGCTCGACGCGCTCATCGTCGAGAACGCCTGGGCGATCCCGATGCAGCTCCCCCTGGCGGTGGCGCTCCGCTCCCTCGTCGACGAGACCGGCGTGCCGACCATCGGCCATCACCACGACTACTGGTGGGAGCGGGACCGGTTCCGGGACTGCGTCGTGCCGGAGGTCCTCGAGGAGGCGTTCCCGCCGGCGCTGCCCATGATCCGCCACGTCAGCATCAACTCGCTGGCCGCGGCCTCGCTCCGGGAACGCCGCGGCATCCCCTCGGTCGTCATCCCGAACGTCTTCGACTTCGGCGCCCCGCGGCCGAAGCCC
Organism: Candidatus Limnocylindria bacterium; assembly: GCA_036556745.1. Lineage (GTDB taxonomy): Bacteria > Chloroflexota > Limnocylindria > QHBO01 > QHBO01 > DASTEQ01. Next base: position 57,595 of record DATBIW010000090.1, on the reverse strand, counting down.
CGCACCGACGTCCGCCGCGAGCTCCGCTCCGAGCTCGGCATGGGCCGGCTCGGCGCCCTGGTCGTGCAGCCCACCCGGGTCGTCCCGCGGAAGGGCATCGAGCTGGCCATCGAGCTCGTCGGCCGGCTCGGCGACGCGCACGCGGTCCTGCTCATCACCTCGCCTGCCGGGGACGAGGGGCTCGACTACCTGGTCGGCCTCGAGCGGATGGCCGAGCGGGCCAAGGTCAACCTCCGCTATGCGGCCGATCGGTTCGCCCCCGACCACGAGGGCCGGCCGCTGGGCCCCGCCCACTCCCTGACCGATGCCTACCTGGCCGCCGACCTGATCAGCTACCCGAGCCTGTACGAGGGCTTCGGCAACGCCCTCCTCGAGGCGGTCTTCTACGGCAAGCCGGTGGTCGTGAACCGCTACCCGGTGTACGAGGCCGATATCGGTCCGCTCGGCTTTCGGTTCGTCGAGCTTGCCGGCGAGGTCACGGATGCGGCCGTCGAGGACGTCCGCGTCATCCTGTCCGATCCGGAACGGCGCGCGGCCGATGCCGACCACAATTTCGCGATCGCGCGCGAGCACCTGGGCTATGACCGCCTCGAGCAAGGGCTCGGCGAGCTGCTCGGGACGTTCGCCTAGCGGGCCTTCTCCCCCATCAGGGCTTGGGCCTCGCTGATCTCGGCCCGAGCCTCGAGGGCCGCGAACGTCTCGAGGGCCGCCTGCGCCGCCTCGCGCGCGGGCTCGGCATGGCCCAGGTCGCGGTGGGCGCGCGCCAGGACGAGCTCGGTCCGCGCCCGGTCCCAGGAGGCCTCGAGCTCGCCCAGCGTGGCGCGTGCCCGGTCCAGCGATACCACCGCGCGCTCGGCGAACCCGGTCGCCAGGGCCGCCTGCCCCTCGAGCCGGTCGGCGACCGCCGGCAGGAAGCGGAGCCCGGTCTTCTCCGACCAGCTACGGGCGTCGCGAACGAGGTACGGGGCATCGGGCCACGTCCCCTCCGCAGCGATCAGCTCTGCGCGGGCCTCGTAGTCCAGGTCGCGGTTCTGGATGTCTCGGACCGGGTCGGGAACGGCCAGCCGCTTGCGGGCCCCGCTGAAGTCGCCGCGTCGGACAAGGACCCCGACGATCCAGGTCCGAGCGCCCGACACGCCGACGGAACCGAGCTCGGCTTGGGATCGATCCATGCGCTCGATGTGGCGATCGGCGGCAGCGGGATCCCCGGTCACCTCGCAGATGTAGGCGGCGACGCCGTAGAGCCGCATCGAGTGGTACCGGAGCGGACGCCCTGGGTCGAAGCTGGCATCGAGTCGCGCGAAGGTCTCCCAGAAGCCGGCCCACTCGCCGAGCCGAAACTGGGCCAGCGCGAGGTACCCGCCGGGCACGTAGTTGACGACGCCGGTGTCCTCGGCAATTTCGAGGCCACGCCGGCCGTACTCGGCAGCCCGACGGAACTCGCCGATATGGGTGAGGCCCCACGCCGTGACCCCATAGATGTCGGTCAGCTCGGCGGCGTCGTCGAGCTGCGGGGCGAGCTCCAGGCGTTCCCATTGCGGGGCCAGCACGCCCTTGTAGCCGTCGAGCAGTGACCCAGTGGCCCCGAGCGTGTCCAGGGCTCCGGACAGGAGGAACGGGTCGCCGAGCCGTCGGGCGATGGCCACCGCCTCCTCGGCTGCCACTCGGTCTCGCGCGATCGCCTCCGGATCCATCACCGCCTCCCCGAACCCCCAGCTCCAAGCGCCCTGCGCCATGAGCAGGCGAGCACGCTCCACGCTGTCGCCCTCCGGGAGGTGGCTCATCCCGAGGGCCAGGTAGGGCGCCGCTTCGTCGCGGGTCGGCAGGTGCCGCATGAGACCCGGCCAGCGGGTCGGGATGGCGAGCGCCTCGGCGCAGCCGGACGCGATCGCCAGCCGCTCGGCGTCGGAGCCGGCCCCAGCCGCCACGCGGAGGTCGACCGCCTCCCTGGCGTTCCTCCACGCGGCATCGCCGTTGTCCGTCCACAGATCGAGCTGGACGAGGATCTCGAGGCCAAGGGCGCGTTCGAGCGGTCCGTTCGCCAGCTCCAGGCCGATCTCGGCTCGCTCGCGGGCTCGGTCGACCGACAGGTGCCGCGACGCCTCCCGGGCGGCCTCGTACAGGAGGGCCACCGCCCGTGAGCGGACCTCGTCCTGTCGGTCGACTGATGCATTGGCCCAGGCCATGGCGCGCTGCGCCTCGGTGTAGTGATGGGCGAGGAGCTCGATGACCTCGTGCCGCCGATCTCCGATAACCTCCTCGATCCAGCCAGCGACCAGCAGGTGCGCGTCGGCGCGCTCGCGGCGCGGGATGCTCTCGTAGGCCACGTCCCGGACCAGAGCGTGCTTGAAGATGAACTCCGCCTGCCCAGCCATCGACGACGAGAGCCGCGAGAGGACCAAGTCCCGGCTCTCCAGCCCGCGGAGCGCGTCGTCGAGCGTTGCGGCTGAGCCGTTCAGGAACCGGGCGACGGGTGCCGGCCAGAAGATGCGCCCGACCACGGCCGCGGCCTGGAGCGCGCGCTTCTCGGTCGCCGCGAGGAGGTCGATCCGGGCGGCGAGGACGGCCTGCACCGTGTCGGGGATGTTCACCTCGGCCAGGCCCGGGTCGGCGCGCCAGCCGGTCGCGGTGCGGACGAGGTGTCCGCCGTCGATGAGGTGGCGAAGGATCTCCTCGACGAAGAACGGGTTGCCGCCGGCGCGCTCGACGATCCGGTCGTGCAGGGCGACCGAGAGCTCCTCGACCGTCAGCAAGTGATCGACGAGCTCGCTCGTCGCCTCGGCGGGCAGCGGGTCGAGGACGACGCTCGAGAAGCTCCGCCGTCCCCCACCCCACCCGGGACGGCGGTCGGTGAGCTCGGGCCGGGCGGGGCACAGGAACAGGGCGCCACCCTGGACCCGCTCCCCGAGGTCCTCGAGGAGGTCGAGGAGAGCGCCGTCGGCCCAGTGGATATCCTCCACGATCACGAGGAGCGGCTGCTCCGCGGCGAGCGCGGAGACCAGGGCGCGCCACGCCCCGTGGATCTCGGCGCGCAGCTGGTCCGGATCGAGGCGCCCGAATTCGAACCCCGGCAGCGTGATGCCCACCGTGTATCCCAGCAGGGCGGTCGTCCGTCTCGGGTCCTGCGTAACCTCGCTCGAGATGACGCGCTCGCCGAGCGCCTCGACCTTGGCGACGACCTCGGCCGGCGAGTCGCTGTCCAGGGCGCCGGCCAGCGACTTCAGGATCTCGGCCAGTGGCCAGAAGGTCACGCCGGACCCGTAGGACAGGCAGCGGCCGCGGAGGACGGTCGGAGCCGGATCCCACGACTTCAGGGTCGCCAGGAACTCGACGGTGAGCCGGCTCTTGCCGACTCCCGGCTCGCCGTACAGGGTCACGAGGTACGGCCGCTGCTCGCTCGCGACCCGGTCGTAGACAGAGGTGAGGAGCTCGAGCTCCCGGTCCCGGCCGACGAGCGGCGAGCGGAGGCCCGGGACGCCCCGTTCGTCGGCGCCGGCCACCTCGCCGATGAGCTCGCGCACCTCGATGTCACCGCTCTTGCCCTTCAGCTCGTGGGCGCCCAGCGGCCGCGTGTCGAAGGTCGGCGCCGCGGCGGCGGTCCGCTCGCCGACCACGATCTGCCCCGGCTCGGCCAGTTGCTGGAGGCGGGCGGCGACATTCACCGCGTCGCCGGTGACCATCCCCTCGCCCGGCCGGGGCGTGATCGTCGCGACCACCTCGCCGGTGTTCACCCCGATCCGGACCCGGAGCTCCCGGCCTCCGGCGGCCCGGCGCCGCGCGTTCATCGCTTCAAGACCGGACCGGATGGCCAGCGCCGAGTGCAGAGCCCGAGCCGGGTCGTCCTCGTGGGCCACCGGCACGCCGAACACGGCCATGACCGCGTCACCGATGAACTTCTCGACCGTCCCCCCGCGCGCCTCGATCTCCGACCGCGCAAGGCCGAAGAACTCGCCCATCAGCTCCCGGACGACCTCCGCGTCGAGCGCATCGGCCAGCTCGGTCGAGCCGACGACATCGGCGAACAGCAGGGTGACCAGCTTGCGTTCGTCACCGGTCGGCCGATCGCCCTCGATCGGCGCGCCGCACCAGGGGCAGAACGCGAAACCCTCGGCCACCTCGCGGCCGCAGGTCCGGCAGGTCACCACCCGGTGAGTCTACGCGGCGTCGGCGAGCGCAAAGATCCGGTCGCGGACCTCCTCGAGGTCGGCTTCCGGGGTCGAGGTCCCGCCGGTGACCCCGATCCGGGCCTTGCCGGCCAGCCACCCGGCGAAGTCGGCCTCGAGCTCGTCGGCATCGGCCACATGGATCGTGTCGGGCAGGACCTGGGCGCATTTCACGGCCAGCTCGCGGGTGTTGCTGCTGTTCTTGCCGCCGACCACGATCATGGCGTCCACCTCGCCGGCGAGCTTCACCGAGTCGTCCTGGCGGGTGAGGGTCACCGGGCACACCGTGTTCACGACCCGCAGGTCGTGGCACCGCCTGAGGCAGAACGCGGCGAACTCCTCGAGCTTGGACGGGAGGATCGTCGACTGGCTGAGGACGCCGATCTTCTTCGTGCGGGGCACCCGCTCCCAGGTCGATCGGTCCATGTCGTCGACGACGACGTGCTTCTCACCGGCATACGACCGGACCCCGCGGACCTCGGGGTGGTTCTCGTGGCCGATGATGCAGACCGTGTAGCCGGCCTCGTCGAGCTCGCGGGCAGCCTTCTGGCTCTGGAGCACCCAGGTGCAGGTGGCGTCGATGAGCTGGAGCTCGCCCTTGGCCCGGAGCGTCTCCATCTCCTCGCGGGCCACGCCATGGGCGCGGACGACCAGCGTCCCGCCCTCGACCTGGTCGGCGAGCTCGGCGGTCTGGATCCCGCGCGCCTCGAGGTCGGCCTTGATCCCCGGGTTGTGGACGAGCTGGCCGAGGGTGGTGACCTCCTCCCCGGCCTCGGACGCCTGGCGGGCCTTGTCGATGGCCAGGCGAACGCCGTAGCAGAAGCCCGCCCGCTCGGCGATGCGGACCTCGGGACGGCCGCCGGCGGCGGCCTCGACGCTGCTCATCTCGGGTCCATTCTAGGATCGAGCGCCCGGATCAGCCGTAGACGCCTCGGCGCGCGGGTGGCAGGAGGGCCGCCACCTCCCGCATCAGACGGGTGCTGGCCTCGGTGAGCTCGGAGCGGTCGATCGGCCCGTCCGGGCGGTGGCCGAGCGTGAACGGCTGGCCGATGACGACCGTGGCACGCGGCCGCGGGCCGAAGATGGCGCGCCAGCTGAGCATCCCCTCGGTGCCGGTGATCCCGAGCGGGACGACCGGGGCCCCGCTCCGCAGGGCGAGGAGCGCGGCGCCGTTGCGGGCCGGGATCAGGGCGCCGGTCGGGCTGCGCGTGCCCTCCGGGAAGATGACCATCGGCCGTCCGCCGGCCAGCACGGCCTGGAGCGCGCGCTGGGCGTCAAGGTCGCTCGTTCCGCGACGCACGTAGATCACCCCGCACTGGGTCCCCAGCCAGCCGAGGAGCGGCCAGGACTTGATCTGGATCTTGGCCACCATGTGGACCACCCGGCCGATCTTCCAGCACGTGCCGAGGCCGGCCACCAGCGGGTCCATCAGGGTGTAGTGGTTGGCGACGAGGATCGCGGGCCCCGTGCGCGGCAGGTTCTCGAGGCCCTCGGTCCGGATGCCGCCGAGGAGGTTGACGAGGACGCTCACCACGAAGCCGCCGGGCCGGTAGGCCCAGCTCGGCGGCAGGTGACGGCTGAGGTCCCGGGTCACGGCCGCCGGTCCGCCGGCAGGGCGGCCACGATCGTGGCCACGCAGCCGTCCACGTCCAGCTCCCCGGTGTCCACGACGAGGGCCCCCGGTGCACGCTTGAGCGGCGCCACCGCCCGGGTCGAATCGGTCCGATCGCGTTCGCCGATCTCGCGCTGGTAGATCTCCAGCCGCTCCGGCCGGCCCATCTGCGCCGCCCGTCGCCGCGCTCGGGTCTCGACCGATGCGGTCAGGAAGACCTTGAGGTCGGCGTCGGGCAGGACGACCGTCCCGATATCCCGGCCGACCATGACCGTGTCACGGGCCCGCGCCGCGTCGCGCTGGACCTTCAGCATCGCGGCCCGCACCCGCGGATGCCGGCTGACGGTGGGCACCGCCCGCTCGATCCGAGGGTCACGGAGGAGGGCGGTCACGTCCCGGCGGCCGACGAGCACGCGCTCCCCCGCCTCGCGACCCTGCGGGTCGGCGGGCTCGACCCTGATCTTGATCCGTCGCGCGAGGTCGGCCAGCGCCGGCTCGTCGTCCGGGTCGACGTCCGCCTCGAGCGCGGCCAAGGTCACGGCCCGGTAGAGGAGCCCGGTGTCCACGAACCGCGCCCCGATCCGCGCGGCGAGGGCTCGTCCGATCGTGCTCTTGCCCGAGCCCGAGGTCCCGTCCACGGCCACCTGGAGGTGGCGACGGGCCGGCTTGCGGCCGGTCCGTGCAGTGGCCCGGCTCGCGGACGGCGCCGGCGTCCCGCCGAGGTCGGCCACCTCCGCGGCCGTCAGGAACCGCCACCCGCCCGGCGGCAGGCTCCCGAGGGTCACCGGACCAAAGCCCGTCCGCACCAGGCGCTGGACGCGGTAGCCGGCGGCCTGGAACAGCCGACGCAGCTCGCGCTTCCGGCCCTCCCCCACCCGCACCGCCAGCCAGGGTCCGCCGGTTTCGGTCGGCTCGACGGCGGTGGGGCGCCGGCCGGCGGCGGCGGCGAGCAGGCGGGCCGGCCCATCCTCGAGCTCGATGCCGCGCCGGAGCCGGGCGAGGTCGGCCGCGCTCGGCGACCGGTCGAGCTGGACGGCATAGGCCCGCTCGAGCCCGTAGCGGGGATGGAGCAGGCGCTGCGCCCACGCCCCGTCGTTGGTCAGGAGCATCAGGCCCTCGGACTCGACGTCCAGGCGGCCGGCCGGCCACAGGCGGCCGCTCGACGGGGGCTCGACGAGCTCGACGACCGCCCGTCGCCCGTGCGCGGGACGAGCCGAGGACAGCACGCCGCGCGGCTTGTGGACGGCCAGGTGGACGGCCGGCGGGGCGGCCAGGGCAACCGGTTGGCCGTCGAGCGTCACCGCGTCCCGGGCCGGGTCGATCCGCGTGCCGGGAGCGGCGACCGAGCCGTTGACCGTGACCCGGCCGTCGGTGATCCACTGGTCGGCAGTCCGCCGCGAGGCCAGTCCCGCGCGGGCAAGGGCGGCCTGGAGGCGCTCACCCGGCATGCCCGTCGGCGCCGACCTCGATCGCAACGGGGCCCGGCTCGCCGTCGGTGGCCGTCTCGGTGACGAGGGGCGGCAGGCCCTCGAGGGACGCGAGCCCGAATCGCTCGAGGAAGGTGAACGTCGTCCGGTACAGGATCGGCCGGCCCGGGCTGTCGCGGCGACCGGCTTCGACGATCAGGCGCCGATGGAGGAGCGAACGCATCACCGAGTCGGAGTCCACGCCGCGGACCCGCTCGACGTCCCCCCGGGTCACCGGCTGCTGGTAGGCCACGACGGCCAGCGCCTCCACCGCGGCCGGGCTGAGCCGGCCCTCGGTCCGCTCGGCGTACCGGCGCACCGTGTCGGCGACCTCGGGCGCGGTCGTCAGCTGCCAGGCGCCGTCGAGCTGCTGGAGCGCCAGCCCACGCCCGCTGAGCGCGCTCCCGAGCTCGGCCAGGCCGGCGGCCACGGCCGACGGCGACACCTCGCAGAGCTCGACGAGCTCGGCAGTCGTGAGCGGCCGCTCGGCGACGAAGAGGAGCCCTTCCAAGCGCGCGACGAGGCTCACGAGGCCCCCTCGGCGGCGCGCTCGAGGACGATCGGCCCGAACAGCGCCTTCTGGCTCGCCCGGAGCTCCCGGCGGCGGACGAGCTCGAGCGCGGCGAGCAGGGTGACGACCTTCTCGGTCCGCGACTGCGCGGTGTCGAGGACGGCCTGGAGCACGATCCTCCCAGTGTCGCCGAGGGCGGCCCGGAGGACGTCGATCTGCTGGCCGACGGTGACCTCCCGCGGGACGATCTCCGGCGGTGGCGGCTCGGGCTCGGCAATCGCCAGCAGCGAGCCCAGCGCCCGGCCCAGCAGGCTCGGCTCGAGCGGGACGAGGGGCGCCTCCGGCAGGTCGGCGGGCCGCGGCTCGCGTCGCCACATCGGCTCGACACCGTCCCGTCCGGCCAGCTCCCGCGCGGCCTCGCGGATGGCCCTGTACGCGATCAGGCGGCGGCGGAGCTCCTCCTCGTCGATGTCCTCGCCGTCGGCGAGGGGCATCTCGGAGGGCTCTGCGGGGAGCAGGCTCCGCGACTTGATCAGGATCAGCTGGGCGGCGGTGGCCACGAACTGGGCCAGGTTGGCCGGGTCCACCGGATGGGTGGCCAGGTACGTCACGTAGGCATCGGCCACCCGGGCCAGCGGCACGGTCAGGACGTCCAGCTCGGCGGCCTCGATCAGGTGGAGGAGCAGCGGCAGGGGTCCCTCGAAGACCTCGAGCTCGACCTGGAACTCGGGCGGCGGCCCGACCGGGACCGCGACCGGCGCCTCGGCCTGGACCGGGATCGGCGTGCTCATCGGCTCACCATGCGCTCAGGATGCCGCGTCGGCGGCCTGCAGTGCAGCCGCCAACTGCGCATCGGGGCCTTCGGGCGTGCCGGCGATGAAGGCCGCCACCCGCGGGCCACACCCGGCGTCGAGGGCGGCCTGGGCCGAGAGCCGCTCGTGGTGGCGCTGGAGGTGGAACGGGTAGCGCCAGGACGCCGGGTCCGCGGATCCGAGCCGCTCGAGCTGGGACGGCGCGACGGCCCCCACCAGGACGACGGCCACCCGGTGCCACAGGCGGACCTGGTGGCCCTTCCCCGCGTCGTGGAGGAGGGCGGCGGCCAGGAGGTCGGGATCGGCCTGCCCATCGGCCCGGAGGCGGGCGACCACATCGAGGGCGTGCCGCTGGTCGGCGACCGGCATGGCGTCGAAGACGGCGGCCGCACGCGCCGGCAGCAGGTCATGGGCATCGGCCCGCTCGGCCGGACCGACGCGGGCGAACAGGTGGTCGCGGAACTGGCGAACGCGGTGGGCGGGGCGCACGGTCAGAGGAGCGGCCGCCCGGTGAGGATGTCGGCCCACGGCTCGGCGAGCCCGAGGAAGGCGTTCAACGGGCTGCCCGGCATGATCAGCAGGATCAGGAGCAGGATGATGCCGTACGCCTGGTAGCGGCGGATCGTGTACTCCCACCGGGGCGGGACGACGGCCAGGAGGACCCCCGACCCGTCCAGCGGCGGGATCGGGATGACGTTCAGCAGCGCCAGCAGCAGGTTGATGTAGGTCGCCCAGTACAGCGCGTCGAGGACGAGCGGCATCCCGACTGCGATGTCAGCGAACCGATAGGCGGCTGCCAGGGCGAGGGCCACGACCACGTTGGCCAGCGGACCGGCCAGGCTGACGAGGGCCATCCCGCCCCGTCCGTTCTGGAGGGCATTGATCCGGACCGGGACCGGCTTCCCCCAGCCGATCCCGACCAGGACGAGGAGCGCGGTGCCCAGCGGGTCGAGGTGGCGGAGCGGGTTGAGCGAGACCCGACCCAGGGCTCGCGGCTGGTGGTCGCCGAGCCGGTCGGCCACCAGGGCGTGGCTGAACTCGTGGAACGTGATGCCGGCGAGCATCCCGACCACGATGCCGACCAGGACGCTGATGCTGAGCTGTCCCGCCAGGAAGATCACGCCTCAGGCGATCTCCGGCAGGAGGGAGCCGAGCAGGGTGGCCAGGTGGGCGCCCCCGATGCGCCCCATCTCCATGACCTCCTCGTGGGTCGCCCCGGTCTCCATCTCCGGGGTCGCCATGTTCGTGATGAGCGAGAACGCGAGGACTCGAACCCCGGCATGCCGGGCGACGATGACCTCGAGCGCGGTCGACATCCCGACTGCGTCGCCCCCGAGCCGGCGGAGGAGGCGGAGCTCGGCCCGGGTCTCGAAGCTCGGGCCGGAGAGCATCACGTAGACCCCCTCGTGGAGGTGGACTCCCGTCCGCGCGGCGGCCGCCCGGGCCCGGTCGGCCAGCTCGGGGTCGTAGGCGTTGGTCAGTGCCGGGAAGCGCGGGCCGAGGGCGTCGACATTCGGACCGAACAGCGGGTTGTCGCCAGACAGGTTGATATGGTCGGTGATGAGCATGAGCTCGCCGGGCTCGAACTCTGGGTTCATCCCGCCGGCCGCGCTGGTCAGGACGACGGTGCGGATGCCGGCCAGGAAGGTGGCCCGGATGAGGACCGTGACCTCGCGATGGCGGTAGCCCTCGTAGGCATGGACCCGCCCCGCCAGGACGAGGACCGGCTTCCCCGCCACGAGCCCCGCGACCAGCTCACCGGCGTGCCCCGGCACGCTCGAGACCGGGACGCCCGGGATCTCGCCGTACGGGACGTGGAGGCGCGGCTCGGGATCGAGAAGGTCCACGACCCCGCCGAGCCCGGAACCCAGGACCAGGCCGAGGCTCGGCTCGGCGAGGGCGGGAACGCTGGCCAGGCGCTCCCGGACGGCGGCGGCGGCGGTCTCGATCCGTTCCTGGAGGTCCGGCGCCGCGGGGCCGTCGGCCACCGCTAGATCCGCTCCAGGAGCTCGCGCTTCTTGGCCTCGTACTCCTCGGGCGTGATCAGGCCGCGGTCCCGCAGCCCGGCCAGGCGCTCGAGGCTGGCGGTCGGGTCGTCCGCGGCCGGGGCGGCGGCGACCGGCTCGGCGGGCGCCGGCGAAACGGCCGGCTGCTCCGCCGAGGCCTCGGCGGGTGCCGGCTCCTCGACCATCGTGACCTGGTCGCTGCCGGCGCGCGGGGCCATCGGCTCGGCCGGCTTCAGCTCCGGTTCGACCGAGCGCTGGTAAGCCTGGGCGGCCATCTGCGGGTTCTCGTAGACCTCCTTCTGGTTCAGGAGGGCGAGCTTGAACTCGATCGGGTCGGCGAGGGTCGGAAAGTCGTTCACGCCGGTCAGCTCATCGGAGGCGGTCAGGATGTCGAGGTCACCGAAGCCGAGGACGCGGCCGAACAGGCTCTGGTCGAGGAGGACGTCGTTCACCTTCTCGAGGCTTGTGCTCGCGACGCGCTTGTTCAGGATGCCCTCGGCCCTGAGGATCCGCTTGTCGGTGATCAGGTACTCGGTGTTGTGCCAGTCCCAGATGGCGGTTCCCATCTTGACCAGGCCGATCACCAGGCCGATGAGCGCCGCGATCTCGACGATCGTCTGGAGGATCGACGGGTCCCAGGTCAGGGCCCACATCAGGACCGCCAGGGAGAGGATGGACAGGACGATCGCCCACCACACCCGGACGACGACGGCCCACCAGTGCTGGGCCCCCTGGTACACGACCTCTTCGCCGCGGGCGAGCTGCTTGCGGGCGTAACTCATCGGCAGGGCTCCTCAGGCTCGCGGGTGCGACCGGGCGTACACCTCCCGCACGCGCTCGCCGGTCAGGTGGGTATAGAGCTGGGTGGTGCTGATGCTAGCATGGCCCAGCAGCGACTGGACCACGCGGAGATCGGCTCCGCCCTCGAGCAGATGGGTCGCAAAGCTGTGCCGAAACGTGTGCGGAGTGACCTCCGCGCCGATGCCCGCCGCCCGGCTCCAGCGGCGCACCAGCCGCCACACCGCCTCCCTGCCGAGCCGTGAGCCGCGCTGCGAGACGAACACCGCCGGGGTCGGCTTTCCGGCCGTCCAGGCCTGGCGGGGACCGGTCACGTACCGATGCAGCCGGTCTCGCGCCGGCTCCCCCATCGGGACCCGCCGCTCGCGGTTGCCCTTCCCGATCACGCGCACCTCGAGGCCGGCCAGGTTGAGCCGATCCAGGTCGAGTCCGGTGAGCTCGGAGACCCGGAGCCCACAGGCGTAGAGGAGCTCGAGGATCGCTGCGTCGCGGATCCCGGCCGGATCGTCGCCGGGTGCCGCCAGGATCCGCTCCACCTCGTCGGGAGCCAGGACTTCGGGGAGATAGCGGCCGGGACGCGGCGGGTCGATGAGGTCCGCGAGGTCGCGCTCGATGAGCCCCTCCCGGCGGGCGAACCCGTAGAAGCTCCGAATGGCGGCCACCTTGCGCGCCTGGGTCGTCGACCGACGGCCCTGGCGCCGGAGGCGCGCCACGAAGTCCCCGACCACGGTCGGGTCGTCGCGCCAGCGCCCGCCGGCCTCCTCCGCGAACTGGCCGAGGTCGCGCCGGTAGGCCGCGATGGTCAGCGGGGAGAGGCCACGCTCGACGCGGAGCTCGAGCAGGAACTCGTCGATGGCCGTGGCCAGCCCGGGATCGACGGTGGAGGCGGGCACGTCAGTCGGGCAGGAGCGAGGCCTTGGTTCGGAGGAGGTCGTAGAACGGGGTGCTGCCCTCCGGCTCGACGAGTCGGAGCGGGACCGGCAGGGCGCTGACCTCGACCCACTCCCCGACGGCCAGCGGCACGTCGTGCTGCCCGTCGAACGAAACGACCGCCCCGCCGAACGCCTCGCGGAGGCGGAGCCGGATGCGGTGCTCCTCCCCGGCCACCACGCTGTGGATGGCCGACAGGTAGGCGGCCACCGGGGTGATGACCAGGTTCCGCAGCCGCGGGTCGATGAGCGCGCCGCCCGCCGAGTACGAGTAGGCCGTCGAGCCGGTCGGGGTCGCGACCACGACCCCGTCGGCCAGGTAGGTCGCCAGGTGGCTGCCGCTGACCTCGACCTCGACCTCGATGAGCCGGACCTGGGCGGCGCGGGCCACGACGACCTCGTTCAGGCAGGCGGCCACGGTCGGCTCGCCGGCGAGCCGGTGGATGGTGGCCTCGAGCCGCATCCGCTCGGCCACCCGGTGGCTGCCGGCCGCGATGCCGTCGAGTGCCGCCTCCAGCTCGTCGGGCTCGACCTTGGCCAGGAAGCCGACCCGCCCGAGGTTGACGCCGAGCGCGGGCACCTCGCTGTCGCCGATCGCCCGGGCCACCTGGAGGAACGTCCCGTCGCCCCCGAGCACGGCGACCAGGTCGCTCCCCGGCAGCTCGACGGCCAGGCGATCGTGATCGTCGGCGACCGCGTCCCAGGCCTCGACCCCGTGGGCGGCGCACCACGCCTTTCCGCGGGCCAGGACCGCGGCGGCATCGGGGTTGTATCGGCTGAGGGCGAAGCCGATGCGCCCGAGCTGCGCGGCGCTCACGAGGGGCGGTCGGCGGCCAGGCTGGCGGCGATGTCCTCGACCCGCTGACGGAGCGCGGCCAGCTCAGCGGCCAGGTCGGATGCGGCCTCGCTCTCGGTCAGGGCGGCGTACGAGCGGTCGAGGCCGGCTGCGATCAGGGCCCGCATCAGCGACGACGGGGAGACCCCGCGGGCCTTGGCCACGGTCTCGACCCGCTCGACCAGGGCGTCCGGCATCCGGATCGAGACGATCTGGCGCATCGTGTCCGACGCCGGCTCCGGGCCGATGGGTATGGGATCGATGTCGAAGCCGACGCTCAGCTGCTCGACTCGGGGCGCGCGGGCCGAAGTCCTCGCCACGGGCAGATCGTAATACGCGCCCGGGCGTTCGGGGAAGAGCGCCCGCTTCAGGCGAGCGCGGAATCGACCATTTCGTCCCACGCCGCCGGGTGCAGCTCCGGGGCCGTCCCCGCCTCCAAGAGGGCCAGGAACTCGCGGTTGCCCTCACGGCCCGGCCGTGGCGAGGCCACCAGCCGGGTCGCGACCAGCCCGGTTGACGCGGCATCGGCCGCCAGCCGGACCAGCACCCGGCGATGGACCTCGGGGTCGCGGACCACGCCGCCGCGTGGGACGTCCTCCCGGCCGGCCTCGAACTGGGGCTTCACGAGGGCCACCACCCGCCCGGCCGGGGCCAGCAGCCGGCGCACCGCCGGGAGCACCAGCCGCAGAGATATGAATGACAGGTCGAGGGTGGCCAGGTCGATCGGCTCGGGCAGCGCGTCGAGGGTCCGCAGGTTGGTCCGGTCGAGGACCACGACCCGCGCGTCGTCCGCCAGGCGGGGCAGCAGCTGGCCGTGCCCGACGTCCACCGCGTACACCCGTCGGGCCCCGCGGTCGAGGAGAACGTCGGTGAACCCGCCGGTCGAGGCGCCGGCATCAAGGCAGACCAGATCGGTCACTGCCATCCCGAAGGCGTCGAGGGCGGCGACCAGCTTGTCAGCCCCGCGCGAGGCCCAGCGCGGCCCGTCGTCGCGGACGAGGGAGATATCGGTCGCCACCCGCTGTCCGGCCGACAGGCGCCGCTCGGGGTCATCGGCCAGCCGGACGGCGCCGGCCATGATCAGGGCCTGGGCCTCCGTCCTGGATCGGGCCAGCCCGCGGTCGACGACCAGCTGGTCGAGGCGGACCCGGGTCCCCGGCGCGGGGCCGGGCATCGGTCAGGCGGCCGAGGTGGTCGGCGCCTGGGGCTCGGCGGCGACGAGCTCGAGGCCGAGGGCCTCGCGGATCCGACCGACGATGCCCGGCACGTCGATGCGCTGCTGGCGGCGGAGGTCGTCCACCGCCCCGTGGTCGACGAACCCCTCGGCCAGGGCGATCTTCAGGACCGGAGCCCGCACATCGGCCTGGTTGAGCGCGTCGAGCACCCCATCGCCGAAGCCCCCCATCGCCGCGCTCTCCTCGGCGGTGACGACCAGCCGTTTGCCGGCCGCGTGGCGCGCGATGAGCGCTGCGTCCATGGGCTTCGCCCATCGGGCGTTGATGATCGTGGCGGTCAGCCCGCCGGCGGCCAGCTCCTCGGCCGCCGCCCGGAGGCGCTGGACGATCGGCCCGAAGCCCACCAGCAGGAGGTCCTCGCCCTCCTGGAGCACCTCGCCGGCGCCGATGTCGAGGAGGCGGCCTGGCCGGTCGGACAGGTCCTCGCCGGCGTCTCGCGGGTAGTGGATCGAGACCGGTCCTTCGTGGGACAGCGCGGTCGCGACCAGGTCACGGAGCTCCTGCTCGTCCTTGGGCGAACCGATGACCAGGTTCGGGAGCGAGCGCTGGGCCGGCAGCGTGAACATCCCCTGGTGGGAGGTGCCGTCCTCCCCGACCAGCCCGGCCCGGTCGATGGCGATCAGGACCGGCGCGTCGTTCTGGCAGACGTCGTGGACGATCTGGTCGAACGCGCGCTGGCTGAACGTCGAGTAGATGGCCACCACCGGGCGCATCCCGGCCAGCGCCAGGCCGGTGGCCATCGTGACCGCGTGCTGCTCGGCGATGCCGACGTCGAAGAACCGGGCCGGGAAGCGCTGCTGGAACGCGGCCAGGCCGGTCCCGGTGGGCATGCCCGCGGTGACCGCGCAGATCCGCGGGTCGGCCTCGGCCAGCCGGATGAGCTCCTCGCTGAAGACGTGGGTGTAGGTCTTCGGCTTGTGGCCCGCGGTGCCGGGCGGTGGCAGCGGCTCCTCTGTCGGGTCGATCAGGCCCAGGTCGATCGGCGGCAGGCTGGCCCCGTGGAACGCCTGGCTGTCCTCCTCGGCCGGCGCGTAGCCGCGCCCCTTGACCGTCTTCACGTGGATGAGGACCGGCCGGTCGATCTGGAACGCGGACTCGAACGCCTGCTCCAGGTCCTTCCGGTCGTGGCCGTCGAGGACGCCGATGTAGGTGATACCCATGTCCTCGAAGAACGAGACCTTGGCCCACGAGCGCTTGAAGCCCTCCTTGGCCCACGCCAGGGCGTCGTACGCCGGCTGGCCGACGAGCGGGATGCGGGGCAGGACGCGCGCGGTGACCGACTTCGTGCCCTGGTAGGCCCGGGACAGGCGGAGCCGGTTCAGCCGGGTGGACAGCCCGCCGACCGACGGGCTGATGCTCATCTCGTTGTCGTTCAGCACGATCAGCACCCGGCCGTGGGTCTGGCCGAGGTGGTTCAGGGCCTCGAGGGTCAGGCCGCTCGCCAGGGCCGCGTCCCCGACGCACACCGCGATCCGCTGGCTGCGACGCGGGTCGCCGGGCGGGAGCATGTCGCGGGCGGCGGCGAGCCCGGCGGCGATGCTGACGCCGGTCCCGGCGTGGCCCCCGTCGAAGACGTCGTGGTCGCTCTCCGAGCGGCGCGGGAAGCCACCCACCCCGTCGAGCTGGCGCAGCGTGCCAAAGCCCTCGACCCGCCCGGTCATGAGCTTGTGGGCATAGGCCTGGTGGCCTGTGTCCCACACGATCCGGTCGTTCGGCGAGTCCATGACCCGGTGCAGGGCGATGGCGATCTCGACCGCGCCGAGCGACGACGCGAGGTGGCCGCCGGTCTTCTGGACGGTCCGGATCATCTTCTCGCGCAGCTCGGTGGCGAGCTGGTCGAGCTCGGCATCGGAGAGCGATCTGAGGTCGGCCGGTTCGCGGACGCGGGCGAGGACGCTCGTCGAGGTCTGGCTCAAGGCGGGGCCGAGTATACGGCCGATCCCGCGGGATGCCGATTTCAGCGGGAGTCGCCGGCCGGCAGCGCCTTGTGGAAGATGTGCGAGGTCTTGTCGAGGTCGTAGCCCTCGCGGCGGTAGAACCGATGGGCGTCCTCCCGGGTGACCCGGGTGGCGACCATCAGGATCGAGCAGCCGTGGCCGGCCGCCCAGGCCTCCGCCGCTCCCAGCAGGTCGCGGCCGATGCCCCGGTTCCGCGCTCCCTCCCCGACGACGAGCGCCATGAGCTGGGCGGCCGGCGGCGCGACGAGCGTGTCCCGAAGCTCGACGTGGGCCCAGCCGACCGGCGTATCGGCCTCATCGGCGGCCACCAGCAGGATGTCGGTGGCGCCCCGGGTCCCAATCCGTTTGAGGCGCTCGGCGATGGCCGCCGGCTCGGTCGGATAGCCCAGCTGGGTGGCGAGATCGGCCACCGCCGCCGCGTCGGCAGCGGTCATCTGCCTGATCCGCGCGCTCACGCCTCGGGCGTGCCCTCGGCGGGCTCGGGCGCACCGGTGGCAGCAGTCGCCTCCGCGGACTCGGCGCCGGCCAGGCCACGCCGTCCGAGCTCGGTGATCGCCAACTCGGCTGCCTTCAGCCGCTCCTCGCACGCGGCGTGGAGGCGGAGGCCCTCCCGGTACAGGGTGATGCTCTCCTCGAGGCCGACCTTCCCCGCCTCGAGGGTCTGGACGATGCGCTGGAGCTCGGCCACGAGCTCGTCGAAGGGCCGCTGGGCCAGGTCGTCGAGCGGCTGGTCGGTCATGGCAGGAGCTCCTCCAGGCTTCCCGGGCGAACGGCGGTGACCGTCGTGTCCAGCGCGCCCCCGGCGACGACGACCTCGAGGCCGTCGCCGGCGGCCACGTCCGCCGGGTCGCGGACGATCATGCCATCCGCGCGGCGCGCCACGGCGTAGCCACGCTCCAGCGTGGCCAGCGGCCCGAGGGCGCGCAGCGCGTCACGGAGCCCTGCGCTGGCCAACCGTCGCCGTTCGAGGTCGGCGAGGGCGGCCCGGTGGGAGCGGTCGAGCAGCTCGGCGGCCCGCTGGCGGGCACCCGGCAGGTCGGGCTGGAGGGCGGCCAGGGCGCGGCCCTCCCCGCGGACGGCCCGGGATCCGGCCTGGAGACGACCTTGCATGGCCGTGCCGGCCCGCTCACCGAGGCGGTTCAGGATGGCGGGCAGCTGGGTGCCGTCCGGGACGGAGATCTCGGCCGCGGCCGATGGGGTCGGCGCGCGGCGGTCGGCCGCGAAGTCGGCCAGCGTGACGTCGCTCTCGTGGCCGACCCCGACGACCACCGGGACCGGCGCCGCGACGACCGTCCGGACGACCTGCTCGTCGTTGAAGCCCCACAGGTCCTCGATCGAGCCGCCGCCACGGGCCAGGATGACCAGGTCGAGGCCGCCGACGGCGTACACCCGCTTCAGGGCCCGGATGATGGCCGGCGCCGAGACGCCGCCCTGGACCGCGGTCGGCGACAGGACGACCTCGACCATCGGGTACCGCCGCCGGAGCACGGTGCAGATGTCGTCCCACACCGCGCCGACCGGGGAGGTCACGACCCCGATCCGCCGCGGCCAGCGCGGCAGCGGCCGCTTCCGGTCCTCGGCGAAGAGCCCCTCGGAAGCGAGGCGGGCGCGGAGCGCCTCGTACTGGGCGTGCAGGTCCCCGGCGCCGACTGGCGTGACCGACTCGACGTAGAGCTGGTACACCCCCTGCGGCTCGTAGACCCGGACCTTCCCGTGGCACACGAGCTGGGCGCCGTGCTCGGGCCGGACCACGGCCCGGGCCAGCTCCTCCCGGAACAGGACGGCCCGGATCTGGCTGTGGGCGTCCTTCAGGGTGAAGAAACAATGGCCCGAGGGCGGGAAGCTCGGCTGTGACACTTCCCCCTCGACCCAGACGTCGGCCAGCGACTGGTCCGCGTCGAGGAGCCCGCGGACTCGGCGGTTGAGGTCCGAAACGCGCCAGACGCGCGGGCCGGCCGATCGCTCAGGCGCCGCGTCCATCGGTCTCCGGCCCTATTGGATCCGGGTCTGGTACTCGCCGGTCCGGGTGTCGATCCGGAGGAGGTCGCCCTCGTTGACGAACAGCGGGACCTGGACGACGAGGCCGGTCTCCATGGTCGCCGGCTTCCGGGCGCCGGTCGCCGTGTCCCCGGCGAAGCCGCGTTCGGTCGAGGTGACCCGCAGGTCCACCGTGACCGGCAGGTCGACGCCGAGGACCTCGCCCTCGTAGGACGAGACGAACACGTCGGTGTTCTCCTTCAGGAAGCGGGCGTCGTCCCCGAGCTGGGCGGCGCTGATCGCGAACTGGTCGTAGGTCTCGCTGTCCATGAAGTGGTACGCGTCGCCGTCGGAGTACAGGTACTGGACCTTGCGCTGGTCGACCCGGCCGCGGGGCCAGCGGGTGCCGGCCTGGAACGTCCGCTCGGTGATCGCGCCGGTCCGGACGTTCTGGATCTTCAGCCGAACCTGGGCCGAGCCGCGGGCCATCTTGATGTGGCTCCACTCGAGGACGCGCAC
Source organism: Candidatus Limnocylindria bacterium (assembly GCA_036556745.1). Classification (GTDB taxonomy): domain Bacteria; phylum Chloroflexota; class Limnocylindria; order QHBO01; family QHBO01; genus DASTEQ01. Next base: position 38,774 of record DATBIW010000090.1, on the reverse strand, counting down.
CGGCTGCCCGTCGAGCTCGATGACCACGCCCTTCCGGATCTCGCCGGTGCTGATCACGCGGCCACCGCCTGGCCGATGACGAGGCCTTCGCGTGGCGCCCGGGTGAGAAATCGCGGGCCGGTTTCCTCGAGGACCACGATGTCCTCGATGCGGATCCCGATCTCGCCCGGCCGGTACAGGCCCGGCTCGATGCTGAACACCATCCCTGCCCCGAGCGTGGAGGCCGATCGGCTCCGCAGCGACGGCTGCTCGTGGGTGTCGAGGCCGATCCCGTGGCCGACCCCGTGGCTGAAGGCGCCGGGGAACCCGGCGGCCGCCAGGGACGCCTGGGCCGCCTCATGCGGCGCGGTTCCGGGTGCGCCGATCGCGACGGCCGCCAGCGCGGCCTGCTGCGCGGCGGCGACCGCCGCGTGGGCCTCGCGCGCGGCGTCGGTCGGCTGGCCGACGAAGACGGTCCGGGTCATGTCCGAGCGGTAGCCGTCCACCTGGCACCCGAAGTCGATGAGGAGCGGCTGGCCGGCCACGACCGCGGTGTCGTCCGGCGTCCCATGGGGCATCGAGGCCCGCGGCCCGACCAGCACGATGCTGTCGAACGCGAGGTCCTCGGCGCCGTGGTCCTCGAACCAGGTGGTGATCATCCGGGCGACGCCCTTTTCGGTCATCCCGGGCCGGATGGACTCGCAGAGGTAGTCGAACGCCGCGTCGCCGAGCGCGCACGCACGACCGATGGCCTCGATCTCGGCCGGCTCCTTGACCACCCGGAGGTCGCGCAGCTCGGACTCGACGGCCACGAGGTCGACGTCGGGAGCCGCAGCCGCCAGCGCCACCCAGGTTGCGTGCGGGGTCCGGTCGGACTCGAGCCCGAGGCGGCGCACGCCGGCCTGGGCCAGCCGCGGGGCCAGCTCCGCGGGCAGTGGTGTCGTGGTGAGGACGACATCCCAGCCGGGTGCCTCGTCGCCGGCCTGCTCGAGATAGCGGTTATCGACCAGGATTTCGGTCGCGTCGGCGGTCACCAGGAGGGTGCCGGAGTAGCCGGAGGTGGACTCGTCGCCGCGCCGGATGACGAACCCGGAGAGGTATCGGCTCGTGGTCCGGGTCTGGACGAGGATGGCGTCGAGCTCCAGGCGCCCCATCAGCTCCCGGAGCCGCGCCACGCGGGCCGGGCGGGCCGCGGCGAACGGGTCGCGGCCGCTCATTTCACGGGCACTCCGCCTGGGCCTGGGCGATGTTCGCCTCGTGCTCGGCGAGCGTCACGGCGAACCGATGCGACCCGTCGGCGACGCCGTTGGGACAGGCCGCCACGAAGAAGAAGTAGCCCTGCGAGGTGTCCGGGAAGGCCGCGGCCTGGATCGAGGAGATTCGGGGCGAGGCGATCGGTGTCGGCGGCAGGCCGCCGTTCAGGTAGCTCTGGTAGGGCAGGAGCTCCTCGGGGAGGACGACCTCGCGGCCGCCGGCGGGAAGCGGCTGCCACCAGTCGACCGAGCCCCACTGGTCGACCGGGAGGCCGCCGTACTCGGCCGTGGCCAGGGCCCACTGGAGCGTGGGGTCCGCGTCCAGCGTCCAGCCGGACGTCACCAGGCGCTGCGTGTAGACCCCGGCGATGAGCGGCCGCTCGGTGTCGAGCACCGCCTCGCGCTCGACGATCGAGCCCAGCCGGACGGCGTAGTCGATCGTCAACCCGCGAGCGGCCAGCGCATCGCGGATGTCCTGGGTGACCCGGGCGTCGAAGGTGGCGAGCAGGCGGTCGAGCACGTCACGCGCGGTGGCGTTGGCGAAGACCCGGTACGTGTCGGGATAGAGGTAGCCCTCCAGCGTCCGGCCCGCCGGCAGCTCGGTGAGCCACGGGTAGGCGGCGATGACGTCCGCCGGCGGCGTGACGACCATGGTCCGGAACTCCTCGAGGTCCATGGTCAGGTCGGTCGTGCCGAGGTAGGCGACCACCTCCTCGAGCCGCAGGCCCTCGAGGATCGTGATCGAGACCTCCGGGCCCGACTCCTGGCGGAGGGCGCCGATGATGAACGAGGGCAGGAACGTCGGCGACAGGTCGTACTGGCCGGCGTGGAGGTCGCCCTCCCGGTTGGCCTGGTAGACCTGGTAGTGGAACGCCAACTCGCTGTGGACCAGGCCACGCTCGACGAGGAGCTCGCCGATGAACGAGTCGGTCGCGCCGGGCGGGATCTCGACGCTGACGCGCTCGTAGGTCTCGCTGGCGGGCCGGTCGGCGATGGCGTCGGGGTCGTACCAGTTGACGAAATCGACCACCAGGTCGTTCTGAATCAGGGTCGGCCGGGCCTCGATCCAGGACATGATCGCCGGCGACAGGGCCAGGATCGCCAGGTAGAGGACGACCACCGTCAGGGCGATGACCCCGCCGATCCAGCCGAGCAGGACGAGGGGCTGGAACCGCCGGCCGTTCCGTCCTCGCTGGCTGCGCTCGCGATCGCTCCGCAGGCGGCGGATCCGCGCGTTGCGGAGCTGCTCCTGCTCGGCAGGCGTGAGCGAGGGGTCGTACATCAGGTCTCCTCGAGGGGCCGCCGGTCGGCGAAGTACTGCTCCAGGATCAGGGCGGCGGCCGCAGAGTCTATCGCGTTCCCCGTCCGACGGCGATCGGCGGCCCCGGCCCGATCGGTGGCCGCCCAGGTCGTCCAGCGCTCGTCGGAGAAGTCCACCTCGAGCCCCGCGGCTCGCAGGCGGTCGCCGAACGCGCGGGCCGTCCGGGCCTGCGAGCCCTCGCTTCCGTCGGCGTTCAGGGGCAGGCCGACGACCACGCTTCGGGTCCCCTCGTCACGCGCCAGCTCGGCCACGCGCTCGACCGCCCGGGCGGCGGGCACGACCGGTCGCGGGAACGCCATCCCGGTCTCGTCGTCACCGACCGCCAGTCCGACCCGTTTCGTCCCGTGATCGACCCCGATCACCCGTCCCACCGGGATCACGCGGTCTCGAGCGCCTGCAGCGACTCGAGCGCGAGACGGGTCGCCTCGGCCAGCGCCCCATCGAGGCCGGCCGGGTCCGAGCCGCCCGCCTGGGCGAGCTCCCCACGGCCGCCGCCGCCGCCCTTGATCAGGGGCGCCACCTGGCGGATGACCGCAGCCGCGTCGAAGCCCTCGGCGGCCAGGTCGCGGCTGGCGGCGACGACCAGGTTGGGCTGCCCGTCGGCGGCACCGGCCACGACGGCCACGAACCGCCCGGTCGCTCCCCGGATGTCGTCGACGAGGGTACGCAGGGCGGCCGCGTCGGCGTCGGGGTAGCGCTGGACGATGACCTTGGCCTCCCCCGCCTCCTGGGCCCCGGCGAGCGCGGCCGCCGCGTCGAGGCGCGGCGTCGCGGCCGCCCGCGGCGCCTTCTCGCCCTCGCGGACGCGGGCCAGCAGGGCATCCACCCGGGTCGGGACCTCGTCCTCGCGCGCCCCGAGCAGGCGGGCAGCCTCCCGGAGCGTCTCGAGCCGCTCGGCGATCAGGGCCTCGGCCGCCGCCCCGGTGACCGCCTCGATCCGGCGCATCCCGGCCCCGATGCTCGACTCCCCGGTGATCCGGAACGAGCCGATCTGGCCGGTCGCGGACAGGTGCGTCCCGCCGCACAGTTCCCGGGAGAAGTCTCCGCAGGTCACCATCCGGACTCGCTCCGGCACGTACTTCTCCCCGAAGAACATGTCCGCGCCCAGCTCGCGGGCCTCGTCGAGCGACGTCCAGGCGGGCGTGACCTCGAGGTTGTTCCGCACCTGCTCGTTGACGATCGCCTCGACCCGGGTGAGCGTCTCGCGAGGCACCGGGCGGTCGGACGGGAAGTCGAAGCGCAGGCCCTCCGGGCCGACCCAGCTCCCCGCCTGCTTGGCCTGCTCACCCATGACGTCCCGGAGCGCGCGGTGGAGGAGATGGGTCGCGGTGTGGTTGCGGGCCGCGGCCATCCGCCGCTCGGGATCGACCTCGGCCTGGACCACGTCCCCCACGTGGAGGTCGCCTTCGAGCGTCCCGAGGTGGACGATCGCCGTCCCGTCGTGCTGGGTGTCCGCGACCGTCAGCCGCCCATCGGGTCCCAGCAGGACGCCCTGGTCCCCGATCTGGCCACCTCCTTCGCCGTAGAACGGCGTCCGGTCGAGCACGACCGCGGTGGGCTCCTCGCCGGAGGCCGGGCGCAGGCCGATGACGGTCAGCCCATCGGCCCGGGTCTCGTTCGGATGCCCGATGAACTCCGACACCAGGGCCGCCAGCTCGGGATCGGATCGGTATCCCGCGTGGCGGGCCCCGCGCGACCGTTCGCGCTGGGCGCCCATGGCCGCGTCAAAGCCGTCCCGGTCGACGGCGACGCCGGATTCGGCCGCGATCTCGATCGTGAGGTCGATCGGGAACCCGAAGGTGTCGTGGAGCCGGAACGCCTCCTCGCCGGCGATCGTGCCGGCGTCGCCCGCCGCCTCGACGAGCCGGGCCAGGCGCTCGCTGCCCGCCTCGAGGGTCCGGGCAAAGCGCTCCTCCTCGGCCTGGATCCCGGCCAGCGTCCGCTCGCGCTCGGCCTCGAGGTGCGGGTAGCCGCCGGCCATCAGGTCGATGACCGTCGCGCAGGTCTCGCCGAGGAACGGCTGGGTGATCCCCAGCAGGCGCCCGTGCCGGACGGCTCGCCGCATGATCCGGCGCAGAACGTAGCCGGCGCCCTCGTTCGAGGGCTCGACCCCCTCGGCGACCAGGAAGGTCATCGCCCGCGAGTGGTCGGCCACGACCTGGTAGCTGAACCGCTCGGCCTCGACGGTCTCCGGGTCGTGCCCGATGACGGTCGCCAGCCGCTCGACGATCGGCACGAACAGGTCGGTCCGGTAGTTGCTGTCGACGCCCTGGAGGATGGAGGCCATCCGCTCGAGGCCCATCCCGGTGTCCACGCTCTGGAACGGGAGCGGGGTGAGCGTCCCGTCGGCCGCCCGGTCGAACTGCATGAAGACCAGGTTCCAGAACTCGAGCCAGCGGGGGCAGGACTCCGAGTGGTCCGGGACGCAGTGCGGGCCCTCGCTCAGCTCGGCGCCCCGGTCGAAATGGATCTCGCTGCACGGCCCGCACGGGCCCACATCGGCCATCTGCCAGAAGTTGTGGTCGTCGCCCTCGGCGATGTTCCCCCACCGGACGACCCGCTCCTCGGGCAGGCCGATCTCCTCGCGCCAGATCCGATGGGCGTCGTCGTCATCGGTGTACACGGTGGCCGCCAGCCGCTCCGCGGGGATCTGGAGCTCATCGGTCAGGAACTCCCAGGCCCAATGGATGGCCTCGGTCTTGAAGTAGTCGCCGAAGCTCCAGTTGCCGAGCATCTCGAACAGGGTCTGGTGGCGCGGGGTGCGGCCGACCTCCTCGAAGTCGTTGTGCTTGCCGGCGACCCGCAGGCAGGGCTGGCTGTTCACCGCTCGCCGGTAGTCGCGCTGCTCCTCGCCGGTCAGGACCCGCTTGAACTGGACCATCCCCGAGTTCGTGAACAGGAGCGTCGGGTCGTCGCGGGCCAGCAGCGGTGCCGGCGGGACCCGGGTGTGGCCGCGCGCCTCGAAGAAGCGCTGGTAGCGCTCTCGGATGTCGGCCGCGGCGAGTGGCAGCATGGGGCGCGCTCAGGCGCGGCGGGGGGCGACCCCGACCGGCCCTCCTCCGATGGGGGTCACCAACGGAGTCTAGTTCGCGCTCTCCTCGGCGGAGAGCCCGCTGGCGTCCTCGCGCTGGAGGGCCGCGAGCATGGTCGTGCGAGCCTGCTCGGCGGCTGCCTTGCCCTCGTTGACCGCGTCGCCGAAGTCGCGCACGCGCTCGTCGACGAAGTCGCCGACCTGCTCGCGCATCTCCTCGCCCGACTCGGGGGCGAGGAGGAGCCCGACTGCCGCGCCGATCAGGCCACCGATGACCAGGCCGGCCACGAAACTCCCGAAACCGGAATCACCACTCATGACGTGTGCGTTGCTCCTTCACGGGGGGACATCGCTGCTGGGACCCTCGATTCTACCGGCCCGACCCCGCCCCGTCGCGGCCACCGGCCGAGCGCGGAGGCGCTCCGAGGAGCGTCACCGCTGCCGATGTGGCCAGCAGGGCGAGCTGCGCCCCGATCGTGGCGCCCACCACGTGGTACTCCCCGAGCACGAGGACGTCCACCCCGACGAGGCTCGCCCCGAAGTTGCCGAGCGCCGTGCCGACCAGGGCGGCGAGGAGGAGCGCCGGCCATTCGCGGCCCCAGCGACCCCGGAGCGCCACGAACAGGGCCAGGTTGAACAACCCGACCAGGACGGTCCAGATGGCCCAGGGGACCATGGCTCGGTGGGCCGCGCTCAGGCGCGGACGATCCGTCCCCCGCCCAGGCACTCGTCGCCGCGGTACAGGACCGCGGCCTGTCCGGGGGCCGGGCCCCAGACCGGCTCGGCGGTCTCGACGACCAGCCGATCGGCCCCGACCAGGGTCACCTCGCAGGCGACGTCCGCGGACCGATGCCGGATCCGGACCGATGCCTCGAACCGATCCGCCGGTGGCTCGCCGGCCACGAACTGGCGGGCGTCCGCGACGAGCGAGGTGGCCGCCAGGTCGTCGCGGGTTCCGACCACGATCTCGTTGCGGTCCGGCCGGATCTCGCGGACGTAGGCCGCCTCCCCGAGGGCGAGGCCCAGGCCGCGCCGCTGGCCGACCGTGTAGTGGGCATACCCGGTGTGGGTCCCGACCCGGTTCCCCTCCCCGTCCAGGATCGGCCCAGCCTCCCCGGCGTACGCGCGCCGTTCCTCGAGGAGCGCGCGGTAGTCGCCGGCCGGCACGAAGCAGATCTCCTGCGACTCGGGGGTCGCGGCGGTCGGCAGCTCCAGCTCGGCCGCCAGGCTCCGGACCTCGGGCTTGGTCATCTCCCCGAGCGGGAAGCGGGTGGCCGCCAGCTGCCGCTGGTTGAGGTTCCACAGGAAGTAGGTCTGGTCCTTGGCGTCGTCGGCAGCGCGGAGCAGCCGCCAGGCGCCATCCCGGTGCTCGGTCCGCGCGTAGTGGCCGGTGGCCACCGCCTCCGCCCCGTAGGCGCCGACCGCCCGTCGGGCGAGCAGGTCGAACTTGATGTGCTGGTTGCAGGCCTGGCACGGGTTCGGGGTCGTGCCCTCGAGGTAGGCGTCCGCGAACGCGTCGATGACCTGCTCCCCGAACTCGCGTTCGACGTTCAGGACGTAGAACGGGATCCCGATCCGGGCCGCGGCGCGCCGGGCGTCATCCCCCGCCTCGCTCGAGCAGCAGCTCTTCCGCGGCTCCCAGCCCTCCCCGCGGTCGGGGTGGGTGCGCATCCACACGCCGACGACGTCGTGCCCGGCCTCGACGGCGTCGCGGGCCAGGAGGGCAGCCGCCACGCTGGAGTCCACCCCGCCGCTCATGGCGGCCACGATCCGGGCCACGCGCTACGCCCCGGCGGGAGCGGTTGCGGGCGCGGGCTCGGCCTCGGGCACGCCGGCGGCAGCCCGGACGCGCGCCACGCACGCGTCGACCAGGTCGGCGGCCGTCGCGACCTCCTCGGCGGTCGTCGTCCGGCCCAACGTCAGGCGGAGCGAACCGCGGACCCGCTCGGGCCCGATCCCGAGAGCCAGCAGGACATGGCTCGGCTCGGCGCTTCCCGAGGTGCAGGCGCTGCCCGTGGAGGCGGCCACGCCCTCGAGGTCGAGGGCGGCCACCAGGTCGCCGCCCTCGAGGCCACCGAAGACCCAGCTCACGCTGTTCGGGAGGCGCGCGGTCGGGTGGCCGGTCAGCTCGCCGTCGGGGATTGCCTCCAGCCGGTCGATCAGGCCGTCCCGAAGGCCGCGCTGCCGATCGGCCTCGTCGGCCATGGCGGTGGCGTCGGCGCGCGCCAGGCGGAGCGCCTCTGCGAGGCCCACTGCGCCGGCCACGTTCTCGGTCCCCGCCCGTCGCTGCCGCTCCTGCGACCCACCGGCCTGCTGGGGGATGAGGTTCGTCCCCTGCCGAATGAACAGGGCGCCCACCCCCTTGGGGCCCTCGACCTTGTGGGCCGAGACGCCGAGGACGTCCACCTGGAGGTCATTCACGGCCAGCGGCAGGGCGGCGGCCGCCTGCGTCGCGTCGACGTAGGTCCGGACCCCCTGCTCTCGACAGAGGGCCGCGATCTCGGCCACCGGCTGGATGGTGCCGACCTCGTTGTTGGCGTAGCCGATGACGACCGTGGTGGTGTGCGGCCCGATCGCTTCCGCGACCGCCTCCGGGGCCACCTGGCCGTATCGGTCCACCGGGAGGTAGGTCACCTCGAAGCCGTGCCGCTCGAGCCCGGCGCAGGTGCCGAGCACCGCCCGGTGCTCGACGGCGCTGGTCACCACGTGGCGGCCGCGGGCGCTGCCGGCCCACGCCAGGCCGTTGATGGCCAGGGTCGTGTTCTCGGTCGCGCCGCTGGTGAAGACGATCTCCCGCGGCTTCGCGCCGAGCGTGCCGGCGACCGTCTCGCGGGCGTCGTCGAGGCCCTCCCGTGCGCGCCGACCGGCCGCGTGGAGGCTCGAGGGATTGCCGAAGTGCTCAGTGAGGTACGGCAGCATGGCCTCGAGGACCTCGGGCCGCAGCGGAGACGTTGCGGCGTGATCGAGGTAGATGGCCATGGTCGTGGGCGATTATGCCCCAGCCACCCGGACCGGCCACAATCCGCCTGCCGCCCCGTCCGGGGCCGGCCACCGCACGAGGAGAGACCGATGATCATCCGATCCGCCGATGACGTGACCGGCACCGAGCACGACGTGTCGGGCCCCGGCTGGCGCAGCCGTCGCATCCTGACCGCGGCCGATCGGATGGGATACTCGCTGAACGACGTGCTCATCGAGCCGGGCTTCGAGCTCGAGCTCGAGTACCGGCACCACCTCGAGGCGTGCTATGTCGTGTCGGGCGGGATGGAGATCACCGACCTGGCCACCGGGAACGAGCACGCGATCGCGCCGGGCGGGGTGTACGCCATGCCCGAGCACGAGCCGCACGTCGCCCGGAGCGCCGGCGGCGCCCGTCTGGTCTGCATCTTCAACCCGGCCCTCAAGGGAACCGAGAAGCACGTTGCCGGCGGCTACGAACCCTCGGAGGACTGACCCTCACCCTCGGCGAGCCGCAGGCCCAGCTCGTCGAGCTGGCTGGCGGCGATCGGCGACGGGGCGCCGAGCATGAGGTCGCTCCCCGACTGGGTCTTCGGGAAGGCCATGACCTCGCGGATGTTGTCCTGGTCGGTCAGCAGGGCCGTCCACCGGTCCAGGCCGATCGCGATCCCGCCGTGGGGCGGGGCCCCGTACTCGAGGGCGTCGAGCAGCGCACCGAACTGGTCCCGCATCCCCTCCACCGTGTGGCCCATCAGGGCGAACGCCCGCTCGAGCAGGTCCCGGCGGTGGATCCGGATCGAGCCGCCGCCCAGCTCCCAGCCGTTCAGGGCCAGGTCGTACTGCTGGGCATGGACCGATGCCGGGTCGCTTTCCATGGCATCGGCCTCCTCCCAGACCGGCGCGCTGAACGGGTTGTGGGTCGCGTCCCAGCGCTGGCCCTCCTCGTCCCACTGGAACATCGGGAAGTGGTGGACCCAGACGTAGGACAGCACGTCGGGCGTCCTGAGCTCGAGCTGGGTGCCAAGCTCGAGCCGGACCCGGCCGAGCGCTTCGGAGGCGCGGTGGGCATCGGCATCGGCGACCGCGAGAATCAGGTCCCCGGGCGTCGCCCCGGTGGCCTCACGGACCGCCTCCTGGGTGGCCGGCGGCAGGTGGCGGGCGACCGGGCCGTGGAGGGCCCCATCCGGCTCGGCGGCGAGGTGGACGAGGCCGCCCGCGCCATGGCGGACGGCCAGGTCGGTCAGCTCATCGGTCTGGCGCCGGGAGTAGTCGGCGCAGCCTGGCGCGACAATGGCCCGGACCGCGCCTCCGGCGGCGAGCGCATCGGTGAAGACGCGGAGGTCGGTGCCGGCCAGCGCCTCGCCGAGGTCGACGAGCTCCATCCCGAACCGGACGTCGGGCTTGTCCGAGCCGTAGCGGGCGATCGCCTCCTCGTAGGTCAGCCGCGGGAAAGGTGACGCTGCGATCGGCCGGTCCGGGACGACCTCCCGGCTGACGGCGGTCACCATCTCCTCGACGGTGGTCATGACGTCGTCGTCGCGGACGAAGCTCATCTCGATGTCGACCTGAGTGTGCTCCGGTCCGCGGTCGGCCCGGAAGTCCTCGTCGCGGTAGGCGCGGGCCAGCTGGTAGTAGCGGTCGAAGCCGGCGACCATGAGCAGCTGCTTGAGGATCTGGGGGGACTGCGGGAGGGCGTAGATCTTCCCCGGCTGGAGGCGGCTGGGCACGACGAAGTCGCGGGCCCCCTCTGGCGTCGAGCGGATCAGGGTCGGCGTCTCGATGTCGACGAAGCCCACGTCCTCGAGATGGCGCCGCACCGAGCCCGCCAACCGGCTCCGCGTGATCAGCCGGCCCTGGAGCGGCGGCCGGCGGAGGTCGAGATACCGATAGGTGAGCCGTAGGCTCTCGTCGAGGCCGGGCTGCTCCTCGTTGATGTAGAACGGCGGCACCTTGGCCGGGTTCAGGACGGTGAGCCGATCCACCCCGACCTCGACCTCGCCGGTCCCCAGCTCGGCGTTGGTCGTGCCCTCGGGCCGCTGACGAACGACCCCCTCGACCTGGATGACCCACTCGTTGCGCGCCTCGGCGCCGGCCTGGTGGGCCTCGGGCTGCTCGTCGGCGTTGGTGACGACCTGGGTGATGCCCTCGCGGTCGCGGAGGTCGAAGAAGGTCAGGTGGCCGTGGTCGCGACGCCGATGGACCCACCCGGCGAGCGTGACCCGCTCCCCGACCTGCCCGGGGCGGAGCTCACCGCAGGTGTGGGTACGGAGCGACTGGCGGGCTGGCATCGGGAGCGCATCGTAGCGGAGCGTGACGCCCGGCAGCCTCAGTCGGCGGTCTCGGTTCCCTCGTCCGAACGGGTGGTCGGCGCGACCTCGTCGAGCCGCACTTCGCGCTGCGTCCCGTCGGCCAGGTCACGAAGCACGACCGCCCCCCGGGTCAGCTCCTCGCCGACGATGACCGCCCAGCGGGCGCCGACCTTGGCGGCGGACTCGAGCTGGCGCCCGAGCTTGCGGCCGCTGCCGTCGGGGCGGACCCGGATCCCGGCCTCGCGGAGCGCCCCGGCCACGATCAGCCGCTCGGCGACGTCGTCGGGTCGTGTGCCCACGACAGCGATCAGGGCCGGCGCCGGACGGCCAGGCACGCCGCGTTCGGCCATGGCGAGCACGATCCGATCCAGCCCGAGCCCGAAGCCGATCCCGGGTGTGGGCGGACCACCAAGGGTCTCGACCAGACCGTCGTAGCGGCCGCCGCCGGCGAGCGCGTCCTGCTGCCCCTCCCGGCCGGTGGCGAACAGCTCGAACGTGGTCCGCGTGTAGTAGTCGAGCCCGCGAACCAGCCGGTGGTCGAGGAGGTAGGCCACGCCCAGGCGGTCGAGGAGGGCGCGAACGGCGGCGAAGTGGGCGGCGCAGGCGTCGCACAGGTGGTCGGCCGAGCGCGGCGCATCCGCCGCCAGGCCGGGGTCCAGGTCCCGGTCGTCGAGCACGCGGAGCGGGTTCGTGTCCAGCCGCCGCTGGCCATCGGGCCCGAGGCGGCCCCGGTGGGTCGTGAAGAAGTCCACCAGCGCGGCGCGGTATGCCGGGCGGCATTCGGCGTCGCCGATGGAGTTCAGCCGGACGGTGACACCCTCGAGGCCGACGGTGTCGCAGTAGCGAGTCGCCAGCTCGATGAGCTCGGCGTCGACCGCCGGGCCGGGGTCGCCGATCACCTCGACGTCCCACTGGGTGAACTGCCGGTAGCGACCGGCCTGCGGCCGGTCGTAGCGGAACATCGAGCCGGTCAGCCACAGGCGGAGCGGACCGGGCCGGACGTGGAGCCCGTGCTCGAGGTACGCCCGGACAATCCCGGCGGTGGGCTCGGGACGGAGGGCCCAGGCCGGCTCCTCGTCGTCGGTCCCCGCCGCGCCGCCGACCCGGAACATCTCCTTGGCCACCGCGTCGGTCTCCTCGCCGAGGCCGCGGACGAACAGCTCGGTGGCCTCGAAGAGCGGTGTCTCGATCCGCTCGAACCCGTAGCGCGACGACAGGTCGGCGGCCGTCTCCTCGGCCCGGGCCCACGCGGCGGCGTCCTCGGGCAGGCGGTCGCGCGTGCCGCGCGGGGCTCGGAGGGTGGGCGCCACGGGGCAAGTGTACCGACGCCGCTCCGCGGGAAGGGCCGCCCACGGCGAGCGCGTCGGGTACCGTGTCGCGCCATGGCCCCTGCCTGGCCGGCGTCCCGTCCGCACCCGTGGGTGGTGCTGGGCTTCCTCCTGATGGTCGCCCTGATCATCCGCCTGGCCGTGCTCCCCGCCACCGGCCACAGCGGCGACGTCTCGGTCATGGCCCGCTGGGCGGAGAACCTGGCGCAGTTCGGACCGTGGTTCTTCTACCAGCACGACGGGGCGATCTACCCCGCCCTCCTGCCATTCCTGTGGCCGATCGGCCTCCTCCTCGACGACGTCGCCCTGACGCTGGTCATCAAAGGCCTGTCGATCCCGTTCGACCTGCTCCTGGGCGTGCTGCTGTTCGCCGTCGTCGCGTCACGGACCGATCCGGCGCGCGGCCTGCTGGCGGCGGGCCTGTACCTCCTGAACCCGGCGGCGGTCATCGCCGGACCGTGGTGGGGCCAGGTCGACGCGGCCGGCACGCTCCTGTTCGTGGGCGCCCTGGTGGCGCTGGCCGCCGACCGCTTCGCCGTCGCGGGCGGAGCGGCCATCCTGGCCGGGCTGGCGAAGCCACAGTTCGGGCTCGTGGCCCTGCCGGTGGCCGTGGTCACCATCCAGCGCTGGCGTCGCGGTGACGGCCCGCGGGCCCTCGGCCTGGCGGCGGTCGGGGGCGCGGTGACCGGCCTGGCGATCGGCCTGTTCGCGGGGCTGACCCCCTGGCACTGGCTCGAGCTCCTGCGGGGTGCCGCCGAGTTCCAGCCGGCGACCTCGCTCGGCGCGTTCAACATCTGGGCCCTGCTCGTCGGGTTCGGGGTGCCCGACGACCCATACGTGACGATCGGAGCGGTCCTGCTGGTGGCCGGCGTGGTCGGCGCGTTGCTCCCCCTCCGCCGTGGGAGCGACCTCGCCACTCTGCTGGCCGTGGGCCTGTGCCTGGCGTTCGCGTTCTACTTCCTGCCGACCCGGGTCCACGAGCGCTATCTCTTCCCGGCCCTGGCCCTGGCGGCGCCGTTCGCCGCGGTCCATCTCCCCAGCCTGGTCGCCTACCTCGGTCTCTCGATTGGGTTCGCGCTGTCGCTCCTCCGAGTCCTGATCCTGACGGCCGGCCTGGAGATCGCGCCGTGGTTCGACGAGGCGCTGACCGCGGAGGCGACCGTGTGGATCCTCGGCGCGGTCCTGATCGGGTCGGCGGTGGCCCTGGTCTGGCTGACCCTGCGAGGGGCCGGCGCGCCGCTCGTGGAGCGCGCAGCGGTCAGTGCTGCTCCCGGGTGACGGCGGTGACGTCGCGGACGCCCTCGATCCGGGCGAGAACCTTGGACAGCTGCTGGAGGGAGGTGACCTTGAGGGTGCAGGTCAGGGTCGCCATCCCGTCGGGGTGAGTGACGACCGAGGCGGCGACGATGTTCACCTTGGCCTCGGCGACGACGTTCGTGATGTCGTTCAGGAGCCCCGGCCGGTCGATGCCCTCGATCCGGACGGTGATCGGGTAGGTCTGCTGGGCCACGACCTCCCACTCGACCTCGATCAGGCGCTCGATGTCCTTCTCGGAGAGGACCGAGGGACAGGTCGCCCGGTGGACGGTCACGCCCTTGCCCCGCGTGACGTAGCCGAGGATGTCGTCGCCGGGAATCGGGCTGCAGCAGTTCGCGAACCGGACGAGGAGGTCGCCGACGCCCTTGACCCGCACGCCGGCGGCGGAGGGCGCCGCCGGGGGGGCGACCTCGGGCAGCGAGATCTCGACGTCGTCGTGGATGCCGAGCCGGCTGACGACCGCCGCCGAGCCGATCGCGCCGTAGCCGATGGCGGCGTAGAAGTCGTCGAGCTCGCGGAAGTGGAGCTGGGTCGCGATCTCGGTCAGGCGCGCGGTGTCCACCGAGGCCAGCGTCTCGTGGGCCAGCCGGCGGAGCTCGCGGTCGAGGAGCTCCCGGCCCTGGGCGATGTTCTCGTCGCGCTGCTGGCGCTTGAACCAGGCCCGGATCTTCTCGCGCGCCTGGTTGGTCTGGACGATGGCCAGCCAGTCGCGTGACGGGCCGTGGGAGGCCTTGGTTGTCACGATCTCGACGATGTCCCCGTTGCGCAGGCGGTAGTCCAGGGGAACGAGCCGGTTGTTCGCCTTGGCGCCGATCGTGCGGTGGCCGACATCGGTATGGATCCGGTAGGCGAAGTCGAGCGGGGTGGCGCCGGCGGGCAGATCCTTGACGTCGCCCTTCGGGGTGAACACGAACACCTGGTCCTGGAAAACGTCGAGCTTCAGGCCCTCGACGAACTCGGTGGCGTCGGCGACCTCGCGCTGCCAGTCCATGAGCTGGCGGACCCAGGCCAGCTTCTCGTCGTACCGGCGGTCGGCCCGGCTGCCCTCCTTGTAGCGCCAGTGGGCGGCGATCCCCGCCTCGGCGACCTCGTGCATCTGCCGGGTCCGGATCTGGACCTCGAGCGGCTTCGCGTCCGGACCGATGACCGCGGTGTGGAGCGACTGGTAGAGGTTGGCCTTGGGCATGGCGATGTAGTCGTCGAACTGGCCCGGGATCGGCCGCCAGATGGAATGGACGACGCCCAGGGCGCCGTAGCAGTCCTTGACATCGTCCACCAGGACGCGGATGGCATGGAGGTCGTAGATCTCGTGGAACTCGGCCCCCTTGCGCTCCATCTTCTTGACGATCGAGTAGATGTGCTTCGGCCGGCCGCTGATCTCGGCATCGATCCCGACCTTCCCGAGCTCCTTGCGGAGGATGCCGATCGAGCGGTTGATGAACGTCTCGCGCGCGCGGCGACTGTCGGCGAGGAGGCCGCCCAGCCGGCCGTAGGTGTCTGGGTCGAGCACCTTGAACGCGAGGTCCTCGAGCTCCCACTTGATCTGCCACATCCCGAGTCGATGGGCGAGCGGCGCGTAGATCTCCATCGTCTGACGCGCGATCCGCTCCTGCTTCTCTGGCGGGAGGTATTCGAGGGTCCGCATGTTGTGGAGCCGGTCGGCGAGCTTGATGATCACGACCCGGGCGTCCTCGGCCATGGCCATGAACATCTTCCGGATGTTCTCGGCCTGCTGCTCCTCGGTGGACCGGGCGCTGCTGAACTTGCTGAGCTTGGTGACGCCGTCCACCAGGCGCGCCACCTCGCGGCCGAACCGCTTTTCGATGTCGGCGATCGGGTACGCCGTGTCCTCGGGGACGTCATGGAGGAGCCCGGCGGCGAGCGTCTCGGCGTCCATCTGGAGCGTCGCCAGCTCGAAGGCGACCGCCGTCGGGTGGGTGATGTACGGCTCGCCGGAGGCCCGCAGCTGGCCCTGGTGGGCGGTGTCGGCGACCTCGTGGGCGCGCTCGATGAGGGCCACGTTGATCGTGGGTCGATGGCGCCGCGCCTCCGCGATGAGGTCCGCCAGCTCCGGGCCGGGCAGGGCCGATGGCTCGCCGGCCCGCGTGATGCGCTGACGGACGGCGGCCGGCGCGGCGCGGAGGCGGGCCAGGTCCATGGTCGATTCGATCGTAGCACGGCCCTCCGCCGGCTCCCCCGGAGCCGATCGGCCGCTGGTCAGTCGGAGGCGGTCTGGGCGGTCGACCCCGCGCGCGGATGGCGGATCCGCTGCCGGAAGCCGTGGCCGGCGAGGGCCAGGCCGATCACCGAGTCTCCGAAGCGATCGAGCGGGAGGTCACGGGCGCCGATCCACGTGAGCTCGGTGCCCCCGAATCCCTCCTTGAACTTCCGGATGCCGCCGGTCGCCAGGCCCCACAGGTCGTAGGTACGCAGGCCCTCGGCCTGGAGGGCGCGGATCGCCTCCCACTTCAGGAGGTAGTTTGCGCGCGAGGCGGCGCCCGCCTCGGTCATCCCGCCGTACACCTCGGCGACCCGGTCCCCGCAGACGAGGTGGAACAGGACCGCCAGCCTCTCACCGTCGCGGGCGGCGAAGAACAGCCGCGCCCGGCGGGCCGCGCCGAACGTGGCCCACAGCCGCTCGTAGTAGTCGGGAATCCGGA
Source organism: Candidatus Limnocylindria bacterium (assembly GCA_036556745.1). Classification (GTDB taxonomy): domain Bacteria; phylum Chloroflexota; class Limnocylindria; order QHBO01; family QHBO01; genus DASTEQ01. The sequence continues at coordinate 22,618 of DATBIW010000090.1, read as the reverse complement.
CGGCGAACCCGGCCCGAGCGCCGGTCTGGCGGTAGATCCGGTCGAAGTCGGCCAGCGCCCCCGCCGTGGTCGCCGGATCGGCTCCCGGCTCGAGCTGCTCGATCGTGACGCCCTCGCGGCCGGCCTTCGAGACGTACTGGCGATGCTTGCGGGCGAGGTCGGACCACAGCTCATCGTGGGGGCGAGCCAGGTCGATGACCCGGGTCGTCGGGGGCTGGACCTTCGGGGCGGCGCGCCACGGCGATTCGAGCAGGGCGGCCCCGTACGGCTCGTCGGCGGTCGTCTCGGGATCGGCCCGGACGCGCCCGATCCGCTCCTCGGTCGCGAGCGCGCGGAGCCCGGCGACGAGCGCCTCACGGACCTCGGCATCGTCCAGCTTCCCGACCGGGCCCCGCGGCGCGTAACCCAGCGACCATCCGCCCAGCGGCACCCGGCGCAGGAGGAGCTGGACGCCGGCCCGCGGCGCGCCCGGTGCCTCCCCGACCGCGAGGCGAATCGCCCGCCAGCCGGCCTGGGCCCGGAGCTCGCCCCAGGCCCACAGCTGCGGGAATGCGCGATGGTCGGCGGACTCGACGAAGGCGTCCCAGGTGGACGCATCGGTCACCGACCAGGCCGTCAGCCGGCCCGGCTCAGGCGGTCGGTGGGCCATTGGTCTCGAAGCCGATGGCGCGGAGCTCCTGGCGCGCCACCTCGCGCTCGTCCCACCAGCGGCGGTCGTCCCCGTAGATGATGCTCGGCTCGTGACCCTTGCCGGCCAGGAGGACCATGTCGCCGGGCTCGGCCAGGGCAAGGGCGTGGGCGATCGCCGCCCGCCGGTCGTCGATGATCCACAGCGTCTCGCGGTCCACGGCCCCGCCCGACCGGGCACCGGCCGCGATCTCCTCGTTGATCTCCCACGGGAGCTCGGTCCGGGGATCCTCGTCGGTGACGACCACGAGGTCGGCCAGCTCGGCGGCTGCTCGCCCCATCGGGGCCCGCTTCGTCCGGTCGCGATCGCCGGCCGAGCCGAAGACCGCGATCAGGCGCCCGGCCGTGAGCGGCCGGAGCTCGCGGAGGACCTTGGCCAGGGAGTCGGCCGTATGGGCGTAGTCCACGATCACCCCGAACGGCTGTCCGGCGTCGATCCGCTCCATCCGCCCCGGCACGCCCGGAACGTCGGCCAGGGCGGCGGCGGCCATCTCGGGGTCCAGCTCCTCGGCTTCGGCCAGGGCGAGCGCCGCGAGCGCGTTGGCCACGTTGAAGCGCGCCGGGAGGCGCAGCGAGACCGGGCCTTCCCAGCGCGGCCCGGTGACGTGGAAGCGCGACCCGTGCGGGCCGAGGTCGACGGCGCTCGCCCGCAGGTCGGCCTCCGCGTCGATCCCGTAGGTCAGGACCGTGCCGGCCGCCCGCGACCGGAGGAACTCGAGGTTCTCGTCATCCGCGTTCAGGATCGCGACCGGAGCCTCCTCGACGAGGATCGCCTTCGCCTCCCGGTACGCCTCCAGCGTCCCGTGGAACTCGAGGTGCTCGCTCGTGATGGTCGTGACCACGCCGACCCGGAACCGGCAGTTGCGGACCCTCGACTGGGCGAGGCCGTGCGAGGTGGCCTCGATGACCGCACAGTCGTTGCCCGCCGCGACCATCTCGGCGAGGTACCCCTGGAGCTCGATTGCCTCGGGTGTCGTCGTCCGGCTGGTCGAGGCGGCCTGGGCCTCGCCGATCCGGGTGTCGACCGTCCCGACCAGGCCGGGTCGCCGACCGGAGGCCAGCAGGATGGCGAGCGCCAGGAAGGCGGTCGTCGACTTCCCGTCGGTCCCGGTGATGCCGTAGACCCGGAGCTGCTCGGACGGGCGGCCGAACCAGGCATCCGCCGCGTCGGCCACCGCGTGGCGGGCGTCGGCCACGATCAGCTGGGGAACCGCCAGGCCCGGCGTCTCGCGCTCGGCGACGATTGCCAGCGCTCCCCGTCCGACGGCCTCGGGGACGTAGTCCCACCCGTCATGGTGCTGGCCCGGGATCGCGAAGAAGACGGAACCTCCCGTCACCTCGCCGCTGTGGATGGTCAGCCCGGTGACCTCGCCGGCCGGCAGGCCGATGACCCGATCCGGGGCGACGGCATCGGCCAGGGCGCCCAGACCCATCTGGCGATCGGTCATGGCTGGTCGCGCGGGGTCCGGCGGCGGAGCCGCGCGGCGGCCGAGCGGAGCCGGTAGACGAGGGGGTCGATGACGATCTCCCAGCTCCCCGCCCAGGTCACCTCGCGACCTCCGAAGCCCTTCTTGAAGAGTCCGACGCCGTGCCAGGGGTGCTCGGGGCCGGCGGTGGCCGGCGCCACGCCCCACAGGTCGTGGCGGAGCGCCCCGCGGGCCCGGGCCTCGTCCATCATGGCCCATTGGGCGGCGTACGAGGCGTAGTGCTTCGGCTCCCCCGCCGCCTCGCGCCGCGACCCGGCGAACAGGTAGAACGACTGCTCGCCCTCGACGACGAGCATCCCGCTGGCCAGCACCTCCCCGTGTCGTCGCGCTTCGACCAGGCAGGCGCTGCCGGCGCCGGCGAGCGCCTGCCAGGCGGTCCAGTAGCGCTCCAGCGGCGGCAGCTTGAAGCCCGCTCGGCGCTGGGTGGCCTGGACGAGCTCGTGGAGCCGCTCGATCGCCGCCCGGTCACCGGGATCGGCCAGGACATCGGTCGTCACCCCGTCGCGGGCAGCCCGGCGCACGCCGTAGCGGGTGTCCGCGTCGAATCCCGCCAGGAGCGTCTCCTCCGTCCCGAGGTCGACGATCCGGGTCTGGCCGACCTGGAGCCGCTCGGCCACCCGGTGGGCGACCGCGTCGAGGGCCGCCGCCTCAGGGGCTCCGGTCTCGACCCGAGGCTCGAGCCTGATGGCGACCGCGCGATCCGCGCGCGCCTCGGTCACGAGGCCTTCGACGAGCTCACGGATCCGATCAGCGGCCGAGGCGGCGAGATAGTCGGTCACCGGGCCGTGGGGCACGTACCAGAAGGTCCGGCCCATCCCGATCGGGCGGACCTGGGCCGCGGCCAGCGCGACCAGGGCGCCGTCCTCCTCGACCACGAAGCGCCGCTGGGGCTGGCCGTCGAACGACGCGACCGCGTCCCATTCCCAGTCGTGGAGGAAGTCCCCGGACTGAACGCGGCCGAGCAGGTCCTGCCACGCCGCCCGGTCGCCCTCCACCGCCGCGCGGAACGCCATCAGCGGCGCACGAGACGGCGCAGCACGTCGAGCTCGGGGGCCCGCAGGACGAGGGCGGCCAGCAGGTACGCGGCCGCGCCGGCGCCGGCCGGGGCGAGGAGGATGACGAGCCGCCCGATGGCGCCCTCGCCGAGATCGGGCGCCGCCGTGCCGAGCGCGGCCAGCGAGGCGAGCATGACCGCGCCGGCGATGAGGGCGGCCGCGCTGGATCGGCCCACCGACGAGAGGAGGAGCCGTCCGTCGAGCCGGCCCAGCCGCCGGCGCAGGGCGATCAGGAGGCCCACCACCTCGACCGTGGCGCTCACCGAGAGGGCCAGGGCGAGACCCTCGACCCCGTACGGGTCGACCAGGATCAACATCAGGGCGATGTTCACGACCACGGCCACGACCGCCCAGGCGACCGGGGTCGTCGTGTCCTGCATGGCGTAGAACGCGCGGGCCAGGATGTGGACGACGACGTGGGCCGGGACGCCGATCGCGAACCAGGCGAGCGCCGACGCGGTTCGCTCGGCTGACTCGGCGCTGAACAGCCCGTACTCGAAGAAGACCGAGGCGAGCGGCTCGCGGAGGACGATCATCAGGACCGCGAGCGGGGCCGACACGAAGTAGAGGACCCGGATGCTGGCGTTGACGTGCCGGCGGATCTCCGAGGCGCGGCCGAGGGCGGCCTCCCGGGACAGCGTCGGGAACAGGGCCACCGCCAGCGAAACGCCGATGATCCCGACCGGCAGCTGGCTCAGCTGAAACGCGTAGGTGAACGCGGTCACGCTGCCGGCCGCCAGCCCCGACGCCAGGGCCGTGCTGACGATGAGGTTCACCTGGCCGGCGGCCACGCCCAGGAAGCGCGGTCCCATCAGGAGGCCCACCCGGCGGACGCCCCGGTTCCGGAGGTCGATCCGCGGCCGCCACGCCGGGTCGAGGCGTCGCAGCGCGGGGACCTGGATGAGGAGGTGCCCGATCGCGCCGACCACGACCCCGGCGGCGAGCGCCTCGACCCCGAGGGTCGGCGCCAGGAAGATCGCGGCGGCGATGATCGCGAGGTTGTAGACGAGTGGCGCGACGGCTGTCGGTCCGAACCTGCCGTGGGCCTGGAGCAGCCCGCTGAGCACCGCCCCCAGGCCGATGAACACCGGGCTCAGCAGCATGATCTGGGTCAGCTTCACGGTCAGCGCCGTCGTCTCGGCGTCGAAGCCAGGCGCGATGAGCGGCACCAGCCACGGCGCGAGGAGGGCCATGACGGCCGACAGGGCGGCCAGGCCGAGGACGACCAGGTTGATGACGCTGCTGGCCAGGGCCCAGCCCTCGGCCTCCTCGCCACGGGCCCGATAGCCGGCGTAGACCGGGATCAGGGCCGCCGACAGGGCGCCGGCCACGACGAGCTGGAAGATGGCGTCTGGAACCCTGAAGGCGGCGAGGTACGCGTCGAGCTCGCTCGACGCGCCGAACTGGGCGCCGATGACCAGGAGCCGGATCCAGCCGAGGATCCGGCTGGCGACCGCGGCCACCGTCATGACCAGGCCGGCCCGGACCAGGACCCCGGCCGCCGACGGGAGCTCCGGCGCGCGGGCGCTCGTCATGTCCGGGTGCGGGACGACCGGGGGTGGGCGGACCGATACGCCGAGCGGAGCGCGGCGTCGGACAGGTGGGTGTAGACCTGCGTCGTCTGGGCCGAGGCGTGGCCGAGGAGCTCCTGGACGGTGCGCAGGTCTGCGCCGCCCTCGAGGAGATGGGTGGCAAACGAATGGCGGAGGGTGTGGGGCGAGGTCCGGCCGCCGAGGTCGGTGGCCTGCACCCAGCGGTCGACCACGAGGCGCGCGCCGCGGGCGGTCAGGGCCCCGCCCCGGGCATTCAGGAAGACCGCGTCCGCGCCGGACGTCGCGTGGCGGTCGCGGGCGAGAAGGATGGGCCGGCCGACGCTCAGCCACGCCCCGAGGGCGGTGGCCGCCGGGCGACCGAAGAGCAGGTCCCGCTCCTTTCGGCCCTTGCCCAGGACGCGGAGCCGGCGGCGGCCGAGGTCGACATCGGCCAGGCGCAGGCCGGCGAGCTCGCTGATCCGCATCCCAGTCGCGTACAGCAGCTCGAGGATCGCCGCGTCCCGGCGCCGCAGGGCGTCGCCGATCTCCGGGGTCGAGACTCGGCGCGGCCCGCCCGGCTGCGAGGTCGGCATCCCGCCGCCAGTCCACTTGCCGGGCGCCTCGACGAGGCGGGACGCCTCCTCGACGCTCAGGACGCGGGGCAGCCGCGCCGGGCGCCGGGGCGAGCGGACGCCGGCCAGCGGATCGGACTCGATCCAGCCCTGGCGGATCGCGAATCGGTAGAAGCTGCGCACCGCGCTGAGCCGCGCCCCGACGGCCGAGGCCGACAGGTCGCGCTCGGCCAGCGTCGCCAGCCAGGCACGCACCGTCGCTCGGTCGGGGCTCCGCCAGTCGCCCCGGCGGCCATTGACGAACGCCCCGAACTCGGAGACCTGTCGCCGGTACTCGACGAGGGTGCCGGGCGACGCGTTGCGAGTCGCCAGGTGGGCGATGAAGCGATCGACGGCGGTCTCGAACCGGTCCGGGACGGCCGCCGCCGGGTCAGGCACGCGGCGAGGTCCGCCGCCTCGTGGCCTTCTTGGCCGGCGGGCGCCGCGCCCCGTCCGTGCCGTCCCCACGCGCCCTCGGGGTCTTGTGGATGTAGCGGCAGTCGGGGTAGCGGGTGCAGCCGGCGAACCAGCCGAACCGGCCGCGCCGTGCCGCCAGCGTCCCCTGCCCGCATTCCGGGCACGGCTCCCCCACCCCGGGCAGCTCCGGGGCGGCGGTGGCCTCCGGCGTCCCGTCGGCCCCGGTCCGGTGGACGTAGCGGCATTCGGGGTAGCGGTTGCAGCCGACGAACGGCCCGCGGCGGCTCCGCCGGCCGACGAGGGTCCCCTCCCCGCACTCGGGGCACGTCTCCCCGATCCCCGGCAGGTCGATGGCCTCGCCCTGCTCGCCGGGGAGCGGCATCGTGAACTTGCACTCGGGGTAGCCGCTGCAGCCGAGGAACCAGCCGTTGCGGCCGAGCCGCTTGAGCATCATGTGGCCCGACTCCGGGCAGACGATGTCGGTCTCCTCGACCTGCTTGGGGATGGCCGTCTTGCCGGCCTCGACCTGCTCCGAGAACGGCTCCCAGAACTCGCGGACGGTGGGCACCCACTCGCGGCGGCCACCGGCGATCTCGTCGAGCTGGGTCTCCATCCGGGCGGTGAACTCGGGGTCCACGACGTCGGCGAAATGCCCGGTCAGCAGGTCGGTCAGCAGGTACGCCTCCTCGGTCGGGTGGAGCCGTCGGTCCTCGAGGGTGACATAGCCCCGGGCCCGGATGACCTCCATGGTCGGGGCGTAGGTCGAGGGCCGGCCGATGCCATGCTCCTCGAGGGCGCGGATAAGCGTCGCCTCGGTGTAGCGGGGCGGTGGCTCGGTGAAGTGCTGGTCGGCCACCAGGTCCACCAGGTCGAGGCGCTCACGGACCGCCAGCTCGGGGAGCTTCGAGGCCTCCGGGTCCTCCTCCTCGTCGCGGCCCTCGACGTACACCGCCTGGTAGCCGTCGAACACCCGCTTCCGGGCGCCGGCGTGGAGCAGGTAGCGACCCGCCTCGACGTCCACGCCCACCTGGTCGAACACCGCGGCCGCCATCTGGGAGGCGATCGCTCGGCGCCAGATGAGCTCGTACAGGCGCGCCTGGTCTGGCTTCAGGGCGGACTCGACCGATTCGGGCGTCCGGGCGAAGCTCGAGGGCCGGATCGCCTCGTGCGCCTCCTGGGCGCCTCGCGACCGGGTCTTGAACGCGTTCGGCGCATCGGGCACGAAGGCCCCGCCGTACCGCCCGGCGATGACCTGCCGCGCGTCCGCGACCGCGCCGGAGGCCATGGCCACCGAGTCGGTGCGCATGTAGGTGATGAGCCCTTCCTGGCCGCCCGGGAGGGAGATCCCCTCGTACAGGGCCTGGGCGGCGGCCATCGTCCGGCGGGCCGAAAAGCCGAGCTTGCGCGAGGCCTCCTGCTGGAGGGTGCTGGTGGTGAACGGCGGAGGCGGACCCTGGCGGCGCTGCGTCTTCGTGACGTTCGAGACCCAGTAGGTCGCCTCGCGGAGGGCCGCCAGGTGGGCATCGGCCTCCTCGCCGGAGCCGACCTCGGCCTTCTCGCCGTCGATCTTGGTCAGGCCGATCCGGAAGACGACGCCCTCCTCGCCGCGTCTGACGTCCGCGCCGATGGTCCAGTACTCGACCGGGGTGAACGCGGTGATCTCGCGCTCGCGGTCGACCACCAGGCGAACCGCCACGCTCTGAACCCGGCCCGCGGTCAGGCCCCGCCGGATCTTGCTGGCCACCAGCGGGCTCAGCTTGTAGCCGACCAGCCGATCGATGATCCGGCGCGCCTGCTGGGCATCGACCAGGTCGAGGTTGAGCTGGCGCGGGCTGGCGAAGGCGGCCTCGATGGCCGGGCGGGTGATCTCGCTGAACGTGACCCGCCGGATGCGATCCTCGTCGAGCCCGGCGTGCTCCGCGATGTGCCAGGCGATGGACTCGCCCTCGCGGTCGAGGTCGGTGGCTAGCCAGACCTTGTCCGCGGTGCGGGCGGCATCGGTCAGCCGCTTGAGCTCGTCCTTGCGGTCCTTCAGGGGCTCGTACTTCGGGGCGAAGTCGTGCTCGAGGTCGACCCCGAGCCCCCACTTGGGAAGATCGCGGACGTGCCCGTAGGAGGCCAGCACGGAATAGCCGTCACCGAGGTAACGCTCAATCGTCTTCGCTTTGGCCGGCGACTCGACGATGACGAGGTCGCCGCCCGTGCTCCGGGGTCCCGACATCGGTGCGGGAGTGTAGCACCGGGTTTCGCCGCCGCCGGTACCGTCCGATTACCGGCCCGGATCGGTCAGTCGGTGAAGTCCCAGACGACGTACACCCGGCCGCCACCGGTGGCGATGCCGATGCCGACCCGGCGGTAGTTGGGGTTGAGGATGTTGTCCTTGTGGTTGCCGCCGCCCGGATAGGGCTCGGCCCAGAACTGGGCGTGGCACCAGTTCAGGGTCGCCTGGACCCCGCTGCTGCCGCCGAGGTAGCAGATGTTCTCGCCCGACCAGCCGTACGAGATACCCCCCGCGGTGAGCCGCTGCCGGTACGTCATCCCGTTCAGCGAGGTGTGGCTGAAATACCCGTTGGCGGCCATGTCCGCGGCGTGCCCGTAGGCCACTGCCGAGATGCTCGAGTCGACGACAAGCGGTGCGAACCCGTACGAGGCGCGCGCGGCGTTCAGCTGGTTCAGGGCGTACTGGATGTCGTTCGAGCTGCCCGGAGACGCCGGCACGCCGCCGCCGGACCGCACGACCGGGCCGTCGGTGGTGAAGCCCCACGAGAACGACACCGGGTTGCCGTCCACGTCGCGGGCCCCGCTGCCCAGACCGGCGGTATAGCCGCGGCCGGCGGCCAGCGCGGACGACGGGGCCAGGGTCACGATCTTCCCGTCGGCGCTCCACGAGACGGTCCCCGACACCCGGGCGCCGGTCGCGTTGTCGGCCAGGTAGAGCGCCGTGCTGGTGGCCGCGGTGTCCATGGGAAGGCTGAACGTGAGCTGGACGCCCGCCGAGGTGGGCACCCCGCCGACGCCGATGGCCGGATAGACGCTCTGGACCGCGGCGCCGGCCCGGGTCGAGAAGCTCAGGGTCGTGTCGCCGCCGAGCGGGTTCCCGTCGAGGTCGCGGGCGCCGATCACGGTCAGCGTGTAGCGCGTGCCGGTGGCCAGCCGCTGGTCCGGGGTGAACCACAGGGTCGTCCCGTCCCACCCGAACGTCCCCGTGGTCGCCGGCGTGATCCGGAATGCCTGCTCGGTGGCCTTGTGGTCCATGGCCGCGCTGAACGTCAGGCCGATCCGGGTGTGGGCGCTCGTGTCGGGGTTCATGTCGCCCGACGTGCTGCCCAGGCCCGTCGCCGGGTCGGTGACCGAGGCCAGCACGTCCTGGACGGCCAGGGGGGCGTCCGCGGTGGCCGTGCCGACCACCCCGTTGACCGACAGCCGGAGGATGGTAGGTGCGGTCTGGGTCGTGAACGAGGCGCGCCAGTCGGCGCGCAACGCCCCGCCGTCGGCCATGGCCGTCCCCGCCGGCACGTGGACGACATACCGCTCGTCGACGGCCCAGCGGGAGGCCGGGACCAGGGCGACCGTCGTCCCATCGGCGTTCCACAGCAGGCTGAAGTCGGTCTGTGGCGCCAGGCCCAGGGCGTTCCCGACCGCGGCGCGGTCCATGGGACCCGGGAAGCGGAGGACGACCGGCTCGGTGGAGCCGATGCCGACCCCGACGTTGGCCGGGAGGATCGACCCCTCGCGGGGAGCGGTCATCAGGCCGCCGGCCTGGATGATCGGGGTCGTGGGGATGGCGAGCCCGACCGCCACCGCGAGGGCGACAGCCGCGACCGTGAGATGGGTGATGACCCGGTGGCGGCGCAACGGCATGCCGCGTTCAGCCAACCGGCGGAGTTCCCCCGCGACTCGAGTCGACGGAGAGGGCAATAGACACAGGCTCCTGCGGACCGGCGGACAGCCTTTCGGACGGTCCGGGGGTCGTAGGACGGCGGGGAGTATAGCCCGATCCGTGCGTCAGGCGCTCGCTGCGGCCCGATCGTCGTGCTCAGGAGCCCGCCGGCCCCAGCCGCTGCGACGGGCCGCCGGCGTGGCGTGGAAGGTGGCCCCGGCATAGGCCGTGACGAGCCCGCGGGCCTCCAGCATGGTCAGCGCGGCGGCCAGCGGCGAGGTGGCCAGCTTGGTCCGGTCGCGCAGCTCCTCGATCGATCCTGAGCGGTTCAGGATGGTCTTCAGGACGATTCCCTCGGCCTCGGACATGGCCCGGATGCTGACCGGATGGCCGCCCCGCCGAAGGCCGATGAGGTTGAGCAGGCCCGCCGGCGAGGTCACCAGGGTGGCGGCGTGGTCGGCGATGAGACGGTTCGTTCCCCGGGAGGTGGCCGCGTCCATGGGACCGGGCACGGCGAACAGCTCGCGGCCAAGGCCAACGGCCGCGTCCGCGGTCAGCAGGGCGCCCGACCCGTCAGGGGCCTCGACGACGACCACCGCCTCGCCCAGGCCGGCGATGACCCGGTTCCGCCTGGCGAAGTCCGGCCGGCCGTGGCGCCGGCCGGGTGACAGCTCGCTCAGGAGCGCCCCGCCGGTCGAGACGATCTGCCGCGCCAGCTCGCGGTGGATGGGCGGGTACAGCCGGTCGATGGGCGACGGAAGGACGGCGATCGTCCGCCCGCCGGCGGCGATGGCGGCCCGATGGGCGGCCGCGTCGATCCCGATCGCCAGCCCGCTGACGACGGTGACGCGCGCCCGGGCGAGCTCGTCGCCGATCTCCTCGGCCGCCGCCCGGCCATAGCCGGTCGGCCGGCGGGTGCCGACCACGGCGACCCCGGTGGTCTGCCAGGCCGCCTCGTCGCCGGCCGCCCACAGGACTGGCGGTCGAAGGTCGAGATGGCCGAGCGCCGGCGGGTAGTCGGCCTCGAGGGCGGTGATGGCCCGGATCCCGAGCCGCCGGCCCTGGGCGAGGATCTCCGCCGCGTGGCGTCGGAGGCCGCGAGCACGCAGGTAGGCCAAGAATGCGGCGGCGGCCTGGCGCTGGTGCCCCGGCAGCTCGGCCACGGCCCGGTCGACGAGGCCGCCGAGCCACGCCGCGCGCAGGCTCCCGGCGTCCGCCACGAGGCGGGCGATGGTCGCCGGCCCGACCCCGGGCAGCATGGCGACCGAGATCCAGAACGGGCGCTCCACGTCCGGATCGAGGTGGTCGAGCGGCAGCCCGGTCCACGAGGTCGCGGCGGGTGGCCGTCGCCTGCGGAGCGCCACGGTCATGCCGGCACCGGGGGCCGGTAGCGCAGGGCCTCCTCGACGTGGGCGGGCTGGACCTCCGCGACGCCTTCGAGATCGGCCACCGTACGCGCCACCCACGCTGTCCGATGGGCGCGCCGCGGGGACAGGCGGAGCGCGCGGGCGAGGCTGGTCAGGCTGCGCAGCGCCGCGGTGCCGAAGCCTCGTTCGCCGGCCAGGGCATCCGGCCCCAGGACGGCGTTGGCCGATGCCTGGCGCGCCTGCTGTCGATCCCACGCCTGGCGCACTCGGGCGGCCACCTGCCGGCTCGTCTGGGCGTCGGCCTCCACCTGGATCCGGCGCGGCTCGTCGAGCGTGATCCACAGGTCGATCCGGTCGCGGAGCGGGCCGGACAGCCGCCTGACGTAGCGCTGGACGGCGGCCGGGTCGCAGTCGCAGGCCCGAGACCGGGCCCCGAGCCAGCCGCACGGGCACGGGTTGAACGCGGCGAGGAGCATGAAGCGGGCGGGCAGGCGGAGGACGCCGTCGACCCGGGCGATCGTCACCTCCCCGGACTCGAGCGGTTGGCGGAGCGCATCGAGCGCGTCGGCCCGGAACTGGAGGAGCTCGTCGAGGACGAGCGCGCCGCGGTGGGCCAGGCTGGCCTCGCCAGGCCTGATCCGCTCCCCGCCGCCGACCAGCGCCTGCACCGAGATCGTGTGGTGCGGCGCGCGGACCGGGCGGGTGCGGGTCACCGGGGCGTGGCGGTCGACGAGCCCGGCCACCGAGTGGATGCGGCTCACCTCCACCGCCTCGCGGTCGTCGAGCGGCGGCAGCAGGCCGGGAACGGCTGACAGGAGCAGGGTCTTGCCTACGCCGGGCGGGCCGACGAGGACGAGGTTGTGGCCGCCGGCGACGGCGATCTCGAGGGCGCGACGTGCCGTCGCCTGCCCGATGACGTCGCCGAGGTCCACGCCGGCGGCCGGTGCCCGCCACCGGGGCAGGGGCGTCGGCCGGGCCGGCTCGAGCGGGCGCACCCCGGCCAGGTGGGCGACCGCGTCGCCGAGCGTCCGCGCCCCGTGGACCGTGATCCCCGGCACCGCGGCGGCCTCGACGAGCCCGTCGTGGGCGACGACCGCGGCCTGGTGCCCCGCCTCGCGGGCCGCCGCGACCAGGGCCATGGTGCCGGCCACCGGCCGGAGCGACCCGTCGAGCGCCAGCTCCCCGAGGAGCGCGGTCCGCCCGAGGTCGGCCTCGAGCTGACCCGACGCCGCGAGCAGCCCGACGCCGATCGCCAGGTCGTGGGCCGTTCCCTCCTTTGGGAGGTCGGCGGGAGCGAGGTTCACCGTGATCCGCCGCGCCGGGACTTCGAAGCCGCTGTTCCGGACCGCGCTCCTCACCCGCTCGCGAGCCTCCTGGACGGCGCTCCCCGCGAGGCCGACGATCGTCAGCCCGGGCAGGCCGAATGCGACATCCACCTCGACCCGGACCGGAACCGCCTCCACTCCGCGGATCGAGGCACTCATCGTCTCAGCCAGCACGCCGCCACTCCCGGGAGGCTCGAACCACGAGATGTGAAATGCCGGCGCCGCCTGCTCGCCTCCCTGATCCGGCGGCGACCGGCGGGCGGATTCTCCGGGGAGGGCGGTTACGGCCGGCTTAAGCCGTCGTTGTCAGGCCTCGGCCTCGATGACCGACAGCTCCTTGTCGATCGTCGCCGCGAAGTCGCTGACCGCCTTGGCCAGCGGGCTGCCGGGCCGGCTGACCATGAACGGCGCGCCCGAGTTCAGCGCCCCGATCGCGCCGCGATACTCGTTGATGACCTTGTGGGCGATCGGCCGCCCGAGGACGCTCTCGGCGTTGGCGATGTTGATCCCGGTGAACGCGTTCGACCGGTTCAGGACGAGCTGGACCTTGTCCCTCGGGTACCCGAGCTCGGTCATCGTCTTCAGGACGAGCTGGACGTTCTTGAGGCACGACAGGTCGGCCGTCAGGACGACGTACACGAGGTCGGCCTCGTCGAAGAGGTGGATCGTCACGTCGTCGAGGCTGCGCGCCGCGTCGATGACGGTGTAGTCGTACATCCCGCGCATGAGGTCGACCAGGTGCGAGAGCGCCTCCGGGGACGACCGATGGCTCTCCATGACGACATCGGCCTGCTCCGGCGCAGTCGGCGCCAGCAGGAGGTCGATCCCCGACGAGTGGGACACGACCAGCCGGCGGAGGAGCTCGCTGTCGAGCTCGGGCTCGGCGATGGCGTTCACGATCGAGGCGGTGTCGAGCTTCAAGTCGAGGAAGACCCGGAGGTCGCCGAACTGGAGGTTGGCGTCCACCAGGGCGACCCGGCGCTTGTGCTCGGCGGCCAGCGCGATGGCGGTGTTGATGGCCAGGGTCGTGTTGCCCACCCCGCCCTTGGCGCCGTAGAAGACGATGACCCGGCGCAGGGTGGCCTGCACCGACCCGGCCCGCGGTCCGCCGAGCCCGCTCCGTGCCAGCAGCGCCCGGATCCGGGCCATGAGCTCGGCCGGGTGGAACGGCTTGACGATATCGTCGTCCGCCCCAGCCCGGAGGCCCTTCACCCGCTGGCCGACATCGGCCTCGGTCGTGAGCAGCAGGATCGGCACCCGACGCCCGGCGACCTCGGCGGCCCGGATCTGGGTGATGGCCTCGTAGCCGTCGATGCCCGGCAGGGCGGCGTCCATGAGGACCAGATCGGGCGCCTGCTCGGCGACGAGGGCCACGCCGGATTCGCCGTCGCCGGCCAGGAGGACGTCGAAGCCCTCCTGCTTGAGCGTGAAGCTCAGGACACGTTGGATGTTCAGGTCGTCATCGACGACCAGGACCTTGACTGCCATGGGCCCTCGTGAGAGCCCCGGCCGGTCCGGCTGGTCCGCCCGGCCCGGGCGCGGGGCGGATTATAGTCGGCTGCCTGCCGCTCCCTTGGCATCGGCCGGCCGGGCCTCCGCCTCGAGGTGGCGCTCGAGGAACGCGAGGACCCGCTGGGTGTACGCCTCGCCGCCGACCATCCGCGCCTCCCCGTGAGCCGCGCCCGGGACGACGTACAGCTCCTTGGGCTCCCCGGCGGCCTCGTGCAGGCGAACCGACTGGCGCCAGCTGACGAGCCGATCCTCCCGCGGGGCGATCAGGAGCAGTCCCCGCGGCGCCACCGCCGCCACCCGGTCGACCGGCGAGATCAGCCGCGTCCGGCTCCGGACCGCCGCGCCGGCCACGATCAGCCACGCGCCGAGCCGCGGCAGGGGCAGCCGCGCCTCCCGCATCCGGTTCTCGATCGGGTGGCGGATGTCCGCGTACGCCGCATCGGCGATGACCGCGGCCACCGGCAGGTCCGGAGCGGCAAGGATGGCCGTGGCCCCGCCCATGCTGATCCCGTACAGGGCGATCGGGCCCAGGCCGCGCCCCTCGAGCAACCGGACGGCGGCGGCCACGTCACGGCGCTCGGCCGAGCCGAGGGTCGTGGCGGCCGGATCGGAGGCCCCGTGGCCGCGGAAGTCGAACTGGAGGACGTGGTAGCGCTCCCGGAGCCACGGCACGAAGAACGAGAGCCACGGCACCCGGTGCCAGCTGAACCCGTGGAGCAGGATCACGGCGGCCCGCGTGTCACGCGCCGCCGGGATCAGCCACCCGTCGAGCGTCACCCCGTCGTCGGTCGTGAAGCGCACCGCCTCGTGCGGCATCCCGAGGTCGGCGGGCGAAGTCGGCAGCTCCGGCACCTCGTCCAGGCCGTGAAGCACGGGAGTGACGACCCGCCGGGAGCCGACGACCCCGACGTACCCGAAGTAGCCGGCGGTCACCGCCCCCACCAGGGCGCCGAGCGCGGCGAGAATCCCCCGCCCGCGCGAGCCGCGGTCGCCGCTCAGGGCTCCGATCTCCCGCCACCGAGCGTGTCGCCGATCTGGCGGGTCAGCTCGGAGAGCTCCATCGGCACGATCCAGGTCTTCGTGTCCGACGCGGCCAGCGCGCGGAGCACCTCGAGGTACTGGATCTGCATCGTCTTCTGGTCGACCGGGTTGGCCGCGCCGAAGATCGTCGTCAGCGCGGTCCCGAAGCCTTCGGCGCGCAGCGCCTGGGCCTGCTTCTCGCCCTCCGCGCGGAGGATGGCGCTCTGCTTGTCACCCTCGGCCCGGAGGATCGTGGACTGCTTGTCACCTTCGGCCACGTTGATCGAGGCCTGGCGGGTGCCCTCCGACTCGGTGATCACCGCGCGCCGGTTCCGCTCGGCACTCATCTGGCGGTTCATGGCGTCCTGGATGTCGCGCGGCGGCACGATCTCGCGGATCTCGACGCTCGTCACCTTGACGCCCCAGCGGTGGGTCACCTCGTCGAGCTTCGTCCGCAGGATGTTGTTGATCTCCTCCCGCTTGGCCAGCACGTCGTCGAGCGGGATGTCGCCGATGACGGCACGCAGGGTGGTTGCCGCCAGGGCCTGGCTGGCGCCGCGGAAGTCGGTGATCGCGGTCACGCTGGTCGACGGCTCGAACACTTTCGAGTAGACGAGGAAGTCGATGTTGATCGGCGCGTTGTCCTTCGTGATGCAGGTCTGCTGGGGGACCTCGAGGAAGAACTCGCGGAGGTCGACCTTCACCGCCTGCTGGATGATCGGGATCAGGAGGACCACGCCCGGACCCTTCGCCCCCTGGAGCCGGCCGAGGAAGAACACGACCAGGCGCTCGTACTCCCGGACGATGTTGACGATGCTGAAGATCAGCCACAGGACAAGCGCCAGGGCGATGATCAGGATGGCGATCGGGATCAGGGCTTCCATGGGTTACTCCTCTTCGGGGGCGGAATCGGGCCGGCCGCCCGCCGGTTCGACGATGAGCTCGAGACCTTCGACCCCCACCACCTTGAGCGCCTCGCCCGGGCGGATGACGCCCTGGCGGACTCGGGCGCTCCACGACTCGCCCTGGGCCTGCGCGATCCCGGTCGGCGCGATCGGCGTTTCGGCGGTGCCCGCCACCCCGACCAGGGCCAGCATCGGCTGGGTGGGCGCCGCCCGTCGCCGGATGTCGACCATCCCGCGCGCGACCAGGGCAATGAGGCCGACCGCGAGGACGATCGGGATGCCGATCAGCCACGGGTCGACCTGGACCTGGACCGCGTCGGTGCCGTCCACCCCGGTGTAGAGGGCCGACGCGCCCAGCACCAGGGCCACGATCCCGGCGACGGTGAGCAGCCCGTACGAGGAGACCACCAGCTCGAGGGCGAAGAGCCCGATGCCGATCGCGATCAGCACCAGCCCACCGACGTTCAGGGGGAGGCTGTTGGAGCCAATGAAGGCCAGGACGATGGCGATCGCCCCCACGATGCCCGAGAAGAAGTTCGGGTGGAACAGCTCGGCCAGGATCCCGTAGAAGCCGATCGTGAACAGCAGGAACGCGATGTTCGGGTCGCTGAGGATGTGGAGCAGCTGCTGGCCGACGTTCATCGAGATCGGCATCAGCTCTCGTCCCGAGAGAGTCGGCAGCGGCTCGCCCTCGAAGGTGTACGGGTAGCCGTCGGCCCGCTCCCCGGTGTCGATGGCCGCGAACAGCTCGTCGGTCGTGCCGGCCAGGATGTCGACCACCGGCGGCTCGAGCTCGACCGCATCGGCCGAGCCGATGCTGGCCGCGTCGCGGACGGCCGATTCGGCCCAGTCGGCGTTGCGGTTGTGGGCTTCGGCCAGCTCACGGATCTCGGCGACCAGGTCGTTGGTGATCTTCGACGCCAGCGTCGCCGGCAGGTCCTCCCCACCGGAGCCGACGACCGATGCGGCGCCGATCGTGGTCTGGGGCGCCATGGCGGCCACGTCCCCGGCCAGGGTGATGAACGTCGCGGCCGAGGCCGCCTGCGCGCCGGACGGGGTCACCCAGGTGATCACCGGGATCGGGCTGTTCAGGATGGCCTTGACGATGCGGTCGGTGCTCGTCAGCTCGCCGCCCGGCGAGTCGATCTCGATCAGGACCGCGACCGCGCCGGAGGCGGCGGCGGCCTCGATCCCCTCCTCGACGTACGAGGCGTTGACCTGGTCGATGACCCCGGTCAGCTCGACCTGGGCAACCGGCTCCTCCCCGGCCGCCACCGAGGACGCCACGAGCCCGGCGAGCAGCAGGGCGCTCGCCATGCCACGCCGCAGGACTGCCACGCTTCGAGTATACGAGCGCCCCGGCCGCGTGCTGGGTCAGCCGGTCGGTTCGCCCCAGACCGAGGCCACGACGAGCTGGGACCACGTCTCGAGGCGGTCCCACGCGGCCTGCACCTCGGCGACCGGGGCGAACCGGCCCGAGAGCTTGTCCGCTTCGCGCACGCTCACCGCGCGGCCTTCGGCATCCACGCTGAAGACGACCCCGAGGTGGACCGATCCCACCGCGTTCCGATCGTCGTTCAGGTAGCCGACCAGGGTGAACTCCGGGTCCCACGCCGCGTCGAGCTCCTCGCCCCACTCCCGGCGCAAGCCGGCGTCGAGCAGTCCCGCCGTGGCCTCTCCGACGTCCACCGGGTTGATGTGGCCGCCCACCCCGATGGTGGCCTTGTGGTGCAGCCGCGGATCGCCTCCGGCATTGGTCCGCTCCATGAGGAAGACGCGCTCGGGTGCCGACGAGCGGTCGCGGACGACAACGTACGGGATCACCTGCTTCAGGGACGGAGCCGCCTCGGCGAGCGGCCGGTCCACCCACCGGCCATGGCGGTCGATGGCCGCTCGCAGGTCGTCCACCTCGGCGGCGGTCGCCGCTCGGACGCCCAGGAAGTCGCATCCCCCGGGCACGTCCGTGCGTGGCAGGACGAGGACCTGCTCGACGTCGCTCACCGGGCCGGTCAGGCGGGGTTGACCGGTCCCGCCTGGGCCAGCCGGAGTGCGAGCTGGGCCGCCTCGCGCGGGTCGCGGGCCCGGTGCAGACGCGGTCCGCCCATCCGCTGGTCGGACTCGACGCGCCACGACCCGAGCGCCACCACCTGCCGCCCCATCCGGAGCGCCAGCCCGATCTCGGAGAGCGTTCCGTGCCGCCCGCCGACCGCGAGGACGGCATCGGCCGACGTCACGACCACCAGGTTCCGGACGACGCCCAGGCCGGTGGGGATGGCCAGGCTCACGTACTCGTTCGCCTCCCCGGCATCCGCGCCGGGAAGGATCCCGATCGTCACGCCTCCCTCGGAGGCCGCGCCCTTGGACGCGGCGCGCATCACCCCGCCCAGCCCGCCGGTCACCACCGTGGCGCCGCCACGGGCCAGGAGCTGGCCGACCTCCTCGGCCCAGCCCAGGATCCGGTCTGCGTCCGGGCCCCGGGGGTCGCCGTCCCCGATCACCGCCACGACCGGCGCTCGACGTGGGCGGGGCGGCGCGTCAGCCATGGGCCGATCCTGCGCCGCCCAGGGCCGCGGCCGCAAGCCGCTCGTAGCGGGCGGGGCCCCGACCGAGGTGGCTCCGGTACAGGACGACCTCCGACACCCCGATCGGCATGGCGGGGAACGAGCGCGACTCGAGCCAGCCGGCGAGCGGCTCGCCCCGACGCGCGCGGCTCCGGCCCAGGGTCAGGTGCGCCCGGAGCGGCCGCCGGCGGTCGGGGTCGAGGACGGCGGCCTGGACCGCGGCGGCCAGGTCTCGCAGGTGGCCCTCCAGGTCCTCGATCCCCAGCCACGCGCTCAGGGCCGCCCCGGGCCGTGGAAAGGCCCCGAGCCGACCGGTCGAGATGGTGAACGGAACGGCCGCCGCGACGACCTCGTCCAGGGTCGCGGCCAGTGCGGGGATCTGCGCGGCGTCGGTCTGGCCCAGGAAGGCCAGGGTCAGGTGCCAGCCTGCGGGGTCGGCCCAGCGGAGGTCGGGCGCGCCGGCCTCACGCCGCCAGCCCGCCACGGCGTCCTCGAGCGCGAGCCGCAGGTCCGGCGGGGCCGGCACGGCCACGAAGCAGCGCCACGCCTCAGGCGAGGCGGGCATCGACCAGCGGAACGAGCTCGTCGAACGAGCTGATGACCGGCACGTCCTCGGGAGGCGGCTGGTACCGGCCGCGGCGATCGACCAGGACCGCGTCGATCCCCAGCGCCCGGGCCCCGGCCACGTCGGCATCGAGGTGGTCGCCCACGTGGAGGACCGTGTCGGCCGGGACGCCGGCCTGCTCGAGGGCCCAGGTGAAGATCCCTGGGTGCGGCTTGTCGAATCCGACCCGGGCGCTGGCCGCCACGAAGTCGAGGTAGCGGCCCAGCCCCAGGCCGTCGAGCAGCTCGGGCAGCTGCCACGCCCAGTTCGAGACCGCGCCCAGGACCAGGCCGCGAGCCTTCAGCGTCTCGAGGGCCGGCCGGACGTCGGGGAAGACCAGCCAGGTCGCGGGGTCCTGGAAGAGCTCGGCCAGGTGGACGAAGAACTCGTCCGGCATCGGCGCCAGGTCGATCTGGGAGAACGCGTGGCGGTCCATCTCGACCAGCCGCCGATGGCTGTGCTCCGGGCTCGGCTCGAAGGTTCCGTCGAACCCGTAGCCGCCGCCCTGGTAGACGGTGCGCAGGGCGTGCTGGAGGGCATCGAAGTCCACCTCCACGCCAAACGTCTCGAACGCGCGGGCATAGACGTGCTCCCAGGTCGGGTCGGGACGCATCAGCGTCTCGCCGACGTCGAGGAAGACGGCCCGCAGCGGGGGTCTGGTCACGCCCAAAGCCTAGGCGACGCTGGGCTCGGACCTCGTGAGGATCTGGTAGATCTCGGTCCGGTACCGGACGCCGGAGGAGTGGCGTGACAGCCAGCGGAGGTAGTCGGGGTCCTGGCGGGCGAGGTCGCGGAGCGTCCAGCCGGCATAGCGGCCGAAGGTCAGGCGCGTCCCGGCCGCCGCGGCGCGCGCGGGCGGCATCGGGGCCGGCGACGGCCCGCGGCTGGCAGGGCTCGCCTCCGCCCGGCGCCG
Source organism: Candidatus Limnocylindria bacterium (assembly GCA_036556745.1). GTDB lineage: Bacteria > Chloroflexota > Limnocylindria > QHBO01 > QHBO01 > DASTEQ01. The sequence goes on along the minus strand of DATBIW010000090.1, from coordinate 2,742 downwards.
CGCGGCGTCATGCCGGGCTCGAACCCGCGGGTCGCGGACCTGGGCATAGGCCAGGTTGAGGTCGGCCATCCGCTTGGCGGCGTACTGGGTCCCGTCGCGGTCGGGGTGGTACTTCAGCGCGAGCGCGCGGTACGCCCCGTGGATGACCTCGTCCTCGCAGTCGGGCGCGACCTGCAGGACCCGGTAGGCATCCACGGCGCCGGGAGCGCCTTTACTCGGTGTAGAGGCGCTCTTCGATCAGCTTCTCGGCGGTGATCCGGCCATTCGGATCGAAGCACGAGTACTGGAAGAGCTTCTGCCACTCCAGGTCGACGTTGTCCTGACCACCGCGGTTCTTCTCGACCGTGGCCACCACCCAGTCGCGGTAGCGCTGGGCCTGGTACGGGTTGAACTCGATGTTCACCTTGGCCACGATGTTGTACTTGTCGTTCAGGATCAGGATGATGTCGGCCTCGTAGTTGATCGCGCTGCTGCCGCGGAGATGGTGGTTCCGCAGGCGCTTCGCCTTCAGGCCCTCGCGGTCGGCGGCCACGATGGCCACGACCCCGATCTCCTCGGCCAGGGCGATGTCCTTCAGCCCGTTCACGACCCGGGTGACCTTCTCGGTCTCGTCGGGCGGCTCGGGGAGGACCGGGACCTTCTGGAGGTAGTCCACGAACAGGACGAGTCGCTGGTCGGGACCGCCGCGGCGCGCCTCGACCAGGGCCCTCAGGTTGTCGATCGTGCTGCCGGTGGCCGTGCCGCGCATCAGGTACATCGAGTTCCCGTAGCGGGCGATCCGCTCGAGCGAGGGCCGGAGCCGCGGGTTCGCCCCGAGCTTGGCGACCTGCCCGGCCTCGGCAGCCGCCTCGAAAGTCGAGAGGACCTCCTGGCGGACGTCCTGGATCTTCACCGCGCCGGTCTTCTTGGGCAGGGTGGCCAGGGCCGACTCCATGGCGATCATCCGCTGGACGAGGTAGTCCTCCTCGTGCTCGAAGCAGACGTACAGGACGGTCGCCTGGCCGGAGGCTGCCATGTTGCGGGCCATCTGGAGGGCGAGGGTGGTCTTGCCCGAGCCCTGCGCCCCGCCGATCAGGAACAGCTCGCCGGACCGGAGTCCGCCGCCGATGGCCTTGTCGAAGGGGACGAACCCGGTCTGGATCGGCTGGAGGTCGCCGACCCGACCCTCCGACACGCGCTCGTTGAGGTTGGTCAGGACTTCGAGGGCGCTCCGCGGGTCCAGCTCGACGCCGTTGGACTCGTACTTCCAGTCCGCGTCGGTGGCCTGCGGGGTGGGCGATTCGTCGATCATGGGAAAGGTCGGCCTCGCTCTCGTGCGGCGCTCCGGGAGAGGTGCCCGGACGCACCAGCCGCGAGAGTATACGACCACCGTTTCGAGATTCGGAATGGGCCGATAGGACTAGCGCCGTCCCGGGCGGGACGGCGCGGTCGGCTGGGTGGGCGGAAGGTGCCTAGGCGGGCTGTGGAGCGGGGCCGCGGCGGCGGCGCGGGGTGGGCTTGGCTTCCTCGCCGGCCGGCTCGGGCGTTTCGTCGGTGGAGGGGACGTCGGCCGGGGTCGCACCGCCAAGGTCGCGCGGCGGCAGGACGCCGTCCCACAGCGACTCGAACTCGGCTGCCTCGATGGTCTCCTTCTCGATGAGGAGCGCGGCGAGGCGATCCAGGACCCCGCGATGCTCGTTGAGCGCCGCGGTCGCCCGGTCGTAGCCCTTGTCGATGATGCTCCGCACCTCGGCGTCGATCTTGGCAGCGACCTCGTCGGAGTAGTTCCGCTGCTCGGCGATCTCGCGGCCGAGGAAGATCATCTCCTCCTTCTTGCCGAAGGTCAGCGGGCCGAGGGCCTCGCTCATCCCGTACTGGGTGACCATGGCGCGGGCCAGGCTGGTCGCCTTCTCGATGTCGTTGCTGGCCCCGGTCGTCGTGTCCCCGAACACGAGCTCCTCGGCGACGTGCCCGCCGAGCATGCCGGCGATCTTGTCCTCGAACTCGGTCTTCGAGTGGAGGTATCGGTCCTCGCTGGGCAGGCTCATCGTGTAGCCGAGCGCCATGCCCCGCGACACGATCGTCACCTTGGTGACCGGGTCGCACTTGGGAAGCGCCCGCTGGACGACGGCGTGGCCGCCCTCGTGGTACGCGATGATCCGCTTCTCGTCCTCGGTGATGATCCGGCTCCGCCGCTCGGGGCCGGCGATGACCCGGTCGACGGCTTCGGTGAACTCGGGCTGGGTGATCGTCTTCTTGTTCCGCCGGGCGGCGAGGATGGCGGCCTCGTTCACCAGGTTGGCGAGGTCCGCGCCCGAGAAGCCCGGGGAGCGGCGCGCCAGGTCGTCGAGGTCCACGGTCTTGTCGAGGGGCTTGCCCTTGACGTGGACGTCGAGGATCTCGCGGCGGCCCTTGATGTCGGGGCGGTCGAGGACGACCTGGCGGTCGAACCGGCCGGGGCGGAGGAGGGCCGGGTCCAGCACGTCGGGCCGGTTCGTGGCGGCCACCACGATCACGTTCGTGTTGGTGTCGAACCCGTCCATTTCGACGAGGATTTGGTTCAGGGTCTGCTCACGCTCGTCGTGCGAGCCGCCGAGTCCGGCACCGCGCTGACGGCCGACCGCGTCGATCTCGTCGACGAACACGATGCACGGCGAGTTGCGCTTGGCCTGCTCGAACAGGTCGCGGACCCGGCTGGCGCCGACGCCGACGAACATCTCGACGAACTCCGAGCCGGAGATCGAGAAGAACGGCACGCCGGCC
>DATBIW010000089.1:0-13980 GCA_036556745.1 Candidatus Limnocylindria bacterium | reverse complement strand
GCCACCGAAGAGCCCGCGGCTGAAGAGCCGGCCACCGAAGAGCCGGCCACCGAGGAGCCGGCGGCCGAGGAGCCGGCGGCCGAAGAGCCGGCCACCGAGGAGCCCGCGGCTGAAGAGCCGGCCACCGAAGAGCCCGCGGCTGAAGAGCCGGCCACCGAAGAGCCCGCGGCAGATGCCGGAGCCTCAGCCAGCGGATCGGATTCCTCCGATGTCGAGCCGGCTGCCTACGTCGAAGGCGACGAGGTGCAGGGCCTGATCCTCGACGACTTCAACGGCTTCTACGACTTCACGACCTTCGAGGTCGCCGCCATCGGCGAGCACATCGAGGTCTGGGTCCAGGCGCCCGATCCCTTCTACACCGAGGGCCTGAACTTCCTCGACGGCGATCCGCGGAACCCGGTCGTGGTGACCGACGAGCAGATCGACTACCTCGTCGAGCAGTTCGACAACGTCATCTTCCCGCTGGAGTCGGAGTTCTGGCGCGAGCCGGTGTTCCGGAACGGGTCGAATGCGGTCCTCGACGACCTCCTCGGCCTGCCGCCGGACCACTACGTGTCCGACGACGGCGAGGGACGCATCGTCGCGATGATCTCCAACGTCCGGGACGAGAGCTTCTACGACCCGACGTTCCCCAACTACATCGCCGGCTTCTTCTCGCCGACGATCAACTTCTACCTCGACCGCAACGTCATCACCATCGACGCCTACGACTGGGCGAACCGGGTAGGCCCCAATGACTCGCCATGGCGCCCGGCCGACGGTGCTGAGAACGATCGCGAGTTCCTGTACGAGGGGGTCTTCGCCCACGAGTACCAGCATCTGCTCCACGGTGACGAGGATGCCGATGAGGACACGTGGCTCAACGAGGGCCTCAGCGACTGGACGATGTGGCTGGTGGGGTATGGAGTCCCCGGCGGTCATGCGGACGACGCCCAAGGATTCGCCGAGAACTCCCTGACCGTCTGGGAGGACCAGGGTCCGCTCGAGATCCTGGCTGACTACGGCGTGGCGTTCATGTTCATGCACTACATGTACAACCAGTATGGGCAGGAGGCCATGCAGCTCCTGTTCCACAGCCAGGCGAACGGCCAGGCATCGGTCGAGGAGGTCCTCGACGAGCTCGGCGCGAGGCGCGACTTCGAGGACGTCTACCACGACTTCGCCATCGCCCGGCTGATCCTGAGCGACAAACCCGGACATGGCCGGTACGACATCCCGGACATCCCGGAAGGGATCGTCCTCCGCAACGACGACGGGACGATCAACACCGAGAACTTCGACACGCCCGGGGCACCGCCGAACGGGTCGGACTACCTGGTGCTGGAGAAGCCGAACAAGATCAAGCGGATCATGTTCAACGGCCAGGATCTGCTGACCAAGGAGACGTCATGGACCGTGGTCGACAACCCCGTTGGCGACCCGTCCCAGTCGGTCCTCTGGTCGGGCACCGGAGACATGCAGGATCGGTTCGCCATCTTCGAGGCCGAGGGCGGAGGGGAGCTGAGCTTCCTGAGCCTCCACGACCTCGAGCTGGATTGGGATTACGGGTTCGTGCAGGTGTCCTCCGACGATGGGGCCAGCTGGACGACCGTCCCGAATGCCAACACGACCGCGACCCCGCTCACGAACGTCCCGCAGATCCTGGACCAGCTGCCGGGGCTCACCGGGGTCTCGGCTGGGTGGGTCGAACAGACCTTCGACCTGTCCGCCTTCAGCGGGCCGATCCTGGTCGGCTTCCGCTGGATGTCCGACCAGGCCGCCAACGGAAACGTCCCCGGTGGACCGGTGAACTGGTACATCGACGACGTCACGTACGACGGTGAGCTCATCAGCGATGGGACCGATGCGTCGGTCTTCAAGGACATCACCTTCTACCAGCCGATCGACCTGAACTTCACCGTCGACCTCGTGGCCATCAACCACGGACGACGCGGTGACAGCTACCAGGTCCACCGGATCCGGACCGGCGAGCGTCACGAGATGAGCCGCCCGGTCAACGTCCAGAACGCGCTGAGGTGGGCCGACGAGGCCGTCCTCATCGTGACCTACGACGCCGCGCAGGGGGCCACCGACTACGCGCCGTACGAGGTCGAGGTGCTGACCTGGAAGCCATGGCGGCCGCACGACCGGCCACACCGATGGCATCCACGCAACCCGGGCGGGTGGCAAGCCCCGCACTGGAGGTTCGGCAACTAGCCGACTTCCGGAAGACCGATCAGGAGGCCCGCCGCCACGGCGGGCCTCCTGACTATCCGGCGAAGATCGCCCGGGTCAGGTCCCGACGAGGAACAGGACCGCCAGCGAGAGACAGTTGAAGGTCGCGTGGAGCCCGACCACCAGCGGCAGGCTCCGGGTGGCGACGTAGGCGCCGGCCAGGATGACGCCCAGCAGGAAGATCGAGGGCAGGACCCAGAGTGACCCGCCGAGAACGTGGGCGGCCCCGAACAGCGTCGCCGAGCCCAGGATGGCGACTCGGGTCCCGCGCTCGCGCTCCCATGCGTTGACCGCCACCCAGCGGAAGAACAGCTCCTCGGCGAACGGCGCCAGCAGGCCGATCAGGGCCACGGCGACCACCGGCGGAAGGCTCGTCGCCAATCCGGCCACGACCTGGTTGTCGGTCGGCTCCTGGCCAGTGAGCTGGCCGACGATCCAGGCGACGGCGGCGCCGACGACGGCCGCCGCGACCCAAGCGCCGGCACCCAGGGCGATGCCCCTGCCAACGTTCCACGCGGTCCGCGGACCGTCGCCGAACCGGACGCCGGCCAGGGCGCCGGGCTGGACCACGAAGAGCGCGGCCACCGCGATGAAGATCGACGGCGTCATCAGGAGGAGCACGGTCGTGGCCAGCAGGCCGGGCTCGGTGGGCTCGTTGCCGGCGAGGACGTCCGCCACCAGGAACGGCAGCGGCAGGACGTTGCCCGCGGCCACGGCCAGCACGAAGAGGAGGACGACGCTCGGGCCGCGGTAGCGCCGCGCGTCGAGGTGGCGACGGGCCCGGATGCCGCGCCATGCGAGCCAGGCCAGGCTGCCGACGAGGGCTGCGCCGCCGGCCGCGGTGAGGATGCCGGGCACCAGGAGCCCGTCGGTTCCGACCTGGGCGACGAGGAGCAGCCAGGCGGTGCCACCCAGCGTCACCAGCAGGCCGGTTCCGGCGAGGACCCATGCCGGCCAGGCCGGAGGAAGGTCGGGACGCGCGCTGGGCGCGAGCGCCGAAGGCTCCGGCGCGGGGGTCAGGTCAGGGAGCGGCGGGGCCGGGGCGGCGGCCTGGTCGGTCAGGGGTTGTGCGCCGCCTGCGGGACGGCGCCGGGCTCACGGCCGTACTCGGTGGGCGCGGCGGCGGCCACCGGGGCCGGGGCGGCGGCCGGGCGGGTGCGGGTCGGCAGCTCGGTGCCGCAGAAGGCGCAGATCGACCACGACGGCTCGGTCAGGCGCTGGCAGGCCGGGCAGATCCGGTGGAGCCGGGTCCGGCAGTTCGGGCAGACGATCCAGTCCTCGGATACGCGCGCCCGACAGGTCGGACAGCTCCGGTGCTTCTCCATCTCGGCGAGCAGCGACTCCTCGGCCAGGGACCGCTCGTAGACCTCGGCCATCGTCTCGCGGGGCCGGATGATGATGTACATCAGCCACGCGAACAGGAACACGAGCGGTGTGAAGAAGATGATCAGCGCCGAGGCGAAGTACGGAAGGATCGGGTTCTCGGTGCGCGCCTGCATGTCGCGGAAGGCCCAGTACGCCGTCCCGAGCCAGAGCATGACGACGTAGACGACGATCAGGGTGGCGGCGAGCTGGACGACCGGGTTGCTGGTGAAGTCGCTCCAGATCTGGCCCGGATCCGGCAGACCTTCCATTCGCGAAATGCCTCATTCCTGGGAATCGCGCGCCGACCGCGCGATTCGGGCCGCCATCCTAGCAGATGACCGCCGAAATCCCGTTCCGGCGACCTGGCGCGGACCGGCCGCCGCCGAAGGTACTGGGGGGGTACTGCACCAGACCGCACCAGGGTCCTAATCGGCCGATTTCGCGTCGGGGGCCGTCGTGCGCCCTGACCATCAGGGGATGGTCGCGGCGTTCCGGACACGCGATCCTGCCCGAAGCAATCATCGACCCGTCCCCTGGAGGAAGCGTTGCTCTGGCTTCTTCGGCTGATCGGCTTCCTGTATCCGGTCGTGGCCGCCGTCTGCCTCACCCTGCTGGGAGCGATGCTCGTCCACCAGCCGCCGGAGACGCGCGGCTTCATGGTGGGCCTGGTTGGCCTCGCCGTCGGCCTCGGGGCCACCGCCATGGCCCTCACCACGTGGTTCTACTTCGCCCTCCGGCTGTCGCGGCTGGCCAAGGACCTCGAGAAGACCGTTGACCAGGGTGCGCCGATCATGCTCAAGGAGACCGGCGTCCCGGCAGAGCGCCGGCTGGCCCGGGCCTTCAACCGCGCCGCCGGCACGTTCGCGGTGGCCGAGGCTCAGGCAACCCGGGACCGCCTGACCGGGGTCCCCAACCGCGAGTCCCTGCTCCGGACCCTGGCCACCGAGGTCGAGCGGGCGAGCCGCCACTCGAAGCCGCTCTCGGTCGCGTTCATGGACATCGACCGGTTCAAGGCGATCAACGACACCTACGGCCACCGGATCGGCGACGCCGTCCTCCAGCAGCTCGCCGGCCTGATCACCCGGAGCATCCGGGCCAGCGACATCTTCGGCCGATACGGCGGCGAGGAGTTCATGCTCATCCTCCCCGAGACGACCCCCGAGGACGCCCTCGGCCTGGTCGAGGAGCTCCGCGAGATGGTCATGCGCCGGCCGCTCAGCGTGGCGACCGGGGTCTTGGTGGACGCCACGATCAGCATCGGGGTGGCCGGCGGCCACAGCACCGAGCTCCAGGTCGACCGGCTGGTCGACGCGGCCGATGCGGCGATGTACGTCGCGAAGTCCGAGGGCCGCAACCGCAGCTTCCTGTTCGGCAGCGTCACCGACGAGTCGGTCGTCCGCCGGGCGGCCATCACCCCCGAGCGCCGGGACGCGGCCGCCGCCATCGGTCGCTGGGCGAGCGCCAGCGCCGCCCAGGCGCTGGCATCGGTTCTGGCCCCTCAGCCGCATCACCGGGGCCGGCCGTCGGACATGATCGCCTCGCTCTCGATCGGGATGGCCCTCCACATGGGCCTGTCCCGGCTCGAGATGGACCGCATCCGGGTCGCCGCCCTCCTCCACGACCTCGGCAAGCTGGCCCTCCCCGGCGAGATCCTCGACAAGCCGACCTCGCTGACCGACGTCGAGTGGCAGGTCGTCGGCGAGCACCCGCGGATCGGCCAGGTCATCCTCGAGCAGGCGACGAGCATGCGCGAGGCGGTCCCGATCGTCCTCCATCATCACGAGCGGTACGACGGAACCGGCTATCCCCACGGCCTGAAGGGCGAGGAGATCCCGCTTGGGGCCCGGATCGTGGCCGTCGCCGACGCGTACCACGCGATGGTCCACGAGCGGCCCTACAAGTCGGCGCTGTCCCACACCCAGGCGCTGAATGAGCTCCGCCGCCACGCCTCGACCCAGTTCGACCCGACCGTCGTCGAGGTCTTCATCGCGATCTTCAACGAGGAGGTGCCGCAGGATGGGCTCGAGGAGATCCACCGCCTCCACGAGCACGCCGAGGGCGGGCTGGCGGCCATGGACCCCCAGGCGGCGGCGCTCCTGGCCGGCCGAATGACGCCCCCGGTCGATCCCGAACCGGTTCCGGAGTCCACCGCGTCCCGGGCGCGGCCCCGCCCGGCCAAAACGGCCGGCTCGGTCCGTCCCCCGCAGCCGGTCGAGCAGACGACCTAGCCGGGCCTCAGCCTCCCGCCAGGCGGGTGAACCCGCCGATCGTCCCGATCACCCCCGCCAGGAAGCCGATCAGGCCCGCCGGCGACAGCCCCCGGAGCAGGTCGATCAGCGATCCGCCGAGACCCGACCCGATCTCGACGACCACGAACAGGACGGCGAACGCGGCGCACCACGCGATCGCGGCCGCGAGGCCTACCCGCTGGACACGCCCGGGCACAGCCCGGAAGACGCCGATCACGGCGAGCAGGACCAGCAGGCCGATGAGGACCGGCAGCGGAGCCGCCAGGCCGAAGTAGGCCGACTCGAGCAGACCCGCGTCCGGTGGGTAGGCGGTCCAGAACGCGATCCCGAAACCATCCGGCCCGAGCGCCTGGTCGGCGAGCGACCCCTCGCCCATCGCGAAGGGGAGGATCCAGGCGGTGAAGAAGCCCGCCGCCGCGATGACCAGGACCAGGGGCCCGAGCCAGGCGCGAGCACGCTCCCGGGCCGCGGCCCGGGACGGCGCGGCAGCCGGCTCGGCCGGCCGCTCGGTGGCGGTCATCGCCACGCCGGGGGCGGCCACCGCGGGCCGGATGTTGAAGCCGCATTCCGAGCAGAACGCGGAGCCGGACCGGTTCATCGCCCCGCAGCGCGGGCAGGGCGCCGCGTCCCCGCCGGCCCCGGGCCGGGTCATCGTCGCGTCCGCGGCGGCCACCAGGCGCTGGCCACAGGTCGCGCAGAACGACACGCCGGGAAGGTTCTCGTTCCCGCAGCGCGGGCAGGCCTGGGACTCGGTCACGGCTGGTCCTCCGACCCCAGCTCGGCGCTCCACCACGCCGAGGTCCACGCCTGGCCGACGCCGGCCAGGACGACCAGCACGAGCCAGATCCAAACGAAGCCTAGCAGCAGGAACGCGGTGCTCAGGGAGGCCAGCCCGCCCGCCGTCAGCCGCTGGGCGAGGGGCTCCCACAGCACGCCGAGGATCGTCCAGGTCAGGAGCTGGCCGAGCACGAACAGGACGAAGGTGATCGCGGCCTGCGGGATCAGCCGGTGCCCGTGACGCCGGATCGCCCGGAGGCTGCCGGCCCCACGGCGCCGAAGGCCGGCCGCGCCGAACGCCTGGACGACGACGACCACCACGCCCAGCAGGATGAGGAACGGCCAGGCGACGGCCAGCAGGCGCCCACCCTCGACGGCGTTGACCAGCAGCGGCCCGACGGCCCCGACCAGGACGAGCAGGAGCGCCAGGACCGGGAGCGCGGCGGCGAGCAGGACGGCCATTGCCCGCGGCACGGTCCGGGGGAGCGTCCGCGCGCCCGGCTCGGATAGGCCGAGCAGGATGGCCACCTCACCGAAGGCGATCACCAGGAACAGGCTCAGCAGGCCCGACGCCACGGCGAGCATGAGGACGAACAGGTTCCACGGCCACCACGGGCTGGCGGCCATCTCGAAGGCCAGCCCGGCGGCGCCCGCCGCCGACGGCGGCGGAGCCACCGTGACGAGGAACACGAGCCAGCCGGCCCCGGCGAAGGCGACCACCGACCCGGGGAGCCACAGGTCCGACCGATCCACGGCGACCCGCGCCGCCGCCACGCCCCGACCGAGCCAACCGCGCACCGCCGCGGCCCTACGGGGCGGGTGACTCGGAGGGCGCCGGGTTGCCGGTCAGCTCGGCGATGGCGTCGAGGATCCGGCCAAGCTCATCCACCGCGTCCTGGTAGGCCCCGAGGTCCCCGGCCTCGAGGGCCGCCTGGGCGGCGTCGTACTGCTCCTGGGCCAGCAGGATCAGCTCGGAGACGTCGTCGGGCAGCTCACCACCACCACCACCGCCGCCGCCGCCACCACCGCCTTCCGGATCGGGCACCTCGGACTCGCCGAGGAGCTGGGCCAGGCCCTCCTCGATCGTCTCGGCAAAGGCGATCCGGGTCTGGTCGGCCAGGATCACGCGCTTGTACTCGGGGAAGCTCGACTGGGTCGAGCGCAGGTAGATCGGCTCGACGTAGAGCACCGCGTCGCCCATCGGGAGGACGAGCAGGTTGCCGCGGACGACGTCCGAGCCGGCCTGGCTCCACAGCGTGAACTGGGCGCTGATCCGCGAGTCCTGGTTGATGCGAGCCTGGATCTGGGCCGGGCCGAGGGTCGTCGTGTCCACCGGGAAGCGGAACTCGATGCGCTCCCCGTAGACGCCCGGGTCCATCCGGGCGGCCACCCACGCGATCATGTTCGGGCGGCTGGCCGCCGACAGCGGCTGGATGAGGACGAACTCGCTCTCCTCCTCGCCGGGCACCTTCATGATCACGTAGTACGGTTCGAGGAAGGTCCCCTCGCCGGCCACGTCCGAGGCCTGGGTCGGGAACGCCCATCGGTCGTCTTGGTTGTAGAACGTGGTCGCCCCCGTCGGCGAGGCCGACAGGTGGTAGAGCAGGTACGCGGTGTTCTGGGCCGTGAACAGGTCCTCCGGATAGCGGAGGTGCGCGACCAGCGCCTCGGGCATCTCGGACATCGGCTCGAAGAGGCCACCGAAGATCCGCGACCAGGCCTCGAGGATCGGGTCGTCGGGGTCGGCCACGTAGAACCGGACGTCGCCGGTGTAGGCGTCGACAACGACCTTCACCGAGTTGCGGACGTAGTTCGCCCCGCCGAACGCCGTGTCCAGGGGGAGCGGCTGGGCGTTCGGGTAGCGGTCGGTCGTCGTGTAGGCGTCCCAGATCCAGACGAGGCGATCGTCGGCGCTGACCAGGTACGGGTCGCGGTCGTAGTGGAGGAACGGCGCCAGCTCGGGAACCCGCTCGTGGATGTCGCGGCGGTAGAGGATGGCCGAGTCATCGGTCAGCTGGTCGCTGATCAGCAGGTTCAGGTCGCCGAACCGGATGGCGAACAGGAGCTGCGAGAAGAAGTTGCCGATCCCGATCCCGGTGTCCGCCGTCCAGGAGGTCGTCTCCCCGCCCTGGTCGCCGAGCGGGAAGTCGAACTCCGGGGTCCGGGTCCGGACGACGACGTAGTCGCGGGTGGCCTCCCCGAAGTAGAGGCGCGGCTGGGCGATCGGCAGGTCCGGCTCGCGGTCGATGCCGCTGATCAGGTAGTCGGGCTGGCCCTCGGGCGTGACCGCGTTGGACGCCACGGCGGTCAGGCCGTAGCCGTGGGTGAACACCAGGCGCTCGTTCGTCCACGTGCGCGCGGCATCGGCCAGGCGGTCGATCTCGATCTCGCGCCCGGACAGCATGATCTGGCGCGCCTCGCCGTCGATCTCATAGCGGTCGATGTCGACGTCGAGGAAGTTGTAGTACTGGCGCAGGATCTGCTGCTGCCCGAAGGTCGTCAGCAGCGGCCGGTAGTCCCACAGCCGGAGGTTCTCGAGGGTGGCCGCGTTCTCCTCGAACAGCGCGCGGGTCGGGAGCTCCTCCCCGGTGAACTCGCGCTCCTCGATGGCCTCCAGGTCGAACGCCTCCCGGGTCGCCGCCAGGTGGCGCTCGATGTAGGTCCGCTCCCGCTCGAGCTCGTTGGGCTCGACGCTGAAGCGCTGGACGACGCCCGGGTAGAAGCCGCCGACCACGATCGACAGGACCAGCCACGCCCCGGCCGCCAGGCCGATGAGCCACAGCGTCCGGAACCAGATGTTGGCCAGCAGGAGGGCCGCCGAGACGACCGCGACGATGGCCAGGATGAAGTACGCCGGCGCCTGGGCGTTCAGGTCGGTGTACATGGCCGCCTGGACCGTCCCGCCGATGCCGCGGGTCGAGTACACGAGCTCGGCGATGTCCAGCTGGTAGCCGAGCGCGATGGTCAGCAGGAGGGCCGCGCCGAGCAGGCTCAGGTGGGCCCGGACCGATGCCGTCAGGTGGAACTGCCACCGGGTGGCGGCCACCGCGTAGGCGCCCACCGTCAGGCCGATGATGACCGCCAGCGCGATCACCACCCAGCCCTGGACGAACCGCCAGAAGGCGAGGTCGAAGACGTAAAAGCCGATATCGCGGCCGAAGGCCGCATCGGTCTGGCCGAAGTCCCCGCCGTTGAAGAAGAGCAGGATCGTCGGCCAGTTGCCGCCCCACGCGAACCCGCTGACCAGGGCGCCGACCACCACCAGGCCGCTGAGGACGATGGTCGCGGGGCGCGAGAGGTCGGGCACCTCGACCGACCCGACCCGGCGGATGGGCACCTGGGGGCCCAGCCGACGCGCGACCCACAGGCTCAGGAAGGCTGGCACCGCGAACAGGGCGAAGCCCACGACGAACCAGCCGATGTTCGCGACGAACCGGGTGATCAGGACGTCGCGCCTACCGAGCGATCCGTACCAGGCCAGGTCGGTGAGCAGCTCGACCAGGCCGCCGAGGAGCTGGATGCCGATGAAGATCCCGAACAGGATCAGGGCGGGTCGGACCCAGGCGCCGGGCGGACGATCCGGCCGACCGCGGCGCGGCCGGAGACGCCGCGGGGGTGGCGGCCCGTCGCCGCCGTCGTCGTCGTCGGGGATCTGCTCCTCGGGCGGGCCGACCGGCGGGCGGGGCGGGATCGGACGGCCCTCGCGGGCGTAGTCCTGCTCCATCTGGCGCCGCTGGAGGTCTTCCAGCAGCTTGTCGAACCACGAGGACATCGGCACCATCCTACCGGCCCGGCGGTCGGATGCTGGTCAGCTCACTCCCACTCGATCGTCGCCGGCGGCTTGGAGCTGATGTCGTAGACGACCCGGTTGACGCCGGGCACCTCGTTCACGATCCGGGCGCTGATCCTGGCCAGCAGCTCGTACGGCAGCCGCGCCCAGTCGGCCGTCATCCCGTCGTCGGATCGGACGGCTCGGATGGCGACTACGTTCGCGTACGTCCGGCCGTCGCCCATCACCCCGACCGTGTCGATCGGCGTGAGGACGGCGAACGACTGCCACAGCTCGGCGTACAGGCCGGCGGCCTTGATCTCGTCGATGACGATCCAGTCGGCCTCGCGGAGCGTCTCGAGCCGTGAGGCGGTCACCTCCCCGATGACCCGGATCGCGAGGCCCGGGCCGGGGAACGGCTGGCGGTTGACCATCGCCTCCGGCAGGCCGAGCTCGGTCCCGATCCGGCGGACCTCGTCCTTGAACAGGTAGCGGAGCGGCTCGACCAGGGTGAAGCGCAGGTCGGCCGGCAGGCCGCCGACGTTGTGATGGGTCTTGATCTTGGCGGCCGCCTTGGACTCGGCGGTTTTCGACTCGATGACGTCGGGGTAGAGCGTGCCCTGGACGAGGAACTCGACCGGGCCGAGGGCGGCCGCCTCCTCCTCGAAGACGCGGATGAACTCCTCGCCGATGCGGCGGCGCTTCTCCTCGGGGTCGGTCACGCCCCGCAGCCGGGCGAGGAAGCGCTCCTGGGCGTCGACCATCCGCAGGTCGATCCCAAGGTGCTCCGCAAAGGTCGCCCGGAGGAGCTCCGACTCGCGCTTGCGCATGAGCCCGGTGTCGACGTACACGCAGGTCAGCTGGTCCCCCACCGCCCGGTGGACGAGGGTGGCGGCGACGGCGCTGTCCACCCCGCCCGACAGCGCGCACAGGACCCGGCCCTCCCCCACCTGGGCGCGAATCGCCGCGACGGTCGTCTCGATGAACGAGCCGGCGGTCCAGTCGCCCCTGGCTCCGGCGATCCGGAGGGCGAAGTTGGCGAGGATCTCGCGGCCCTGCGGCGTGTGGACGACCTCGGGGTGGAACTGGAGCCCCATCAGGCCGCGGTCGTTGGTGAGCGCTGCGTACGGGGTCGACTCGGTTTCGGCGATGCCCCGGAATCCGGGTGGCGGCTCGAGTATCGAGTCCCCGTGGCTCATCCAGACCGGAGCCTCGTCCCGCAGGCCGGCGAGGAGCGGCTCGCCGGCGGCGGCCTGCACGGTGGCCGGCCCATACTCGCGCCGCTCCGCCGGCTCGACCCGCCCACCGAGCTGGTGGGCCATCAGCTGGACGCCGTAGCAGATGCCCAGCACTGGGATCGTCCCCTCCCACAGGCGGGAGTCGGCCTGCGGCGCATCGGTGTCGTAGACCGATGCCGGTCCGCCCGACAGGATGATCCCGACCGGGCGCCGGGCCTCGATCTCCTCCCACGGGGTGTCGTGCGGGAGGAGCACCGAGTACACGTTCAGCTCGCGGATCCGGCGGGCGATGAGCTGGGCGTACTGGCCGCCGAAGTCGAGGACGACGATCGTCTCGGGGTCGGTGCCCAGGGGCGCAGCCGGACCCAACGGCGAGTCCAGGGCCGGATCCCGTGTCGGCATCGGCTCCAGTCTAGACATTGGGGCTAGCCCTGATCCGATCCGGTGTGGTGTGATGCACCATCGCCGGGTGGCGACAACCGTCTTGCTCGTGGACGACCATGCCGGGTTCCGGCGGGCGGCACGCGCGATGCTCGAGCGCGAGGGATACGAGGTGGTCGGAGAGGTCGCCAGCGCGGCGTCCGTCGTCGGGGCAACCGAGGTCCTGCGCCCCGACCTCGTGATCCTCGACATTCGCCTTCCCGACGGGGACGGCATAGACATGATTCCCGCTCTGCGCCGACTGGACCCGACGCCCGAGGTGCTCCTCGTCTCCACCCTGACCGCCGACGAGATCGGTCAGCGGCTGCGGCACCTGTCCGGCGTCCGGTTCCTCGCCAAGGCGGACCTCAGCCCGGCCGCGCTTCGCGAGGTCCTGTCCCCGTGAACCCGGTGCTCCGCGCCGCGATCCTCATCGTCGCCGTGCCGTTCAGCCTGGCAGCCGAAACCGAGATGATCGCCTCCGGTCAGCCCGCATGGCTGTACGTCACCGATGTGGCGGTCGGGTTGATCATGGTCGGTGCCGGCGTCCTGGCGTGGTCCCGGCGCCCGGACAGCTGGATCGGTCCGCTCCTGGTCATCGCCGGCTTCTCCTGGATGGTGGGCGGCTTCCGATACGGCTGGCCACCGCTGGTCGAGACGGTCGCCATTCTGTTCACCGGCACCCACCTGCTCATCCTTCCCTGGGTCGTCCTCGGGTTCCCGAGCGGTCGCCTCATGCGCCGTGTCGATCGGGCGTGGATCGTCCTCGCAGCCGTCCTGATCTACGCCTTCAACGTCGGATTCGCGTTGACGTGGCCGGGCGGGCTTCTTGCCGGGGACGCGGACGGCTCCGAAGCCCTCGCCCTGGCCCAGCTCGCGGCGATCGTGGGGTATGCCTACGCCATCCCCTTTGCGGCCTACCTGCTGTACCGACTGGCCCGATCGAGCTCCACGGCGCGGCGTCTGAGCGCGCCGACGTACCTCGCCTATATCGCCTACTCATTGGTGCCCGACGAATACACGTCGGATCTCCTCGGGGTGGCGCCGCCAGAGGCGTACGTCATCTGGCTCTTGCACTACGCGTCCGTCGCCCTGGTTCCGGTCACCCTGATCATCGGGCTCATTTCCGAGGAGCCGACGCGGGCGGCCGCCGGGCGGCTGGCGGCGGAGGTCGGGTCGCCCACCGCGCCCTCGCTGCGGGAGGCGTTGGCACGAGCACTGGGGGACCCGAGCCTCGAGGTCTGGAGGACCGATGCCACCGGGAAGTTCCTGGATCCCAATGGTCTACCCCAGGACGGTCCGCCGACGCCGGCGGGGCGATCCGTCACCGCGGTCGAGTCGAAGGGAACGACGCTCGCGGCCCTCGTCCACGACCCGGCGCTTCGAGCCGAGCCCGAGGTCGTCGCCGCGGTCGTATCGGTCGCGCGCCTCGCGCTCGAGAACGACCGGTTGCAGGAACGGCTGGCCGAGCAGCTCGACGAGGTGGAGGCGTCGCGACGGCGAATCGTGGAGGCCACCGATGCCGAGCGCCGGCGGATCGAGCGCGACCTCCATGACGGCGCGCAGCAGAGCCTGGTGAGCGCCCTGCTCGGCGTGCAACTGACCCGGGCCACCCTGGATGGCGACGCGGCATCCTCGGAGACCGAGGATGGGCTGGACCGAACCGCGCGCCACCTGGAGGATGCCCTCCGGGAGCTCCGCGAGCTCGCCCACGGCATCCACCCCGCGGTGCTGACCGAGAGTGGGTTGCCGGCGGCCCTGGAGTCGCTCGCCGAGCGCTCGTCGGTCCCGACCACGGTCACCGCCGAGGTCCCGGCTCGGCTTCCGGCGTCCGTCGAGGAGGCTGCCTACTTCGTCGCCGCGGAGGCGATGACCAACGCGGCGAAGCACGCGAAGGCCGGAGCGGTGCGGATCGACGCGCGCCTCGATGGCGGACGACTCGCCCTCC
>DATBIW010000088.1:0-6804 GCA_036556745.1 Candidatus Limnocylindria bacterium | reverse complement strand
CCGTCACGCCGCCGATCAGGAACGTCGCCAGGAAGGAGAGCGCCCACAGCATCGGCGTGGACAGCGTGATCGAGCCGCCGTAGAGCGTCGCGATGTAGACGAAGATCAGTTCCGCGATGGGCACGGAGATGATGAGTGTGGTGACGCTGAAGAGACTCGCCATCCGCGGATCGATGCCCGCCACGAACTGGTGGTGGGCCCAGACGAAGAAGCTGATGACGCCGGTGGCGACCGCCGTATAGATGATCGTCCGGTAGCCGAAGAGCTTCTTGCGCGAGAACACCGCGATGATGTCGGCGACGATGCCGAGGGTCGGCAGCAGGACGACGTAGACCTCCGGGTGACCGAAGAACCAGAACAGGTGCTGCCACAGGATCGGGTCGCCACCGACCGAGGGGTCGAAGAACGACCCACCGTAGTTGCGGTCGATGAACAGGGCGATCAGGGCAGCGGTGATGACCGGCGTGGCGAGCAGGATCAGGGCCTGGGTGACGAGCACGGTCCAGACGAAGATCGGCATCCGGAAGAGGGTCATCCCCGGGGCCCGCATCTTGAAGATCGTGGTCAGGAAGTTCACCGAGCCGAGGATCGAGGCGGTGCCGACCACCGCCAGGCCCATGATCCACAGGTCGGTGCCGTCGCCCGGCGAGAAGCGCTCCTGGGTCAGCGGGTTGTACCCGGTCCAGCCGCCGGCGGCCGCGCCGCCCACCAGGTAGCCGGCCACGATCAGCCCGCCGCCGAGCGGGAGCATCCAGAACGACAGGGCGTTGATCCGCGGGAACGCCATGTCCGGCGCGCCGATCATGAGCGGGACGACGTAGTTCCCGAACCCCGAGAAGATCGGCACGATGAACAGGAAGATCATCAGCGTCCCGTGCATCGTGAACGCCTGGTTGAACGTGCTCTCGTCCACGAACTGGAGCCCCGGGACGGCCAGCTCGCTCCGGATCACGAGCGCCAGCAGCCCGGCGAAGAAGAAGAAGACGAACGAGTTGACGATGTACAGGACGCCGATCTTCTTGTGATCGACCGTCGTCAGCCAGTCGAGCACCCACGAGCGCTCGTAGGTCTTGCCGCCGGGGGCCAGGGTGGTCGTCGCCATCGGTCCTCGATGCTCTCCTACTCCGCGGTCAGCGTGCCGGTCATCTCGGGAATCGGGTGGAAGTCGCACATGAACGTGTAGTCGCCCGGCTCGAGGGCGGGGACCACGTAGTCCACCGTGGCGTCGGGCCCGGTGACCCCCTCGCCCTCGAAGATCGTCGTGTCGCCATCGTAGACCGAGACGTTGTGGACGACCGCCTCGAGGTTCGTGAACCGGATGATGAAGACCTCGCCGGCCGGGACGCTGAGCTCGAGGGTGTCGAACGCGATGTTCTCGGCGTTCAGCTCGACGATCGTCGCGTCGGGCGGGGCGGACGGCTGCGCGCCCGGGGTCGGCTCGCCGGGATCCTCGAGCCACGCGGCGAACTCGCCGGGGCTGCGGGCGTCGACAGTGAAGGTCATGTCCGCGTGGAGGTCACCGCAGAATTCGGCGCACTGGCCGCGGTACACGCCGGGCTCGGTGATCGTGAACTCGAGCTCATTGGGGTCCTGCCCTTGGCCGAACGGCACGAGGTCGGTCTTCACCAGGAAGGCGGGCACGAAGAACGAGTGGATGACGTCGTCGCTGCGGAGGATGAGGCGGACCGGGACCCCGGACGGGACGACCATGGCCGGCGGATCGCCGGGCGTGCCGGTGACCTCGTATCCGTTCGCGTAGCGGAACGTCCACTGCCACTGGAAGCCCTCGACCTCGATGACCGTGGCGTCGTCGCTCCGGGCGCTGATGCTGCCCAGGGTGAACATGCTGGTCACGAACAGGATCAGGACGATGATCGTCGGGATGACGGTCCACACGATCTCGACCAGCCGATTGCCGTGGTACTGGACCGGCAGGCGGTCGTCGCGCCGGCGGTAGCGGAAGACCGCGTACAGGAGGAAGCCCTCGACGCCCACGAATACCGCGGCGCCGAGCGCGAAGATGACCAGGAAGAGGGTCCGGACCTCCTCCGCCTCGGTCGTCATCGGCTCCGGCGGGAAGATGCAGCCGCCCAGCAGGAGAGCCGGCAGCGCCACCGCCGCCAGCCGGATCAGGCTGTTCACCCCTGGTGCCCGTGCTCGCATGGGTCCGACGAGTCGCTCCTGTATGGGAGGCGCTCCAGACCGATGCCGGGACGCGCCCCGATCAGGCCAACCGGTCGACGAGCTCGACCGCGGCACGGCCGGCATTGTACCCGTCGGGTCCGGGTGGTCGGGCCGCCTTGTCAGGCGGCGGTCAGAGGGTGGCGGTCCCGCAGTCGAGCGACTCGTCCGGGAGGAGCGGTCGCGGCGTCACCCGGTACAGGTGCCCGCCGTACGACCAGCGGGTCAGCTGGTTGGCCGACTCCAGGGCGGTGAGCCAGGCGGCGGCCTCGTCGCCGGTCACGACCCCGCAGCGGAAGTCCTGGACGCTGCTCGGGTCGCCCAGCTCGTCCGGCGGAGTGGTGCCCGGCCACGGCAGCGGCTCGCTGTCGAGCCCCTCGGCGTCCGGGGGCTGGTTGTCCGCGTTGGCCACCAGGAGCCGGAGGGACGCGGCCTCGTACGGCTCCCAGGCGGCCGTGGCCCACGCGTCGGCCGGGAGCCAGGCCTCCATGCCGGTGAGGTCCGCCTCCAGGGCGGAGAGGGTGGCGTGGGCCGCGAGCTCGTCGGCCGGGATGCCGTCCGGCGTCATCGACGGGTCGGTCAGCAGCCCGAGCGCGTAGACGTCGACGACGACCTCGCGGTCGTTGGCGTTGACCGTGAACACGGTGGAGTTCGCGTCCGCGATGAACTGGGTCGCGGCGGTGAACGAGTGGCTCTCGTCGAACAGCCCGGTCTCCGCGATCCGCGCCAGGACGGCCTGAATGCCGGACTCGGTCAGCTGTCGGACCTGGAGGTTGGGGAGCGCCGGACCGGGGTAGATCATGATCGTCGGGCCCTGGACGATCACGCGGCCGTCTCCGAGCACGGTGAGGTTCGGCAGGCTGCTGAACAGCCACTCGTACGGCACGAAGCCGCCGGTCCACTCGATCCGGACGACGACCTCGGAGTCGGTCGGGTGCGGCACGCCGCCAGCGTAGGGGTCCGGGCCGGTGGTGGCGCAGCCGGCGACCACGGCTGCGAGCGGGATGGCGAGCAGGGCACGCCGAGGGCGTCTCATGCTCGCAAGACGCCGACAGGACCGATGTGGTTCCCGGGTCGATGAACCAGAATGCGGCCATGAAGCGGGCGGTGGTGGCCGCGCTGGCGCTCGGCCTGGTCCTGCCCGGGGTGGTGCTCGCCCACGGGGAAGTCCCGCCGGCGCCCACGTTCCCCGCGGTGCTGCTGGCATGGTCGTTCCAGCCGCTGCCGCTGCTCGGCGTCGTCGCCGGCGCCATCGGCTACTGGTGGCTCGTCCGTCGCGTCTCGCGCCGCCATCCGCGGAACCCGGTCCCGGCCTACCGCCACTGGGCATGGGGCGGTGGCCTGGCGGCAATCGTCCTCGCCCTCCTGTCGCCCATCGAAACCTACTCCGGGGCGCTGCTCACGGTCCACATGGTCCAGCACCTCCTTCTCCAGTTCATGGCCGCTCCGCTGCTGCTGGTCGCCGCCCCGGTGACCCTCCTCCTCCGGGCGGTGGACCAGGACGCGCGCCGGGCGCTGCTGGTGGTCCTCCACAGCCGGTTCGTGAAGGTCGTCACCTTCCCGCTGCTCACCTGGTTCCTGTTCGCGGCGGTCAACTGGGGCTGGCACTTCTCGGACCTGTACGACTACGCCCTCGAAGTCGAGTGGGTCCACTGGCTCCAGCACGCGATGCTGTTCGGAGCGGCGCTCCTGTTCTGGTTCCCGGTGATCGGGGCCGACCCCGGGCCGTGGCGGCTCCCCTACCCCGCCCGCCTGTTCTACCTGTTCCTGGCCATGCCCCAGAACTCGTTTCTGGGGGTCGCCATCCTGAACGCGTCCCACGTGCTGTACCCGCACTACGCAACGCTCGTCCGCGACTGGGGGCCGGACCCGCTCGCCGACCAGCAGGCCGCCGGGACGCTGATGTGGGTGTGGGGCGACCTGACGTTCCTGCTGGCCATGTTCCTGGTGATCGTGGCCTGGGTGCGGCAGGAGGAGCGGCGCAATGCGCGCGAGGAGCAGCGCGCGGATGCCGAGGCCGCACGTGGGGCGCCCCGGCAGGCGTCGGGCTAGCCGATGGCGGCCCGGACCAGGGTGTCGGCCGCGACCGCGGCGAACAGGAGGGTCAGGTACACGGTCGAGTACCTGAACAGGCCGATGGCGGCCGCCCCGGCCGACGGCGACCGATGGACGCGCCAGGCCCAGACCACGAAGCCGGCACCCAGCGCGACCGCCGACACGGCGTAGACCAGGCCCATCCCCGCCGTCGGGAGGAGCACCAGGCTGACGGCCACCAGGACCAGCGAGTACAGCAGGATCTGGCGGGCAGTCTCGACCTCGCCGCTGACCACGGGCAGCATCGGGACGCCGGCGGCCTCGTAGTCGGAGCGGTAGCGCAGGGCGAGCGCCCAGAAGTGGGGCGGGGTCCACACGAAGATGACCGCGAACAGCACCAGCGCCGGGATGGCGAGCGTGTTGGTCACCGCCGCCCAGGCGACGAGGACCGGGACGCAGCCGGCCGCCCCGCCGATGACGATGTTCTGCGGCGTCGAGCGCTTGAGGAGCGCGGTGTAGACCACCGCGTAGAAGACGATCGCGCTCGTCGCCAGCAGGGCGCTCAGCAGGTTGACGGTGACCGCCAGCCAGGCGAACGACACGACGCTGAGCAGGAGGCCGAAGACGAGGGCGGCGCCGGGCTCCACCGCGTGACGCGGGAGCGGCCGGTTCCGGGTCCGGCGCATCTTTTCGTCGATGTCGCGGTCGAGGTACTGGTTGATGGCGTTGGCGCCGCCGGCCGCGAGCGTCCCGCCGACGAGGACCGCGCCGATCAGCGGCAGCGGCGGGAGGCCGCCCGCGGCGAGGACCATGGTCGGGACGGTGGTGACCAGCAGCAGCTCGATGATCCGCGGCTTGGTCAGCGCCACGTAGGCGCGGAGGACGTCGGCGGGGCTCGAGGTCGCCGGCTCGCCCCCCAGGGCGGTGGCGGCCGCCAGGCGGCCGGCGTAGTGGGCGGTCATCGCCAGGGCGGCGAGGACCCCGAAGACCGCGGCGCCGAAGGCGACGTGGGCGACCTGGGTCCACGGGGCCAGGACCGTCAGGACCTGGGCGCCGCCGATGAGGACCTGGACGACGTACAGGACGCCGGCCGCGGTGGCCATCGTCCGGAGCGGGCCGGCCTCACGCCCACGGTGGGCGGCGACGACCACCCAGGCGACGAGCAGGCCGACGGCCACGGTGGCCCAGCGGTGGAGGACGTGGGGCAGGACGCCGGGATCGAGCACCGGGGTGAGCCCGCCGTCCATGAACGGCCAGTCCTCGAAGACGAGGGCGGTGCCGGTGGCGGTGACGTGCGCCCCGAGCAGCATGAGCCCGTAGACCGACAGGGCGGTCAGTGAGGCGAGGACGGCAAAGCCGCTCCACCCGCCGCCGGCGGCGAGGTCGCGCGGGTACCGGCTCCGGATCCAGACGAACAGGAGGACGGCGAACAGGCCCATGGCCGTTGCGAGGTGGGCCGTCACGATCTCGCCGGACAGCTCGCTCTCGACGGTGACCTTGCCGAGCCACGCCTGGAACACGACCATCCCGGCCGCGATCAGGCTCCCGACGACCAGCGCGGGGCGGTCCCGATGCCGGAGAACGGCCACCAGGGCCAGCAGCGCGACGACGGCCCCGGTCAGGGCGGCCAGCGTCCGGTGGCTCCACTCGATGATCGCGTGGGGATCGTCGAGCGGCGGGATCCACGACCCGTGGCATGTCGGCCATTCCGGGCAGCCCAGGCCAGAGTCGGTGGCGCGCACGACGGCGCCGACCACGACGAGCAGGTAGGTCATCGCCACGCCGACCGCGGCGAGGGTGGTGAACCGGGACACTCCTCTCCCTTCGGGCCGGCGCGCGGACTCGGGCGGCGCCGGGGGCGGGGCCATCATAGACGGGGCGCGCGGCCGCTCAATGCCGGGCGTGGGCGCGCGACGGCGGGACGTGGCGCACCGCCGGCGGCATGAGAGGCACGAGGCGCCGGCTGGCGGCGGCCAGGCGGTCCACGCCCCGCGCCCGGCGCCGGTTCCAGGTCAGCCCGTACTGGCTCCGGATCCGTGGCTCGAGGATCGAGACCGACGCGAGGTGCGCGGCGTCCCACACGAAGCGCGGCGGGAAGCGGCTCGGGTACAGGATGAACCCGGCCAGTTCCCGGGCGGTGGGCCCGACCCGGACCGTGCCCGACGTGATCTGCCCGTCCATCCAGTCGCGGAGCGCCGGCAGGCTGGGCGGGACCATGGCCTCGGGCACGCCCAGCCGGATCGCGACCTCGGCCGCCTCGAGGTGGTAACGGTTCATCTCGTCCAGGCTCAGCGGGGCGACGAAGCGGTCGTGCATCCGGAGCGCGGTGTCCACCAGCGTGGCGTGGACCCACAGCAGGAGCTCCGGGTCGAGGGCCCGGTACGGGGCCCCGGTCTCGGGAACCACGCCGCGGACCAGCTCGTGGACGGCGTTGATCCGTCGGATCGCGCGCTCGGCGGCCGGCCGGTCGCCGAAGACGATCGACCAGCTGGCGCCCAGCGTCCGGCGCAGGCGAGCGAACGGATCGGTCCGGAAGTCGGAATGGGCGTCAACGCCGGCCGCCACCGCCGGGTGGGCGACCTGGAGGAG
>DATBIW010000087.1:0-1703 GCA_036556745.1 Candidatus Limnocylindria bacterium | reverse complement strand
GCGCTGAGGCCTCGCGTCCGCCGCACGGGGCGCTCGGACCCGTCGATCGTTCTTGACGCGTTCTTCACCGCCGATCACGAGACTGCGGGGTGCCGGGCGGGGCTCTACACGGCAACCACGCAGCCAAGCAACGAACCGAGGTAGCGAGGAACGATGAACCAGCTAGCGAAAGTCATGGGGGCGGCGGTCGCCCTGATCACGGCAGCCCTGGTGGGCGGGACCCTGATCGGATCGGTCCTGGCGGCTCCCGGCGGCAGCGGCACGACGACCCCGCAGGCCGTGTTCGGCGGCGACGACTCGACCGAGACCGATGCCACCGCCTACTGCCAGGTCTTCCTCGACACGTTCGCCTCGGAGCTGGGCGTCTCGACCGATGAGCTCGCGCCGGCGGCCCAGGCGGCGGCCATCGCCGCGATCAACGCCGCGGTGGAGGC
Source organism: Candidatus Limnocylindria bacterium (assembly GCA_036556745.1). Classification (GTDB taxonomy): domain Bacteria; phylum Chloroflexota; class Limnocylindria; order QHBO01; family QHBO01; genus DASTEQ01. The sequence continues at coordinate 1,269 of DATBIW010000087.1, read as the reverse complement.
CGGTGACCTGACCCAGGAAGTGGCCGATCGGATGATCGCGCGCGTCGAAGCCTGGGATGGCGACGGCTGCCGGTGGATCGGCTTCAAGCTTGGCCACTGGGGTCACCACGCCGCTCGCGTGAACTTCCTGTCCGGGATGTGGGAGGCGGCGGCCGGGGCCCTCGGCCTCGAGCCCGCGGAGCTTCGCGAGGCCCTCGCCGACTCGACGCTCGCGGAGGTCGCCGAGGCCCAGGGCGTCGAACTGGCCGATGTCATCGCCGCAGCCCTGGCATCCGCCCAGGCCGACCTGGACGCCGCGGTCGAAGCCGGCAACCTGACCCAGGAGCGGGCCGATGCGATCTACGAGCGGCTCGAGACCTGGCTGAACGAGGGTGACATCGGCGACTGGGGCAACCGTAGGGGCTAAGGAACCGCGGCGCCGTGGGCGCCGTCTAGTCGGCAGAGGGCCGCCCGGGCTGTGGGGCGGCCCTTTGTCATGCCCGGGTACTTCTTGGGGATGGCGGCCGGCCCGGGCGGTCCCGACCATCGGTCCATGGTCCTGCAGCGCACCCGGCGTGCGACCGATGCCCGGTCCGGCGCCCGGAAGGTGCTTCGACGGTTCCTCGCCCGGCCGATCATCGGCGTGTTCCTCGTCGTGCCCCTGCTCGGGGCGTTCCTCGAGATGGGCATGCCCGAGTGGCTGCTCACCGTGAGCGGGGTCGCGGCGTTGTACCTGGCTCTGGACCTCTTCCTCGCCTGGCTCCGACGGCCCGTGCCTGCCGAGGCCGGCTCGAGCGTCAACCTGCTGGCCTGGGTGGCCGGGATCGGGGTGCTCGCTGCGGCCGGATGGACCGCCGGGTCGTATCGGTACCACGGGGAGCTGGTCGCCCTGGTTGGGACGGTGACCGCCGTCGGCGTGGGGCTCGGCAGCCCGCGGTCGGTGGCGGTCCTGTGGGCGGTCGCCGCGGGCGCGGCGGTGGCCGTCGGGACGTCGGTCGCGGGACCGCTCACCGGGGAGTCGGCCATGGTCGCCGCGGCGATTGCCGTGGGCGTCTGGTTCGGCGCGGTGATCGGGGCCGTGGTGGATCGGTTCGTCCGGGTCCGCCGCGTGCCGGTCGGGACGCGGGCGGCCGCTGGGGCGCCGGCGGCTGTTGGGGCGCCGGCGACGGTCGGGACGTCAGGTCAGAGCCAGCCCGCTCGGGTCGACGTCCGGACGAACTAGCCGGGCCGCTAGCGGGCGGGGAGCCCGGCCATCGGGTCCCGGTGCTGGCGGAGGTGGAACGCCAGGTC
>DATBIW010000086.1:0-5152 GCA_036556745.1 Candidatus Limnocylindria bacterium | reverse complement strand
CCGTGGGGCAGGAGCAGGGTCAGGCGCGAGGTCTGCCGCCACTTGGCAAGGCCCGCGATGATGAACTGGTCGACCACGATCTCGGCCCCGTTCACGAAGTCGCCGAACTGCGCCTCCCACAGGACGAGGGCCTCCGGGACGGTGACCGCGTAGCCGTACTCGAAGCCGAGGCACGCGTACTCGCTGAGGGGCGAGTTGAGGACCTCGAAGCTGGCCTTCCCGTCGGCCAGGTGATGGAGCGGCGTCCAGGCCGCCCCGGTGGCCGCGTCCACCAGGACCTCGTGGCGCTGGCTGAACGTACCGCGCACCGTGTCCTGCCCGGAAAGCCGGATCGGGACCCCGTCGCGAAGGAGCGTCGCGAAGGCGAGGACCTCGGCATGCCCCCACTCGACCCCGGGGTCATCGGTGCCCAGCGCCTCGCGGCGACGGTCGAGCTGGCGAATGAGCTTGGGATGCACGGTGAAGCCGGGCGGGACGGCGTGGACCTGCTCGTTCACGGCCAGCAGCTCGTCCAGCCCAACCGCGGTGGTGGGCTCGCTCACCGACCCGGTCGGGATCGCCTCGGCGCCCCGGTCGAGGGTCGTGGCCTCGGCATGCGCCTTGCGGACCGCCGCCTGGGCGGCGGTCAGGTCGCGCCGCACCTCGTCGACCAGTTCGGCAGCCTGCTTGGCGGTGACCACCCCGTCGGCCTGGAGCCGCTCGGCGTAGCGGGCGCGGACCGACGGCTGGCGGGCAATCGCCTCGTACATGGCGGGCTGGGTGTACGACGGCTCGTCGCCCTCGTTGTGGCCGAAGCGGCGATAGCCGACGAGGTCGATCACGACGTCGCCGTCAAACTCGGACCGGTAGGCCATGGCCAGCCGGACCGCGTCCAGGCAGGCCTCGGGGTCATCGGCGTTGACGTGGATGATCGGGACGTCGAAGCCCTTGGCCAGGTCGGAGGCCCAGGTCGTGCTCCGGGCCTCACTCGGCGTGGTCGTGAAGCCGATCTGGTTGTTCGCGATCAGGTGGACCGTCCCGCCGTTGGCGTAGCCGGCCAGCCGGGACAGGTTGAAGGTCTCGGCGACCACGCCCTGGGCCGCGAATGCCGCGTCGCCGTGGATGAGGATGGAGACCGTCTTCTTCGGATCGAGCTTGACCTTGGGTCCGCGGTGGTCCGCCTGCTCGGCCCGGGCTCGACCCTCCACGACCGGGTCGACCGCCTCGAGATGGGACGGGTTCGGCATCAGGCTGACCTCGACCTTGCCGCGGCGAGTCTCATGGGTGCCGCTCGCGCCGAGGTGGTACTTGACGTCGTCGATCTCGAGGCCCTCGGCCTTCGCCCGGCGGCCGCCCTTGGCCGCCTCGAACTCGGCGAGCACCGAGCGCACCGGCAGGCCGACGATGTGGGTCAGCACGTTCAGCCGCCCCCGGTGGGCCATCCCGATCACCGCCCGGCGCGTCCCGTGCTGGGCGGACAGCTCCATGACCAGGTCGAGCATCGGGACCATGGCGTCGAGCCCCTCGATACTGAACCGCTTCTGGCCGAGGTACGCCTTGTGGAGGAAGTGCTCGAGGCCCTCGACCGCCGTCAGCCGGCCCAACAGGCGCTTCTGCTCCTTGCGCTTGGGCGCGGACCGATAGGTGCCGGCCTCGATGGCCGCCCGGAGCCAGCGTCGCTCGGCGTGGTTGGCGATGTGCTCGACCTCGTAGGCGATCGTCCCGCTGTACGTCCGACGGAGCCCCTCGATGACCTCGCCGAGCGTGCTGCCGCCGACCCCGACGTCCAGGAGGTCAGCCGGGATCCGGTCCACGGCGGCGGTGTCCAGGCCGTGGAACGCCGGGTCCAGGGCCGGGTCACCGGGCGGCGGCGAGCCGAGCGGGTCGAGCTGGGCCGCGAGATGGCCGTAGAGCCGATACGAGTCGATGAGCGCCATGGCCGAGGCCATCCGCCCCAGGTCGGCGCCCGAGACGGTGACCGCCGGGCCGGCGGGCGGCATCTCGGCCGAGGGGTGCAGGGCCGCCGACGTCGCCGCGTCCAGGGTACCGGCGGGCTGGTCGGTGAGTGCGACCCCCAGGCTGGAGGCCACCTCCTCGTAGAAGCCGTCGGCCCCGTCCAGGAGGTCCGCCACGCGGCGGAGGAACGCGCCCGACTCGGCGCCCTGGATGACGCGGTGGTCGTACGTCGAGGTCAGGGTCATGACCCGCCCGCCGCCGACGTCGCGAATCGCCCCGGTGGCCACGATGCAGCCCTGGCCGACCATCAGCCGCGGCACCGACGCCGTCGTCCCGAGCGTCCCGGGGTTGGTGAGGGTGATCGTCGCGCCCGCGTAGTCGTCGGGGCCGAGGCTGCTGTCCCGGGCGCCGGCGACCAGCTCCTCGTACCGGGCGTGGAACGCGGCGAAGTCGCGCTCCTGGGCGTCGCGGATGACCGGCACGACCAGGAAGCGACTGCCGTCGGCCTTCTCGACGTCCACCGCGAGGCCCAGGTTGACCGTGCCCGGCTCGACGACGTGCGCGGCGCCGTCCACCTCGGCGAACGATCGGGTCATCCCCGGCTGCTCGCCGGCCGCCCGGGCGAGGGCGAAGCCGATCAGGTGGGTGAAGCTGACCTTGCGCGGCGCGATCGCCGCGTTGAGCTCGTGCCGGCGAGCCTCCAGGTTGCCGACCGGGACGTCGCGGAACGAGGTCGCGGTGGGGACGGCCAGCGAGGCCGCCATGTTCGAGGCCAGCCGAGCGGCCGGTCCTCGCAGCGGACGTGCACCCGCCGGCGGCGCGGTATCGGCCGGCGTTCTCGTGGAAGCCGATTCGGCGCCGGCCGGAGGGGCCGATGGGCGGACCGGCTCGAACCCCCCGTATCCCGCGTCGAACAGGCGGCGCCACTCGACCTCGACGCTCGCCGGGTCGGATCGGTACTGCTCGTAGACCGCAGCGACGTAGCCGGCGTTCAGCCCTTCGAGGGCCTCGTCCAGCGGGGAGCGGCCGTTGGTCTCATCGGCGGGCACGACGTAAGCATATCGGCGGGCGGTTCCCCGGTCGCGAGGACTATGGTTCTGCCCAACCCTCACGGAGAACCCGATCGATGATCGCCCGCATCTGGCGGGGCCGGACGCCCGCCGATCGGTCCAATGATTACCTGGCCTTCCTCGAGCGGACCGGGCTTCGGGAGTACCGCGAAACGGAGGGCAACCGGGGCGTGCTCGTCCTCCGGCGGGTCGGTGACGAGGTCGCCGAGTTCACCCTCGTCACCCTCTGGGAGTCGATGGATGCCATCCGCCGCTTTGCAGGCGACGACGCGGAGCGGGCGAAGTACTACCCGGAGGACCCGGAGTTCCTGCTCGAGATGCCCCCGAAGGTCGAGCACTACGAGGTCGCCTGGCAGGACCTCGACACGGGAGGCGCCTCGGCTTAGCCGGCCAGGTCCATGCGGACGATGGGCCGTCCCTCCGCCCGGCGCTCGACCTCGGTGAACCCGACCCGCGTGAACATCGCCAGGGTGCCAGTAAAGACGCTCGACTGCGGATGGCGCTCGCCGGCAGTGTCGACCGGGTAGCCTTCGAGGACCCGCGCCCCGCCGGTCCGGGCGTGGTCCACGGCCGCCCTGAGGAGGGCCATCGCGATTCCCTTGCCGCGCTCGGCCCGGGGCATCCAGAAGCAGACGATCGACCACACGCCCGAGTCGGCCGCCTCGGGGCTGCGGCGGCCCGGGCCGACGCTCGGCGAGCGGATGACGCGCCCGTATTCGGGCCGGGGCGCGACGCTGATCCAGCCGACGGGCTTCCCGTTGCGGTAGGCCACCAGACCCGGCTGGCGGTTCGCGGCGGTCAGCTCCCCGAGGAGCGCCTTGTTCCCCGCGCCACGTTGCCGGATTCCCCGGTCGAACTCGGCACCGGTCTGGCGCCACCACGTGCACCAGCAGTTCGAGAACGCCCCGCTCGGGCCGAACAGCTCGACCAGGTCCGACCAGCGATCCGCGGTGAGCGGGCGGACCTCGACCCGCCCCTCGGTCATGTCGTCGCGTCGCGCTCCGCGGTGCCGATGAAGCCGCGCACGAGTATGGCCAGCCCCAGCCCGACCAGGAGCACCGGCATGACCCACTCGGCGATGGCCAATTGGCCGCCCGAGAGGCCGATGAACTGCTCGAAGAAGACGTAGAAGATCGCCAACAGGGACAGGCCGATGACGATCTGGGACAGTCCGGAGCTGCGCTCGTCGCGGTCCCCGGTCCGCAGCCCGCCGAGCAGCGAGCCGATGCCGGACGCCACTGGGAGGAGCGCCCAGATCCAGGCCCAGGTCGCCCACAGGCCGGTCATGTTCTGCCAGGCCAGGATCCCCCCGATCGTCGCGACCACGCAGCCGCCGACGAGCATCGGCGTGTTCGGCAGGAACAGCCCGAGGACCAGCATCAACAGGCCCGGGCCGATGATGAACAGGGGCCAGATCGCGGCGCCCGAGAAGATGTCCAGGTAGCGGACCGCGAGGACGCCGACCCCGATCACGATCAGGATCCCGCCGAGCACCACACCCGGCGGCGGCTGCCGGTTCGCGTTCACGTGCCCATGCTACCCGTGACCACCCCTTCGAAGGTAGCCCCATCCACGTTCCCGCCGGTCACGACCACAGCCACCCGCCGTCCGGCGAGCGAGCCCAGCTTCCCGGTCTGGACGGCGGCGATGCCCAGCGCCGCGCTTCCCTCGAGCCGATGGCGTGGACCGCTCCACGCCCAGCGCATGGCCGCGGCGATCGCCTCCTCTTCGACGAGCACGACCTCGTCCACCAGCCGTCGCGCCAGGCGCAGCGTGATCGACCCGCGCTCGATGTTGCCCGACACGCCGTCGGCCAGCGTGTGGCCGATCGGGACCCGCTTCGCGGAGCCGGTGGCGAAGTACGCGTGCATCGGGGGCGAGGCGGCCGGCTGGACGCCCACCAGCCGGACACGAGGGCTGATCGTCTTCACCCACAGGCCGATGCCGCTGATCAGTCCGCCGCCGCCGATCGGGACGACGATCGTGTCCACCTCCGGCCAGTCCTCGAGGATCTCGAGGCCGCAGGTCGCCTGGCCGGCGATGACGTCGGGGTTGTTGTACGGCGAGATGTAGACCGCGACCCCCAGGTCGTGGCGCCGCCTTGCCTCGACCTCGGTGTCGTCGGTGTCGCGGCCGAAGATCTCGAC
>DATBIW010000085.1:0-4180 GCA_036556745.1 Candidatus Limnocylindria bacterium | reverse complement strand
GTTGGCCGTGAAGCCGCTGACCCGGCCGTAAGTCAGGGTGATCGTGTCGCCACCGACCGAGGGGTAGCCGAGGATGATGATCTCGTCGCCGATGCCGACCGCGTCCGAGTCGCCGATCGGGATGGGCTCCAGCGCGCCGTCGTACGGGCCGCCGCCCATGCTCTCGGTGATCCTGATGATGGCCAGGTCGAGGACGGCGTCGGCGGCCACGACCTCCGCGTGGTAGCGCGCCTCGGGGGGCGCGTCCGGCGTGTCGGTGACCGCGATGACCAGGTCGTCGAGCTCGACGTCGTCCGGAGTGGCGACGTGGGCGTTGGTCAGGATCAGCCCGTCGTCGCTGATCACGGTGCCCGATCCCCAGCCGACCATCTCGCCGCCGGACATCATCTGGACCTGGACGACCGATCTCGCCAGCTCCTCCTCGACGCTGCCCTGGATGACCGAGGCGACCGCGGACGGGTCGGGGTTCGATGGGTTGAGCGGGGTATCGGGAATGAGGCGGAGCGCGACGAGGACGCTGATCACCAGGGTGCCGACGGCGGCGAGGCCCTGCATCCAGGCCGGGGCGCCGGAGATGGCGGAGCGGACCGTGCTCCGGGGCGGCGGCGCATCCGGCGAACCGGGCGAACCCGGCGGGAACGCGCCACCGGGCGACGTCGCCGGCGGGGCTCCCGTGGGCGGGGCGGGAGTCGGATCCGGGACCGAGGGCGGGGGCGTGGGCACGTCCGAGGTCACTGGGCGAAGGGCTCCGAACCGGTGTGGTGCCCGGTCAATGTACCGATTCGGTCAAGGCCGGAAGTCGATCCGTAACGCGTCGGTAACCGGGCGGTACCCGATCGCCTGGTAGATCTTGTTCGACGTCGGATTGGCCAGGTCGGTGTACAGGAAGCAGAACCGCCGGCCGGCGTCGAGCTGGGCCTGGCTGGCCGCCGCCACCAGGGCGGAGGCGTAGCCCTGCCCGCGGCGCTCGGGCGGGGTGTAGACCGGGCCGATCCGGATGCCGTGCGGAGTCGCGCCGCCCACTCCGGTGAGCGACACCGGGCCGCCGTCGTCCCAGAGCCAGATGGTGCGGCCCCGGCCGGCGAGCCAGTCGTCCACCGAGGAGGCGACCCGGGAGGCATCCTCGTCCCCGAGCGCCTCGCGACCGAAGGCCGCGACCCACGCCACGAGGAGCGGTCGGTCGGCCGTGGTGGCTGCCCGCATCGCGCCCGGCACCGGGCGGGGAGGGATGACCTCGGTGAGCTGGAAGACCCGCTCCTCCATCCCGATCTCCCAGCGGCCGCCGTGAGCGGTCACCCAGCGGGCGGCGAACGCGGTCGCGACGTCGGGGCGCCCAACCACGCCGCCAAGGTCCGCATCGGCCAGGTCGGCGACCAGGAGGTCGAGGGCGGCCTCGTCGTCCACCTCGGACAGGACCAGGTTCCACGGCGGCGTCCGCAGGGCAGCGGCCGCGATCACGCCGTCGGGGCCGGTCACGGTCGCCAGGTACGGGGCGGCGTACAGGCCCGGGAAGTCGCGGACCGTCCCGGCGATGCCCAGGATGAGGTTGTGCTCCGCTTCGCGCTGCTCGAGCCAGGGGCTGGCGGCCGCCAGGAAGTCGGTGGCGCGTTCGTATCGGTCCAGCCGCATCGGTCCGCTCATCGGCTCGCTCATCGGTCCGGTCACAGGCGCAGAGGGTAGGCTACGAGCGTGACGAAGATCGGCTACGCGGCCATGCTCGAGCAGTTCCACCCGACCGACCTGCTGGAGTGGGCCGAGCAGGCGGAGGCGGCCGGGTTCTCGGCCGGGTTCCAGGTCAGCGAGCACTTCCACCCATGGACCCCCGACCAGGGCCAGAGCGCCTTCGCCTGGTCGTTCATGGGGGCGCTGGGCCAGCGGACCGCGCTGCCGTTCGGGACCGCGGTCACCTGCCCGGGCTTCCGCTACCACCCCGCGGTCATCGCCCATGCCGCGGCCACGCTGGGCGCCATGTACCCCGGGCGGTTCTGGCTGGGACTCGGCGCCGGGGAGGCGCTGAACGAGCACGTCATCGGCGGGGAGTGGCCGGAGATCGGCGTCCGGAGCGGGATGCTGTTCGAGGCCATCGAGGTCATCACCAAGCTGTTCTCCGGGGAGGTGGTCAAGCACGACGGGGAGTACTTCACCCTCGAGTCGGCCAGGCTCTACACCCTCCCCAACGAGCCCGTCCCGATCTACGTCGCCACCGCCGGACCGCTGAACGCCAAGCGCACCGGCCGCTGGGCGGACGGGATCATCACCGTGGGCGCGGCGGACGAGAAGATCAAGATGCTGTGGGACAAGTTCGCCGAGGGGGCGCGGGAGGCAGGGAAGGACCCCGACGCCATGCGCACCCAGCTCCAGGTCCACATCTCGTGGGCGGAGACGCAGGAGGCGGCGGAGGCCCAGGCGCTGGCCGAGTGGCCGAACGGCGGGATGCCCTTCCCCAAGCAGGACATCCGCAACCCCGAGGACTTCGCGAACATGGCCAAGCTGGTCCGGATCGAGAACTTCAAGAACCGGATGCTGATCAGCGCCGACCTCGAGGCGCACGCCGCCGCCATCCAGCGGTACGTCGACATGGGCTTCGACGAGATCTACCTCCACAACGTCGGGCGCAACCAGGCCGAGTTCATCAGCACCTTCGGAGAGCGCGTCCTGCCTCAGCTCAAGCTCGACTGAGCCTGACCGAGACGAACTGATGAGCCGGCTCAGCCAGCTGGCGAGACCGATGACCGGCCGGTCGCCGGACGAGGCGCACCGGACCGCCACGCCGCTCGAGCTGTTCTTCGACCTCGTGTTCGTGGTGGCCGTCGCCCAGGTGAGCAGCGAGCTCCACCACGGACTGCTCGTGGGCGACATCGCCCGCACGATCGTCCAGTACATCTTCGTGTTCGGGGCGATCTGGTGGGCCTGGATCGGCTTCACCTGGTTCGCATCGGCCTATGACACCGATGACGTCCTGTATCGGTTGCTCGTCTTCGTCCAGCTCGCCGGGGCGCTGGTGCTCGCCGCCGGCGTGCCGCGGGCGTTCGAACAGAGCGACTGGTCGCTCGTCCTCCTCGGCTACGTGATCATGCGGCTGTCCCAGGTCTATATGTGGCTGCGGGCCGCCCGAGACGACCCGCCCAGCCGCCCGGCGGCGTTACGGTTCGCCACCGGGATCGCGGTCCTCCAGCTCGGGTGGGTCGTGTTCATCCTGTGGTCGCCGGCCTGGTTCACCTTGGGCTTCCTGGGGCTGTTCACCCTCGAGCTGCTGGTGCCGGTGTGGGCGCAGCGCTCGTCGCGCACCCCGTGGCACCCCGAGCACATCAACGAGCGGTACGGCCTGTTCACGATCATCGTGCTCGGCGAGTCGATCCTTTCGGCCTCCCTGGCCGTCACCTCGCTCACCGTGGAGGGGCTCACCGCCGAGCTGGTGGGGATCCTCCTCGGGGGCCTGGTCACGGTGTTCACCATGTGGTGGCTGTACTTCGAGCAGCCCATGCACAACCGCACCAGCCTGCGGGCCGGATTCATCTGGGGCTATGGGCACCTCCCGATCTGGGCCGCGGCGGCCGCGGTGGGCGCGGGGTTGGCGGTGGCCATCGAGCAAGCCAGCGGCGCTCCGTCCGCGCTGGATGCGGTTGGCGCTGGGTTCGCGGTGACGATCCCGGTCGCGATCTACCTCGGCGGCCTGTGGCTGATCCACCAGGTCGACCACGCCGAGGACTGGCGGGAGGGCGCGCCGGCACTGTTGACCCTGGTCGCTCTGCTGACCGTGCCGCTCACCGGGTGGGGCGTCCTGCTGGGCGGCCTGGCCGTCGCCGCCCTCCTGGCCTGGAAGCTCGCGACCGGACGCGTCCCGGCCGGAGGCCGGCAGGGCATGATCGAGCCATGAGCGACGCAGCGACCTCGGTCCGGATGCGCGACGGGCGCTCGGTGGACGTCTACCTGGGCGGCGAACCGGACGGCCCGGCGGGAACCGTCCTCTACCACCACGGCAGCCCGAGCTCGGGCATCCAGTCGGACAAGATGCAGGCCGATGCCACGGCGCTCGGCATCCGCTTCGTCAGCGCCACCCGCGCGGGATACGGGAGCAGCACACGACGCGAGGGGCGCTCGGTCGCCGACTGCGTGACCGACGCGGTCGACCTCCTCGACGCGCTCGACGTCGGCCGGGCGTGGGTGCTCGGCTGGTCGG
>DATBIW010000084.1:0-3577 GCA_036556745.1 Candidatus Limnocylindria bacterium | reverse complement strand
CCGGGCCTCGAGATCGTGGAGGCCAGCATCGCCGACATCCCGACCCTGCGCCGCATCGAGGCCGAGGTCCTCGAGTTCGAGCGCGGCGAGATGTTCGATTTCCTCCTCGACGACCGGCGCGGCTTCCTCTACCGCCGGGATGGCCGCGACGCCGGCTTCGGGTTCGTCGGCGAGCGCGGGATCGGGCCGATCGCCGCCCTCGATCCGGTCGACCAGCCAGGCATGCTGGCGCACGTCGAGCGCGTCTCGGCCGAGATCGGTCGCGAGGAGGTCGGCTTCGAGGTGCCGATGGTGAACGAGGTGGCGATGACCCACCTCCTGGGCCGCGGCTTCCGGATGGACACCTTCTTCACCTTCCTCCTCTCCAGTCGCCCGTTCGGGCAGTTCGACCGCTTCATCGGCTTCGCCCCGCCCTTCGTCCTCTAGGGCCACGCGCACACGTGGCACCGGGCGTGCAAGCCCCTGTCCGCATGACCGATTTCGACCGGCAGCCGGGTGCCATCGACGATCCCGGCATGAGGGGGGGCATCGACCCGGAGGAGCGGCGGCTGCCGCCGGGTGACAGCGCCGGCGACACCGGCGGCCCCGGCGAGCCGGAGGCGGCCGAGCTCGACCTGCCGGGCCCGAACGACCCGGTGGCGTGGAGCTACGTCGATCCCGGGACCGACGTCATCGGTCGCGAGGGCGTGAAGCTCGGCACCGTCGAGCGCATGCTCGGCACGGAGACCGAGGGCATCTTCCACGGCATCGCCCTCGACCCGGCCGGTGGTGGGCCGACCCGCGTCATCCCCGCCGACGCGGTGAGCAGCCTCACCCCGTCCGAGGTGCAGGTCCAGGTCGCCACCGCCGACGTCGACTCGCTCGAGGAGTATCGCGAGCCGGCCTGACCCGCGGACCCGGCGTGCGCCTGCCACACTGCAGCCCGTGACGACCACCGTCGACCGCCTCTGGCCCGATCCCGCCGCCGACCTGCCGCTCGAAGCGGCGTTCCTCGACCGACCGGGCCAGGCCGCTGGCCGGCCGTGGGTCGCGACGAACATGGTCACCAGCGTCGACGGCCGCGCCCAGCTGGAGGGCACCGCGGAGGGGCTGGGCAGCCGGGTCGACCGTCGCCTCATGCAGGCCTACCGGGCCGCGTTCGACGCGGTGGCGAGCGGGGCGGGCACGTTGCGCGCCGACGACTTCTACTCCCGCGTGGCCGATGACCTGGCCGCCGCCCGTGGCGTGGCCGGCCGCTCGCCGCAGCCGCTGGCCCTCGTCATTGCCGGGTCGACGGCGGTGCCCACCGATCGGCGCTGGTTCGGCTACGCCGACCAGCAGCGTGTCATCGTCGTAGGCGGGGGGAATCCGCATGCGGCGGACGAGCCGCTCCCCGGGGTGGAGACGTGGGTCGCCCCGACCGCCGAGCCCGAGCCGGGCTGGATCCTGGAGCGCCTCGCCACCGCTGGCGTGGCGTCGCTGCTCCTCGAGGGCGGCCCCACCCTGAACGCCGCCTTCCTCGCCAAGGGCCTGCTCGACGAGCTGTTCTGGACCATCGGCCCCCGTTTCGTGGGCGCCGAGGCGCTGCCCCTCATCGCGCCGATCGACCTGCCGGCACCGATCGAGGCGCGGCTCGTCAGCGTCCACCGCCACGCGGACGAGCTCTACCTCCGCTACCGGATCGGCGCGGGTAGCATCGGTCCATGACGGACGCACGCGATCTCGGCCGGCTTGGGGCCTGGGGCCACCTCGACTCGCTGCCGATCGAGGACGCGCGCGCCTATGCCCGCCGCGTCGACGAGCTCGGCTTCGGGACGCTGTGGGTGCCCGAGACGGTCGGTCGCGAGCCGTTCGCGCTGCTCGGTTTGCTCGCCGGCGAAACCACCTCGCTGCGGCTGGGGACGAGCATCGTCTCCATCTGGGGCCACGACGCGCAGACGACGCGCATGGCGTCCCTCACCCTGCAGGAGGCGACCACCGGGCGCTTCGTGCTCGGGCTCGGCGTCTCGCACCCGCACCTCGCCGAGCGGCTGCGCGGCCACGCCTTCGACCGCCCCCTGACCCGCATGCGCGAGTTCCTGGGCGCCTATCGGTCCGCGGTCTACAAGGGGCCGATGCCCGAGGGCTGGTCGGAGCCGCCGGTCATCCTCGCCGCGCTCCGCGAGCGGATGCTCGGCCTGGCCGCCACCGATGCCGACGGCGCCTTCCCGTACCTCGTCACGCCCGAGCGGCTGGCCTGGACCCGCTCGGTGCTCGACGCCGCCGCCACCGACCGGCGCCCGCTCCTCGCCGTGAGCATGCCGGCCGTCCTGGAGACCGATGCCGCCGCGGCGCGCGCGGCGGCTCGCGGCTACCTGGCGCCCTATCTCCGCACGCCGGCCTACCAGGCCGGCTGGGAAGCGCAGGGATTCGGCCCCGCCGACTGGGAGAAGCCGGGCTCGGACCGGCTGGTGGACGCGATGGTTGCCTGGGGCGACGCCGAGGCGCTCCACGCCCGCGTGGGGGAGCTCGTGGCGGCCGGGGCCGACCACGTGGCGATCATCCCGCTCGCGCCGGACGGCACGACCGAGAACCTCGAGGCGCTCGAGGCGCTCGCGGGCTAGGCGTCTCCCTGCGCGGTCGCGACGTCGCCGATGATCTTCGCCAGCTCGGCCGGACGGGACCACATCGGCCAGTGGCTCGTCGGCAGGTCGATGTAGGTGAGGTTCCGGACCTCGAGCAGCCCGGCCAGGAAGCCCATGCCCTGCTTCGCGTACTCCTGGTACTCCGCCGCGGTGGAGGCGGTGCAGATCACGGTGCTCGGGATGTCGAGGCGGGCGTCGTTCGTCAGCTCGATCGCCTCGCGCAGCGTCCCGCCCGGCTGGGGCACCGCCCGCTGCCGGAACGTGGCCAGCTGTGCCTCGCTCAGCCCGTCGAGGTTCTCGCTCTCGGCGAGCTCGGTGGGCGAGGGGAGCGGCTTCTCGGCATCGGTGAAGTCGGGGTCCATGGCGCCCTTGCCGGGCGCGGTGTCGACGTAGACCATGGCCGCGATCGCGTCGGTGCACCGGTCGCTGGCGGCGTACCCGGGGTAGCCGGCACCGCTGTGCACGGCGAGCACCACCGGGCGGCCCTTCGCGCGCACCGCGTCGCAGATGGCGGTGACGTGGTCGGACTGGGTGACGCCCGAGCGGTCGGCATCGGGTGACTCGAGGCCGGGCAGGGTGAGCGCGGTGACGTCGTGGCCGTCGGCGCGCAGCGCCTCGGCCACCTCGTCCCAGGCCCACGCGCCGAGCCAGAAGCCGGGGACAAGGATGATGGGTGCAGCAGTCATCCGGCCATGCTACCGGGTGCCCTCCCGCGCCGCCCATTCGTGACGGCTGATGGCGTAGACGAGCACCCGGTTGCCCCACAGGTCCGTCTCGCCCATGCGCCGCTCGCCCAGGCGGGTGGCGACCGCGATCGACGCAGCGTTGTCCGGGTCGATGAGGCTGATGAGCTCGTCGACCTCCAGGTTCGCGAAGCCCCAGTCCCGGACGGCCAGCGCACCCTCCGTGGCGAGGCCGCGGCCCCACCAGCGCTTGCCGATGGTGTAGGCGATCTCGTGCCCGGGCCATTCGAG
>DATBIW010000083.1:0-11299 GCA_036556745.1 Candidatus Limnocylindria bacterium | reverse complement strand
CGGGCACCGGGGCGAGGCCGCAGTACGCGCCGTCGAGGATGACCATCCGCGCGTCGCGGTCCGCCGCGGGACGCGGATCGGTGACGTGGAACGTGAGCCCCACCCGCTTCCCCAGGCGGGGTGGCCGGTTGACGCCCATCTGGCGCGCGACCGTCGATCGCACCCCATCGGCTCCGATCACCGCCCGGGTCATCAGGCTCCCCGTCCCGAGCGGCTCGCGGATCCGGACCCGAATCCGGCCCGACTCGAGCTCGAGCTCGGTCAGGGCCGTCCCCCGCCGGACCTCGACCCCGGCCTGCTCGGCCATCCGGAGCAGGGCGAGGTCCAGCGCCTGGCGGTCGAATCCCACCGCGGCGTGGCTCAGGCTCCCGTCGTCGCCGTAGGTCAGGCGGAACGTGGAGCCGCCGACGACCTCGACCCGCATGGCCGGGATCGGCCGCTTGGCCGTGCTCAGGGTGGCCCCGTCCAGGCCGGCGCGCTGAAGCGCGGTCACCGCGGCCGGGGAGGCGAAGACCCCGCAGGCGTGCCAGCGCCACGCCGGTGAGCGGTCGATGAGGATGACGTCATGACCCCGCCGGGCCAGCAGGGCGCCGGCGATCGCGCCGGCCGGGCCACCCCCGACGACGACGGCGTCGGGTCCGCTCACCGTCGGACGGCGGCCATCGCCCAGCGGTGCCCGGCGACGCCCTCCACCAGGAACACGGGTCGCAGTCCGGCTTGCAGCAGGAGGCCCACGACCTCCTCGTGGGTGTATGCCCGGCGCACGGAGAGTGGCGCGTCGTGGCGGGTGAAGTGGTTGCGGGTCGCCACCCGGGACAGGAGCCAGGCCCCGAGGAACGTGACCGGGACCCGCCCCAGGTCGTTGACCACGACCCCGAGCCGAGCGACGCGTCCCTGTTCGGCGAGGAACGTGACCGCCTCGTCCGGCTCGAGGTGGTGGAGGACCATCGACGAGTGGGCGACGTCGAACGCGTCATCAGCATGCGGGAGCGCCAGACCATCGGCGACCTCGAGGGTGAGCCCGTGGCCGTCCGCGCCCGGATGCGCCGCGCGCGCGGCCTCGATGACCTCCGGCCGGCTGTCGACCGCGGTGACCGCCAGCCCGCGGCCATGCCGCCGGGCATCGGCCAGGAGGGCGACCGGGATATCGGCCCCACCGGTCCCGACGTCGAGCAGCGACACGTCCAGGGGAGCAGGCGCCAGCGCCTGGATCGCCCGGCGCGAGAGGTCGGTCCCGCCGGTCCATCGGTTCGCCCGGCCCATGTCGCGCAGGTTGTCGCGGAGGGTGGGCAGGTCGGCCAGCGGTCCGTCGAGCAGCTCGTGGGCGTGCGTCATCCGTTTCATGAACCGACTCCTGGCCGGCGGCCTCGGGGGAGAGGTGGGCTGCCTCAGCCCGCGATCTGCACGGCGTTCATAGCGAACGCCAGGATGAGCAGCACGACCAGCACCAGGCCGACCAGCAAGGCAACGCGCGCCACGCGACCAGCCTACCAGCCTCCTGCTCCCTGACCGATTCGGCCGTCGCGCCCATACTGGGACGCCGCTCCCAACCTACGAGTCCGAAGGAGCCGACACCATGGCCAACCTCGTCGTCCACTTCGAGATCCACGCTTCCGAGCCACAGAAGCTCATCGATTTCTATTCGAACCTCCTCGGCTGGACGTTCGAGTCGTACGGCGGTGGCGACCAGCCGTACTGGGTCATCGACACCGGCGAGGGGTCGATCGGCAACGCCGCCGCCGAGAAGGGCCTCGGCATCAACGGCGGCCTGACCTCGCGGCAAGGCCCAGGTCCGGAGATCGGCGCGCCGGTCAACGGCTGCAACTTCGTCGTCGGCGTCGAGGACGTGGACGGGCTGATGCGCCGCGCGATCGAGCTGGGCGCGACGGAGGCCCTGCCGGCCACCGACTGGCCGGGCATCGGGCGTGGCGGCTACCTGCTCGATCCCGACAACAACGTGTTCGGCCTGATCTCCCCGGTCCTGTCGGACGGCACCGTGGCGATGGGCGCCGGCGCGGAGGCGTGAACCCGGGCTGAGCGCACCCGATCGATTCGGGCCTCGCGGTCGGCGGAGGCTTCCCCGCCCGCTGACATGTTATACTGAACCGTATGGTTCAGTATGGAAGCGCTCGCCTGGATGCCTCGTTCGCCGCGCTCTCGGACGCCACCCGGCGCGGCGTCCTGGAGCAGCTCGCCCATGCCGACCGTTCGATCACGGACCTCGCCGGGACGTTCCAGATGACCCTCACCGGCATGAGGAAGCACGTCGGCGTCCTGGAGCAGGCGGGGCTGGTCACGACCGTGAAGGTCGGGCGCGTGCGGACCTGCCGGCTCGGCAGCTGGCGCCTGGAAACCGAGTCGGCATGGATGGAGGAGTACCGCGAGCTCTGGGACGCACGCTTCACCGAGCTGGACAAGGTTGTCGAGGAACTGGGACGGAAGGAGAAGGCCGATGGACGCACGAAGAGATGAGCCCACAGCCATGAAGAACCGAACGACAGTGGAACGAACGTCCGAGCGTGAGCTTGTCGTCACGCGAACGTTCAACGCTCCGGCGCGGATCGTCTTCGAAGCGTGGACGACGCCCGAGCTGTTCATGAAGTGGTGGGTGCCGAAGTCGACCGGCATCACCCTCCTGGCCTGCGAGATGGACGCTCGGACCGGGGGTGGGTACCGGCTGGCGTTCGCCAACGGCGCCGAACCGCCGATCGAGTTCTTCGGCAGGTACATCGAGGTCACACCGCACACGCGCCTGGTGTGGACCAATGACGAAGGCGAGGAGGGCGCCATCACCACGGTCACGTTCGAGGACCAGGGCGACCAGTCCCTGCTGGTCATGCACGACCGCTATCCCTCGAAGGAAGCCCTCGATGCCGGCTCCGGGTCGCTCGACGCAATGCCCGAGACCTTCGAGCAGCTGGATGAGCTGCTCACCCAGCTGGGAGCGAGCGCCTGACGGTCATGAGGGGTGGTACCGCATACCGGATTCGAACCGGTGATCTCCGCCTTGAGAGGGCGGTGTCCTAGGCCTCTAGACGAATGCGGCCCGGCGTCCCGAGCGGGACGGCCGGGAGTATAGCAAGCGACCCGGGAGACCCCCGAAGTCGGGCCGAATGACCCTTCCACATCCATCCGGCGGGGGGCGATCGTGGCGCTGGACGCCAGGAACGGCCGACCGGTCGTGCGTCCAGAACGGAGCACGTTCGTGAACACTGCGACCGCGGCACCACCACCTGCATCCATCGAGACGCTCGCCCTCCCGATCGACGGCCTGAGCGAGGCCGAGGTTCGCATCGGGTTCGGCGGCGGAGAGCTCACGATCCACCAGGCCGAGCCGGGAATGCTGATTTCGGGGACGTTCGAGGAGGGGGTCACCCTCCGCGAGTACGGACCCGGTCGGATCCGGCTGGAGCCCCGCGATCCCGCGCGACCGCTGGTGACCTGGGCGCCGGTCCACTGGAACTTCGGTATCACGGGTGAGATCCCGGTCGACCTTCGCCTCGACACCGGGGCCAACCGCGCGGTGGTCGACCTCGCCGCGCTGCGCGTGCGACGGCTCGAGCTGCACACCGGGGCGTCGGAGACCGTGCTTCGGATGCCGACGGCCGGGCAGACCGCCGCGCGCATCGAGTGCGGCTTTGCCAGCGTCACCGTCGAGGTCCCGGCCGGCGTGGCCGCGCGGATCAGCGGATCGGTGGGCATCGGGGCTCTCGAGGTGGACCACCGGCGTTTCCCGCGCCTGGACGGCGGCTGGAGCACCCCCGGATTCGAGACGGCCGCCGACCGGATCGACATCAGCGTCTCGGGTGGCTTCGGCACCGTGAAGGTGATCTGATCGCGGCCCTCGCGGCTCAGGCTGTGGCGGTCGAGCGCTGGCGCTCGCGCTCGGCGCGCCAGGCCGGCAGGTAGAGCGGGGCCGCCACCGCGCACACCAGGCCGCCGACGACCATCGCCGTCGAGAGCGACGACCCGGTGGCGATGGCGGTCAGCACCAGCGCGCCGATGGCCGCCGCCGGGTGGAAGACCATCGAGTTCAGCGACAGGACGGTCGTCCGGTGGGCGGCCGTCACCTCCCGATGGAGCAGGGTGGTGTGCATCGGGTTCGACGCCCCGTGGGTGAGGTAGCAGGCGAGGTACGCGGTCACGAGGCCCAGCACCCCGGCGAGCACGCCCATCAGGACGATGGTCGCTCCCTGGAGCAGGCGCAGCATCAGCGCGGCGCCGGCGACCCCGGTCCAGCGACTCAGGACCGCGATCCCCGCGGCACCGGCGGCGGCCGCGAACCAGGCGCCGGAGCTGATCGGCCCCATCAGGGCGCCGGCCTCGGTGGTGCCGCCGACAACCTCGGCGAGGCGGATCGGGAAGAGCGTTTCGAAGGCGACGATCGCGAACCCCCAGAACAGCTCCACGCCGATCAGGGCGGTGAGGACCCGCGAGTCGCGGAGCAGGCCGAACCCTTCGCGGACGACGGTGGGCACCGCGCGAACCGATGCCACGACCGCTCCGGCCCCCCGGCCGTGGCGCGTCTCCCGCATGAGCAGGAGCACCGTGACGAGGTTGATGACGCTGATCGCCAGCGCAACCAGGACGGCCAGGTCGAACGGCGCCACCGACTCGACCGGGTCGAGCGCGATCAGCGCGCCGGCCAGCAGCGCCCCGCCGGCAATCGCCAGGCTCAGGACCGAGCTGCCGGCCGCCAGCCCGGTCTCGATCCGGGCGTCGGGCGCCACGGCGTGGGTCTCGTCCACGAACCACGCCTCCAACGGCCCGCTGTCGAGCGCCCGGAAGATCGCGGTCAGGACGGCCGAGATGAGGAACCCAGCCAGCGACTGGGCGAGGAACAGGGTCAGCAGGCCTGCGAAGGCGAACAGGTAAGCCAGCACGAGGGTCGGCCGGCGGCCGAGGGCATCGGACAGGCCCCCGGTCGGCAGCTCGAGGACGAGGATGACCAGCCCCGAGACCGAACCCACGATCCCGATCTCGACCAGCGACAGGCCGCGGGACACCATGAGGAGCGCGATGACCGGGATCAGCAGCCCGGTCTGGAGCCAGCGCAGGCCGATGAGAACCAGGTACCGGCGCCGGACCGACGCCGCGGTCACGAGTAGGTCAGTAGGTGATCGACTGGCCGTCGGTCGCCGCCGAGGCGCGGATCACCTCGTCGATGACCTCGAGGTCGACATCGGACACCCACTTGAAGCGGATGCAGCCCCGCCCGAGGTTGGCCTTCGGGAGCCGGGCGGCGTACGGCTCGAGGTCGATCGGGCCGGCGTAGAACGAGATGTAGTGCTTGTTCGAGGCCAGCGCCAGGCACATCCACTCCCCGCTCCGGCCGGACTTGCCCCGGTACGAGTACTCGCCGTAGCTCAGGAACCCACGGTTGACGTACCGGCGCAGGCCAGGCGCGACCTTCCGGATCCGGGCGTCCAGCTCCTCCAGCTGCAGCCGGCGGACGTCGTCGAGCGCGGCCAGCCAGGCGTCGGGCTCGGTCGGACCCGTCGGCTTCTGCCCGTACATCCCCTTCTGCTCGGTCATGGTCAGCGGCGTCCGGCGGCCACCAGGTCAGCGGAAGAGGCTATCATCGAGTGGCGGCGTTCCTCGAGCCAGCCGAGGATCGACCCCGCGACCAGCGGCCACGTCTCGGAGCCCATGACCAGCCCGAAATGGCTCGCGCCGGGGATGTACTCGTAGGTCGCCCCGAGCAGGTCGGCCGTGCGGCGCGCCTCCGACGGGTGGATGACGTCGTCGAGCCCCGCCCCGATGACCAGGGTCGGGACCTGGATCAGCGTCGGGTCGATGGCCACGCCCAGCATCCGCTCCTGGCGCGCCAGCCCCGACTCCCGGGCCCCGACCAGCAGCTCCTGCATCTTCATGAGCTCCTCGACCGACATGTCGGGCATCCACGACTGGAGCTCCTCCATGGGCGCGCGCCAGCCCCACCACTCCGCGTCGTACACGTCGGGGACCTGCTTCAGCTCGTGGTCGGCCGGGCGCCGGGGCAGGGCCGCAGCCGGGGGTGAGGGCGCGAGCAGGACGAGGCCCAGGGTGGGCCGCGACTGGGCGTACAGAAGGGCCGCCAGGGCGCCCATCCCCCAGCCGATGAGGACGGGGGGCCGGCCGAGCTGGCGGACGGCGATCCCCACGTCGTCGGCGTAGTCGCGCATCCGGGTGTCCTCGAGGTCGGCGAGGTCCGAGGTGAAGTGGCCGCGCAGGTTCAGCGCGTGGGCCTCCCAGCCGCGCTCGGCGAAGTACGCGGCGAAGCTCGACCACAGCCACGACCCGGTGAGGACGCCATGGACCAGCAGGAGTGGGGGCTTGCGGCTCCGCCGTTCGGGCTGGTGGGTCTCGACGTGAATGCCCTCGGGCTCGATGAAGACCTCGTCGCGCTTGATGGCCTGGACCACGGTGTGCTCAACCCTCCAGTGGATGGAAGACCATGCCGGTCAGCAGCTTTGGGTAGAAGTACGTCGATTTCTGCGGCATGACGTCCCCGGCAGCGGCCACCGCGGTCAGCTCGTCCAACCGGGTGGGGCGAACCAGGATCGCGGCCGCCGCCTCGCCACGGGCCACGCGACCGCGGGCATCGGCCTCGCTCCTAGTGTAGAGGAGCCTCTCCCCGGCGGCCACGTCCGCCTCGGTGATGCCCAGCCGGTCGTTCAACACCGCCGCGTGGAGCAGCGACAGGTCGAGCCGGCGAACCGGAGCCGAGCCCGGCTCGCGGCGCATCCGCTCAGCTGCGACGCCTGCATCGCCGATCAGCAGCCACCCCTCTCCGTCGGGCAGGACGAGCCCGAACACCGGCTCCTCGGCCTGCCGTAGGTCGGCCAGCCGCTCCCCGAGTGCTTCCGGGGCCACCGGCACGGCCTCGAACAGCGGATCGGGCCCGGTCACCAGCCGGCGGAGCGCCTCCGGATCGGCCTGCCGGATGAGCCGATGGGTGGGCCGGATCTCGAGCGACTCGCGGGCGGCGTTCACGAGGACGACCATGATCCAGTCGGCGGCCAGGGCCCCCGGCTCGGCGTCGCGGGCGACCGGATCGGCCGCCCGGACCTCGGCCTGGTACTCGAGCGCCGTCTCGTACCGATGGTGGCCATCGGCGATCAGCAGCTTCTGCTTCGACAGGTAGGCGGCCCGCCCGTCATCGGCGTCGATGACGCCCACCCGGTGGAGCAGGCCATCGGCGTCGCGCGCCCGCCACTCCTCGAACACCGCCGGGTCCAGGAAGCGCTCGGAGCGGTCCGACGGGTCGTCGTAGATGACCAGGATCGGGCTCAGCTGGGTGCGCGTCGCGCGGAGGAGGCCCAGTCGATCGGCCTTGGGGCCGGGCATCGTGTGCTCGTGGGCCCGCATCCGCGGACCGAACGGCTCGAGCCGGATCCGGGCCAGGATGCCGCGCACCTCGGTGCCGGGCGGTCCATCGGGCGGCTCGTACCGGTACGTGTAGAGCGCCCCGCGGGAGCGCAGGGCCAGCGTCCCGTCCTCGAGCCACGCCGTGAGCGCCTCGGCCGCCGCCCGGTGCGGTGCCGGTTCGGCGCTGAGCTCGAGCCGGACCGCGTTCCGCTGGTGGCGAGCCAGCAGCGCGGAGCGCTGGGAGTCGGAGATGACGTCGTACGGGGGGCTGACCAGGTCGGTGAGGTCGGCGACGCGCCCCGGGTGCTCGGCCGCTTCCCCGTCCCGGCGCACGCGGGCCGGGATCTCGGTCCCGCCGAATCGGTCCAGGGCGTAGCCGAGACCGCGGAGCGGGCGGACGACGGGCATCGGCCGAGTCTAGCCGCCGATCTCCTCGAAGGTGGAGTCGTCGTCGGTGGCCCGTCGGGTCCGCTCCCCCTCGGGTCGGCGCAGGTAGAGGAAGCCGGCCGCGGCCACTGTGATGAGGACGACGATGGGCACGAACGGAAGCTGGCGGTAGTCGAACGGCCAGACGCGGCTCACCACCTGGACGGTCTGGTTCCCGACCGGGTCGGTGGCCACCACCCGGAACTCGGTGGGCAGGATGCCGACCTCGACCGGCACGGCGAACAACCCGTCCGCCGCGACCTCCACCTCGATGTCGTTGATCGTCAGGGTCGAGCCCGGCACGGTCTGGCCCACCACGAAGGGGTTGAAGTCGAGGATCGGCACCTCGTCATCGATCCCCAGCCGTGGAGGCTGGCGGAAGATCCGGACCCGCCACTCGCCCTGGTACGCGTGGCCGGCCGGGGTCAGGGCCGTGATGATGACGTTCGTTCCTGATCCATCGGGAACGTCGGGCTCGACGGCCTCGAGGAGCCGGATCGTGGCGCGGCCGTCCGGCCCGATGGTCGTCTCGCCGGGCTCGAGGCGCGACCGCCACAGGACCCGGGTTCCCGGCGGGCCCTCGATGATCGCGTCGCCGGCGCCGGCACCGATCAGCAGGTCTCCTGGATGGGCAGGATCGGGCGCCATGCCCTCGAACGTCGGGCTGAGCTGCCCGTCCGCCGGTTCCGGCTCGAGGATGGTCGAGGTGCGGACCAGGGCGAGCTCGGACGGCGGGAGCTGCACCTGCGCGGGGATGACCCGTGCCTGGGGATCCACCGCGAGGAAGGCCTCGGGCGCGATCGGAAGGATGCCCATCCAGGCACCCTCCGGCCCGACCGCGCCGGCCAGTGTCCGGCCGGGCAGAAGCGCCGATGTGGTCACCGTCGCGAGCTCCGGGAGGTCGGGAGCCGCTCGGACGTAGCTGCCGCCGAAGAAGTACGCCTCCTCGAATCCGGCCTCGGTCGGCAGCCCCCCGGGAACGAGCCCGAAGAACGGCTGGCTCGGCAGGTCCCCCGAGATCTGGGTCGTCAGGAGCGTCCAGGTACCAGTCCGCGTGTCCCGGCCGAACGGCGTCGTCTCGCCGAAGCCCCCGGCCAGGTCGCCGGGGATGACGCGGACGACGTCGGGGTTCGGGGTCCCGATCAGGACCGAGGTCGATTCCTCGTCACCGAACACGGCGAGTGGCACAAACGGGTGGTTCCGGGTCGCCACCAGCTCCGGCGCGGCGTCGCGCGGCCAGGTCCACAGGTAGACAACCGACCGCTGGTCCGCGGACAGCAGCGCCGGGCCGGTGTCGAGGTCGAGGATCCGCGCGGGCGACCCGGACGGGACGGGGAACTCCGCGGCCTCGACGACCAGCTGGCCGTCGCGCTCGCTCAGCCGGCGGTAGTCGGCCTGGTCGAACCCGATGAACGCCTCCACCAGCAGCTCGTCACCGGGCATCCCGTCGAGGTCGCCGGCATCCACCATCGCGGTGCAGCAGGCCTCTCCGATGGTGACCGCGTTCGGCTGGCGGGCATACCGGTCGCCGTCCCAGCGGAAGAACTGGATCTCGGCGGCCGTCCCTCCCGAATCAGCCTGGCCCTGGGCGACAGCCAGCTCGTCGGTCCCGTCCCCGTCCAGGTCCAGGGCGGCGAACTGGACGGCCGCGGCCTGGGTGTCGGCCACCAGGTCGAGCGAGATCTCGCCTGGCCCACCGGGCTCGACCTCCCAGAGCGTCAGGCAGCAGGGCAGGATCCCGAGGTCGCTGACGCCGATCGCCGCCACCAGGACGACCTCGCGACCATCCCGCTGGGCCGTGACGATCTGGACCGGCTCGCCGATGCGAACCGGGATCATGCCGTTCTCGTCCGGCTGGAGGGTGGCCGGCCCGAGGTACAGCTCGTCCACGCTCAGGCCGCGGCGGAGCGGCACCTGGTTGCTGCGCTCGGTGGTGCCGTCCTCGTCGACCCACCACGCCTCGACCGCGGCGAAGCCCGGCTCGTTCTCGAGGTCGCCGGAGACCAGCAGCTCGCGCACGCCGTCGCCATCCAGGTCGTACGGGAGGGTCGCCACCGCCGCATCGGCCAGCACCACGCGAGGTCCCTCGTCGGGGAGCGGCGTTCCCGGAATCGGGTCGATGGCGGCAGCCGGTCCGACGCCCATGACAAGGGTGGATACGAGCGCAATGGCGAAGGCCAGCCGGCGGCTCATCGGTCGATCAGGGATGGGCGGCGCGGATCGGCCCCAGCGTCGCGGCGTCCTCGAGGGCGGAGACGTCCCCGGGGTCGAGCCCCAGGTACGCGGCGCGGGCCACCCGGCGCAGGATCTTCCCGTTCCGGGTCTTCGGCAGTGCCGGCACCAGGTGGACGGCCGCCGGCTTGAACGACTTGCCCAGTGAGTCCACCACCGCCTGGCCGATGGCGGCGTCCAGCCCGTCCGGCTCGTCCCCGGGTCGGACGACGGCGAACAGGACGATCGACTCGCCCTTCACCTCGTCGGGCACGCCCACCGCCAGGGCCTCGACGACCTCCGGGTGGGCGACGGCGGCCGACTCGACCTCCGCCGGGCCGATCCGCTTACCGGCCACCTTGATCGTGTCGTCGGAGCGGCCGCTGATGTACCAGAAGCCATCGCGGTCGATCCGCGCCCAGTCGCCATGCACCCACGTCCCCGGCAGCCGGCGCCAGTAGGCCTCGAGGTACCGATCCGGGTCGCGCCAGAACCCCTGGGTCATCCCCGGCCATGGCTGGCGGATGACCAGCTCCCCGACCTCGCCCCGGACCGGGGCACCCTCGGCGTCAACGACGTCGGCCGCCATGCCGGGGCACGGGCCGGCGAACGAGCACGGGGCGATGGGCGTGATCGTCGTGCAGCCCACGATCCCGCCGCTGATCTCCGTCCCACCCGAGTAGTTGATGATCGGGACCCGCTCCATGCCGACCTCGCGGAAGAGCCACCACCAGGGGTCGGGGTTCCACGGCTCCCCGGTGGACCCCAGGACCCGCAGAGAGGATCGGTCATGAGCCTGAACCGGCTCCGACCCGTGAGTCATGAGCGCCCGCACCGCCGTGGGTGAGATGCCCAGGTGGGTGATCCGGTGGCGCTCGACCAGGTCCCACAGCCGATCGGGTCCCGGGTAGTCGGGCGTGCCCTCGTAGATGACCAGGGTGGCTCCGAGCAGCAGGGCACCGGCCACCGCCCACGGACCCATCATCCAGCCCATGTCGGTGAACCAGAACAGGACGTCGCCGGCCCCGAGGTCGAAGCAATGGGCGAGGTCCACGGCGCTCTTGATCGGGAAGCCGCCGTGGACGTGGACCGCGCCCTTCGGACGGCCGGTCGTGCCCGAGGTGTAGATGAGCATGTACGGGTCGTTCGCATCGGTCGCCACCGACTCGACCGGCTCGCCCCCCGCCCACTCGAGGGCCGGGCCCCACTCGACGTCGCGCCCGTCGCGCCAGGGCACGTCCCGCGACGCCATTCCGAACCGGCGGACCACGAGGCAGTGCTCGACGGTCGGCGCGTCGGCCAACGCGGCGTC
>DATBIW010000082.1:0-4223 GCA_036556745.1 Candidatus Limnocylindria bacterium | reverse complement strand
CCCCGAACCAGTACGGGATGTTCTAGGCCGAACCTCCCTCCAGGAAGGCGTGGACCCGATCGGCGACCGCCGCGCGCGCCGTCCGGAACGCTTCGAGGCGCTGCTCGTCGGTCCCAGTGACCTGTGAGGGATCGTCGATGTTCCAGTGGCCGACGTTCGGGACGCCGGGCAGGACCGGGCACGACTCCCTGGCGTCATCACACACGGTGACGAACCAGTCGAACGCCTGGCCCCGGAACTCGTCGAGCGACTTCGATCGGGCACCGGCCAGGTCGATCCCCAGCTCGGCCATGACCGTGATCGTCTGGGGCCGAACCTCGGTCACCTCGGTGCCGGCACTCCGGGCCTCCCACGCCTCGCCGCCCCAGGCGTTGACCATGGCCTCCGCCATCTGGGAACGGGCGCTGTTGTGGGTGCAGGCGAACAGGACGCGCTTCCTGGTCACCCGGCCAGCGTACGCCTCCCGGTCATCGGGACATTAAGCCGGCTTTGAGCCCCGGATGATGGCCGAGTACATGCCCGGCGCCGCCTCATGGGTGGGCGTCAGCGAGACATCGGTCAGGCCGGCATCCGTCAGGCCGGTCGTGAACTCGGAGACCGACAGGGCGCCGGCGATGCAGCCGGCGTAGGAGCCCCGCTCGGCCCGCTCGGCCGGCGTCAGGGCGTCGTCGGCAACGATGTCGGTGATGCCGATCCGGCCGCCGGGCCGCAGCACTCGGGCGATCTCGGCGAAGACGGCCGGCTTGTCGGCCGCCAGGTTGACGACGCAGTTGCTGATGACGACGTCGACGCTTCCCGACGGTAGCGGGATGGCCTCGATGTGGCCCTTCAGAAACTCGACGTTGGTGGCGTTCGTCTCGGCCGCGTTGCGCCGGGCGAGGGCCAGCATCTCGTCGGTCATGTCCAGGCCGATGGCGCGGCCAGTGGGCCCGACCCGCTTTGCCGAGAGGAGGACGTCAATGCCGCCCCCCGAACCGAGGTCGAGGACCGTCTCGCCGTCCCGCAGCTCGGCCACCGCCAGCGGGTTGCCGCAGCCGAGCGAGGCCAGGACTGCGTCCTCGGGGAGGTCGGCGCGCTCGAGCTCGGAGTAGAAGGTCACGCCCGCGGCGTCGTGGGACGGATCGGTGCAGCTGACGCCGTCGCAGCAGCCGTCCCCGCAGCACGAGGCCTGGGTGCTGCCGTCGAGGACGGTCAGCGCCGACTGGGCGTAGCGCTCGCGGACGAGCTCGTGGATGTCGGACTCGTGGATGTCGGTGGTCATCGGGTCTCCTGTCAGGCGGGCTGGGCGATCGGGACCAACCCGGCCAGGCTGGCGCCGATGCCGGCCCATCGGTCGGCGAAGTCTGGCGCGAGCCGGTAGTAGATGTACGTCCCCCGGCGCTCGGGGAGAACCGCGCCGGCCTCGCGAAGCACCTTCAGGTGGTGGCTGACGGTGGGCTGGCTGACGGTGCAGCACTCGGTGAAGTCACAGGCGCAGACCGATCCAGGGGAGGTCGCCAGCTGGCGGAGGATCGACAGGCGGACCGGGTCGGCGATGGCCTGGAGGAGCTCGACGTCGGGATCGGTGGACTTCACCCCGCCAGTATATCGATGATTGTCAATATATGACCGCCCGGCGAGCGGGGCAGCGGTTTGAGCCGCGAGCGGATGGGGCGTAGGGTTGGGGTGACCGGGCGCGCCACCTGCTGGTGGTCCACAGGTCGCGTCGCTCACACGCAGCCCTCCCGTTGCGCCCGGCCTTGAACGGAGGACGAGCCGACATGAGCACCAGGACGCAGCTGCGGCTTTCGAGCCCGGCATTCACCGATGGCGGGTCGATCCCCGCCGAGTACACCTGTGACGGTGAGGACGTCTCGCCCCCGCTCGAGTGGGAGCCCGGACCGGAGGGGACGGCCGCGTGGGTCCTCATCTGCGAGGACCCCGATGCGCGGGCATGGATCCATTGGCTGGTCGTGAACCTGCCGGCGGCGGTGACCGGTCTCGGCCGGAACGCGTCAGGCAGCCTCCCCGAGGGGGCGATGGAGGGCGAGACCGACTTCGGTCCGGCCATGTACCGCGGCCCGTGCCCACCGTCCGGCGAGCACCGCTACGTATTCACCGTCTACGCGTTGTCGGAGCCGCTCATCCAGGGAGCCCAGGTCACCGCGACCCAGGTCCGGGCCGACATGTACGGCAAGGTCCTGGCCGAGGGCGTCCTGACGGGCCGATACCGCCGGGCCTCATGACCCGCGATCGCGGCCTGCGCGCCGCGGCGGTGGTTGGGCTGGCGATGGCGCTGGTGGGGTGCGCGTCGGCATCGGTCAGCCCGTCCGCGCCGGGGTCCGGGGCCGCCTCGGCGGGTCCGTCCGAGCCGGCGGCGAGTGGCGGCGACGGCGGGGGCGGAGCGCTCGTCCTCACCAGCTCCGCCTTCGAGGAGGGGGCGCCGATCCCCGAGGTGTACAGCTGTGACGGCGACCAGACCTCGCCCCCGCTCGAGTGGAGCGGGACGCCGGATGGGACGGTGGCGTACGCGCTGATCGTGGACGACCCGGACGCCGGAGGCTTCGTCCATTGGGTCGTCGGGAACATCAGCGCGATGCTGGCCAACTTCCCCGAGGGGTTCGGGGCGGAGCTGCCCGATGAGGCGGCCCAGGGCGAGAACGGGGCCGGCGGGATCGGCTGGCTGGGGATGTGCCCGCCGAGCGGGACCCACACCTACGTGTTCACCCTGTACGCCCTGTCAGAGCCGGCGGGGGTGGGGCCGGGCGTGACCGCGTCGGAGTTGCTCGACGCCATCGAGGGCAAGGTGCTGGACGAGGCAGTCCTGACCGGGACCTACACGAGGTAAGCAGCTTCCGGGTCAGGGGACGGGGTAGGTCACCACGTTCGACTGGGCGGCCACGAAGGTGCCGAGGCCACTGGACTTGATGACCTCGACCTTCAGGTAGTAGGTCTGGCCGCTGACCAGGTCCGGGACGACCGCCGAGGTGTCGCCGGTCGAGCCGCTGTACCAGATGTAGCTGTCGCCGTTCAGGTAGCTCGGGTTCGGGTTGGTGGTCGAGGCCACGAGCTTGTACCAGGTGAAGCACGCCCCGTTACCGGGGAACGGGCTCCACGAGAACAGCGTGCCGCCGGCGTCGGGGGCCACGTTCAGGGAACCGAGCGAGGCCACCGGTTGGGCGACCGCCGAGACGACGCTCGAGGCGCCGATCACGCCGTCGCCGGCGTTGAAGGCCATCGTCCGGTAGTAGTAGGTCACGCCCGCCGCGGCGGTCACGTCGGCGGCCGACAGGGTGAACCGGTCGGTCGTGTACGTCCCGCCGAAGTCGACCGCGCCACCCTGGGGCGGGTAGGCCATCGGGATGTTGGCCGTGGTGTTGCGCAGGGTCGTGTAGTGGTTGAAGTCCGAGGCGTGGGACTTCGACCACTGGATCAGGACGCCACCGTTGCAGCCCTTGAGCGACAGGGACATGGCCTCCGGCGCCGAGGACGGGGGTGGCGTGGGCGGCGGCGGTGGCGGCGGCGGGGGCACGGGCTGGGTCGTGGGCGCCGGGGTGACGGCCGGTGCCGGGGTCGTCGACGGGGCGCCCGGGATGACGTGCGCGTCGTCCGAGGCGTCGGGGGCGAAGGTCGGGTCCTCCCCGGGGGTGGGCTCGTCGGTGGCGGCCACCGGCGACGGGCTGGGGTCGCTGGCGCCGATGTGGAGCTGGGCCGCGCCGACCATGGCCACCGCGAACAGCAGCGCGGCGATCGAGAGCGGCGCGACCCGGGCGATGCGCTGGCCGAAGGCCCACGGGAAGAGCGGCGGCCGGCTGGTCTCGAGCCTGGTGACGAGGCGCTCGCGGAGCTGGGCGGCGTAGATCATGTCCGGCCGGACGCCACCGGCCGACAGGCGGGCCTGGCGGCCGGCATCGGCCAGCTGCTGCTCGAGGGCCCGGTCGTCCAGGCCGCGGTCCGCGAGGTTGCGGTCCTCGGCGAACTGCCGGTCCTCGGCGGCCAGGTTGCGGTCGCTGAACTCGCGGTCCAGGCCGCGGTCCGCCTGGCGGTCGCTCAGGTTGCGATCGCTGAGCCCGCGGTCGGCGTTGCGGTCGTCATAGCCGCGATCGTGCTCGTCGAAGAGCTGGCGGTCGTCAGGCGACATCGGTCTGTCCCGCGGTCTGTCCTGCGGTCTGGTCGGCGAGGAGCACGCCCCGGAGGGCGGCGAGGGCTCGGTGGAGGCGGACGGCAAACGTTCCGGGGGAAAC
>DATBIW010000081.1:0-5741 GCA_036556745.1 Candidatus Limnocylindria bacterium | reverse complement strand
CCCTGGACGAGCTCGGCGAACCCGCCCAGCGCGGTCCGGGCCCGCGTCGCGAGGTTCGCGTTCGACCCGGCGGCCTGGACCGCCTCCCACAGGGAGCCGTCGCGGTGCTCGGCCCAGGCCCGGAGCTCGGCAACCGTCTTGTCGCCGATCCCCCGTGCCGGAACGTTTATGACCCGCTCGAGGGCCACCCGGTCGGCGGGGTTCCGGGCCAGGCGGGCGTAGGCCAGCGCGTCCTTGACCTCGCGCCGCTCGTAGAAGCGGACCCCGCCGACGAGCTGGTACGGGATCCCGAAGCGCATGAACGCCTCCTCGAGGACCCGGCTCTGGGCGTTCACCCGGTAGGCGACCGCAATATCGCCGAAGCGCATCGGCCCGGACGCGCCCGACGCGCCGGAGGCGCCATCGGCCTTGCCATTTGCGTCCCCGGGAAGGTCATCCCCGGGCCCGTCCTCGGCCCGGGTGGTCAGGAGCGAGGCCCACCCACGGCGACGGTCCGCCGACGAGGCGAGCCGCTCGACCTGGCGGGCGACGAACTCGGCCTCCTCGTACTCGTTGTAGGCGTCGAACACGGTCACCGCCGCGCCCCCGTCGCGATCGGTCCAGAGGCGCTTGTCCTTTCGGCCGGACACGCGCGAGACCACCGCGTGGGCGGCGTCGAGGATCGTTTGGGTGGATCGGTAGTTCTGCTCGAGCTTGACGACCTTCGCGTCGGGCCAGTCGCGCTCGAAGTCGAGGATGTTCCGGAGGTCGGCGCCGCGCCAGGAGTAGATGCTCTGGTCGTCGTCCCCGACCACGGCCAGGTTGTGGTGGACCGCGGCCAGCAGGGCGCAGAGGCGGTACTGGGCCCGGTTCGTGTCCTGGTACTCGTCGACGAGGATGTACTCCCAGCGACGCTGGTAGCGGGCCAGGACGTCGGGATGCTGCTCGAACAGGAACACGACCCGGAGCAGCAGGTCGTCGAAGTCCACCGCGTCGCTGTCGGCCAGGTCGCGCTGGTAGACCTCGTACACCCTGGCGGCGGTCTCCTCCCAGAAGTTGTCCGCCTGCCGGAGGGCGGTCGCCGGGTCGGCCAGCTCGTCCTTCCGCTGGCCGATGAACGCAAGCAGAGCCGGCGGCGCGAACCGCTTGTCGTCCAGCTCCAGCCGCCGGACGGCCTCCTTGATGACGGCCAGCTGGTCGGCCCGGTCGTAAATCGTGAAGCTCCGTGTCAGGCCGATCTGCTCGCCCTCGCGACGGAGGATCCGGGCACAGATCGCATGGAAGGTCCCGATCGTCGCCTCTTTGGTCGCTTCTGGACCGATCAGCCCCGCGATCCGGTCGCGCATCTCCCCGGCGGCTTTGTTCGTGAACGTGACGGCCACGATCCGATACGGGGGCACGCCGGTGGCGACCAGGTGGGCCACCCGGTGGGCGAGGACCCGGGTCTTGCCGCTGCCCGCGCCGGCCAGGATCAGCAGCGGACCGTCCACGTGCGCGACCGCGTCCCGCTGGGGCGGGTTCAGGTCGGCCAAGACCGCCTCGGCCGCCTCGTTCGTGGGCGTGGCCGAGCGTGCCGTGGGCTCCTTCGCGGGCTTGGCCGGGGGCGCAGCCGGGCGCTTGCGGGGCATGGCCCGATTCTAGCCGCGGTCCGGGCTTCTCCTGGTTACCGGAACCGGCCTACTCGATGAGCTCGATGCAGGCGGTGTAGGTCCCGAAGTCGTCCTGCGAGGCGTGGAGGTTCAGCGCCTGGCCGCCGGCGAACAGCTCCTCGAACGAGGCGTCGATCTCGGTCGTCGAGGTCCCGTCCACCACGTTCTGGAGCGGGTAGCGCGGCTGCGGGGTGAGGTTCACGCAGGTGCCCGGGTGGATGTGGGCCGGCATGTCCGGGTAGCCGGCTGGGTCCACGTTGACCTCGACCCGGGTGCGCCCGTCGCCG
The DNA here is from genome assembly GCA_036556745.1 of Candidatus Limnocylindria bacterium. Taxonomy (GTDB): domain Bacteria; phylum Chloroflexota; class Limnocylindria; order QHBO01; family QHBO01; genus DASTEQ01. The sequence goes on along the minus strand of DATBIW010000081.1, from coordinate 3,826 downwards.
AGATCGGTCAGGACCGCGGTGCCGGTGACCCCCGAGTCGTTCAGGGTCTCGAGCTCGAGCGTCCGGCTCTCGGCCTGCGCCCCGCCGCAGGCCGCCACGGACAGGGTCAGCAGGAGCAGGGTGAGGGCGCGACGCGGCGGCGGGATCCGGGCGCTCACCGCGCGAGCGTAGCGGATCAACCGGTGACCGATCGGGGCTGGCTGCCGAGCTGGACGCGCTCCCGGCTGACGACCTCGCCGGCGGCCATCGCCCGCCGCATGGCGGTCACGAAGGTCATCGCCAACTCCGGGTCGAGCTGGGTCCCGGCCGCCTCGGCGACGCGGGCGAGGGCCTCGCTCGGGGTCAGCGCCTTGCGGTAGGTGCGGGTCGTGGTCATGGCCGAGTAGGCGTCCGCCACGGCGATGATCCGGGCGATCCGGGGAATGCCCTCGCCCTGCAGCCCGTCGAGGTAGCCGGTGCCGTCCCAGCGCTCGTGGTGATGGCGCACGCCGGCGCGGACGTCGGCCAGCTGGGGGACGGCCCCGACGATCGCGTCGCCCAGGGCCACGTGCTGCTTGACGATGTCGTACTCCTCGGCCGTCAGCGGGGCGGGCTTGCGGAGGATCCCGTCGGGGATCCCGATCTTCCCGATGTCGTGGAGCAGGCCGGCCAGCCGGACGAGGCGACGCTCCTCCTCGGGGAGGTGGAGGACGTCGGCCAGGAACAGGGCGTGACCGGTCACATCCTCGGAGTGGGCGCGGGTGTAGTGGTCCTTGGTGTCCACCGACACGAGGAGGCCCTCGAACACGCCGAACACGGTGTTCTGGGCGGCCAGCGAGCCGATGGTCGACTGGTCGGCGACCTTCATGACCCGCCCCCCGGAGGTCTTCGCCTCGCGGAGCGCGGCCTCGGCCACTGAGAGGACCTCCAGCGATCGCTGGCCGTCGTGCGGGACGCGGGCCACCCCCACCGACACGCTGAGCGGCAGCCGCTCCGAGTCGCCGAACCGGAGGTCGACCTCGGCCAGCGCCGCGCCGATCGCGGCGAGCGTCGTCATCAGGCGGTCGGTGCCTTCGGCGAAGTCGGCGACCAGGAACTCGTCCGGCCCGAATCGGCCGTACAGCTGGCCCGGCTGGGCGACGGCGGTCAGCACCGCCGCCACCCGGCGCAGGGCCTCGTCGCCGGCCCGATGGCCATGGCCGGCGTTCAGCAATCGGAAGTTGTCGACGTCCATCAGCGCGATCGCCCCGTTCGGATCGGGCTGGGTGAGGTGGCGGTTCAGCTCCTCGAGCAGGAACCCGTGGTTGGCGAGGCCGGTCAGCGCGTCCCGCACCGCCCGCTCGCGGAGGAGCCGGTTCTGGCGCGCCAACAGCCGCGAGGCGCCGGTGAACGACAGCCACAGGACGGCGAACAGGATGCTCGAGGCGGCCAGCGCCGAAACGAGGACGTCGCCGCGGGTCTTGGTCACCAGGGCCTCGATCGGGCGCGCGTCCTGGTAGACCTCGTACACGCCGATGGCCGGGCCGTCCACCGAGCCGCGGATGGGCACGTAGATCTCGAGGAACGGGACCGGCAGGCTCGCCGCGCCGGGGAGGCCGGTCTCGTCCTCGGCCTCGGTGCCGTACTCGGCCACCGAGGTGCCGCCGAAGGCCTCGGCCAGCTCGTGGCCGATCGAGAAGCGCTGGCCACGGAGCGCCGGGTCGGAGGAGTAGACCGCGCGCCCGTCCCGGGACCAGACGACGATCCGGCTCATCTCGCCGCCCAGGACGAGGCGCGCCAGCTGGTCGTCGAGCTCGGGGTCGAGCGCGCCGCCCATGTCGAGCGCATCGGCGTCGACCGCGGGGTCCAGGTTGGTCCGGACGATGGCCTCGGCGTGCTGGACCGCGCCCTCGACGGCGAGCTCACGGAGGCGCTCGGCGAACAGGGTCGCGCTCACGAAGGCGGTCGCGACCACGATCGCGACACCGCCCAGGGTCACCCCGAGCCGGAGGCTCGGACGCGCGAACCAGCCGACCGTGCGGGGTCGGCGCGCGTAGGGAAGCTCCACGGCGTCGGGCAGCGTCGTCTCGCCGGCCGAACCGATCGTGGGCGGTTCCTCCCGAATGGCCATCGGACCGACCCTAACCGGACCTATCCGGGCCCTCCATAGGCCCTTGGTACCGCGTGAAATTCGCGACACCGGAGCTGTCACGGCCCTCGTGGACGCTTGGTTCATGAAGACGAACGCCTCCCCCACCCCTCTGACCGATCAGCCGGCCGTCCGCATCGACGGCGACCGGGTGATTGCCACCTACCTCGAGCTGACCGATGGCGCCCTCGCCCGCTGGCTCGAGACCACCCCCGAGCCCGAGCGCCCGGGCGTGGCCGCCAACGCGCTGCGCATCGGCCTCCAGGCGCTGGCCAACGCCGGCAACACCGCCAACGTCGACCTCGTCCGGGCCGAGTTCGGCCGGATGGTCGAGCAGATGAATGCCCACCACGCGCGGGCCGCCGAAGCGCTGGACGCCACCCTGCGGAAGACCTTCGCGGATGACGAGGGCAAGTTGCCGCGCACCCTGGAGGCCTTCCTCGGCGACCAGGGCCGCCTCCAGCGGTTCACCGCCGCCCTGTTCGACCCCAACCGCCGGGACAGCGCCATCAGCCAGCTGGCCGACATCCTGGGCAAGTACTTCGACGGTGACGGCTCCAAGCTCGCCCAGCTGCTGGACCCGACCCGCGAGGCCAGCCCGCTGTACCAGTTCCGCAACGAGGTGAACGGCGAGTTCCGCTCCCTCGGCGAGCGGATCGCAGCCCTCGAGGCTGCCAGCAAAGCCCGGGCCGATGAACGGGCCCGCGGCACGGCCAAGGGCATCGAGTTCGAGGACGCCCTCGAGGCGCGCCTCGGAGAGCTGGCCCGCGGCGTCGGCGACGCGTTCGAACGGACCGGGACCGCGGCCGGCGATGCGCTCCGGTCCAGGAAGGGCGACTTCGTCCTGACCATCGACCCGGGGCGGACCCACGGCCGCGAGCTGCGAGTCGTCATCGAGGCCAAGGACCGCTCGCTGAGCCGCCGGGTCCTCGCCGAGGAGCTCACCGCCGCCCGCGGCAACCGGGGAGCGGCCATCGCCATGGCCGTCTTCACTCCCGATCACGCCCCGTCGGGGGTGACCCCGTTCGCCCTGGTCGGGAACGACGTCTACGCCGTCTACGACCCCGAGGTGGACGACGGCGTCGGGCTCGAAGCCGCGTTCCGTGTGGCCCGGGTGATGGCCCTCCTGACCCTCCGCGACACGGACGGCCAGGTGGACGTCGCCGCCATCGGCGAAGCGCTCCAGGACGTGCAGTTCGCCGTGGACAACGTCCGCAAGATGAAGGCCCGGCTGACGACCATCGGCTCGGCCGCCCAGGAGGTCTCGGGCCTGCTCGACGACCTCCGCGAGCGGGTCCTGGCCTCGGTCCGCGACATCGACGACCTCGTCCGTGCCGCGGACCCGGCCCCGACCGACGGCGAGCTCCCGCTCAGCGCCTAGCAGGCAGGGCGGATCGTCATCGAGTCGATGACCTCCTCGGCCTTGGCCAGCAGGACGTCGTAGTCCGCCCCGGGAAGAGCCTCGATCACGATCGCAACGGTGACGCAGGCCGCATCCACGGCGTACACGCGCACGCGTTCACGGTCGTCAAAGTGGAAGTCCCCGTGTACCGGGAGCGGCCAGAGCCACATCCGAGGGCCGATTTGGGGGTCGTGGGGGCACGGCGATTCGGTCGTCAGATCCAGTCGAACCGCCGGTCGCCCCCCGAGCTCAGTGGGGATCGGATCTTCAGCAACGACGCCGTCAACCGATGCGAGGAAACCGATGAGGTCAGTGGC
>DATBIW010000080.1:0-10475 GCA_036556745.1 Candidatus Limnocylindria bacterium | reverse complement strand
CCGGGGGCGGCTGGTGCAGGACGAGATGTCCGCCTTCATCGCGGTCCGTCAGGTCGTCCGGACCCCGGAGCTCCCGCCGCCGTCTACCGGAGGGCAGCTGCTGGGCCTCCTGGCCGGCCCGACGGCGAACCTTCCGTCCGGCGTGGCCGGGTGGGCACTCCCCCTCGCGCTGCTGGCGGTCGGGGCCTCGATCCTGGCCGTCGAACGGCGACGGGCGACCGGTGCGAACCGGCGAAGCCGCTTGCGCGCCATCCGGGTCGTGGTCCTCGTGGCCGGCATCGCGGTCGGGCTCTCCCTGACGGCCCGGGACACGCTGGCCGTCGCCAACCGGGCGCCGGAGGCGTGGGCCACCGCCACCAACCCGCTGGCCGACGACCCGGCCGCGATCCCGGCCGGGGAGGAGCTGTACCGGGCCAACTGCGCCAGCTGCCACGGGACCGACGGGGCCGGCGACGGACCGGCGGTCCCGGACCTGGCCCGCCCGCCGAGTGACCTGGCCACCGTCGTCCCCAATCGGCTTGACGGGGAGCTCGCCTGGACGATCGGGGCGGGTCTGGCCGGGACGCAGATGCCGGCCTTTGGCACTACGCTGTTGGACAGCGAGCGCTGGGAGCTGGTCGGCTTCCTCCGCTCGCGATGGCAGTTGGAGGAATGATGACCCAGCGATCCCGTCTCACCCTGTTCCGGCCCGCCGCCCTGGCGCCTGCTCTCCTGCTCATGGCCGCGTGCGCCGCCAGCCCGTCCGGACCCTGTGGCCAGACGACGGTCGAGCTCCAGGTGACGGTCATCGAGGACGCGATGACCCCGTCAGCGCTCGAGGCGTGCCGCGACATCCCGGTGAGTCTCGAGATCACCAGCGAGGTCGACGGCGAGTTCCACATCCACGGCATCGAGGGCGAGGTCGAGGCCGAGCTGTCGGCCAGCGACACCGAGACGCTGACACTCGAGTTCACGCCGACGGTGGCCGGCCAGTTCATCATCGAGGTGCATCCCGAAGAGGGCGAGGAGTTCGAGGCGGGAGTCCTGACCGTCAATGAGCCGTAGGCCCGGCCGCGCGATCGCCTCCGTCCTGGGGGCGGTCGCGGGGACCGCGCTCATCCCGTCGGTCACGGCGGCCCACGCCCTCGGATCGTCGTTCCCGCTTCCCGTCCCGCTCTGGCTCTACCTAGCCGGAGCCGCCATCGCCGTCGCGGCTTCGTTCGTCGTGGCGGCGCTCGTCGGTAAGCCGCCGGCCGATCCACCCAGCTACCCGACCCGGCCGGTCGGCGACCGCGTTGCGCGGGTTACCGGCATCGGCCTGCGCCTGATCGGCCTGGCGTGGTGGTACGGCGCCATCGCGGCCGGCTTCCTGATCGGCGGCGTGACGTACCTGCCGGCCGTCCTGTTCTGGATCGGCATCTGGGTGGCGGTGCCCATGGCCGCCGCGCTGCTCGGAAACCCGTGGCCGTCCCTGAGCCCGTTCCGGACGACCTACGACGCGGCGGACGCCCTCGTCCGCGGGATCGGCGGCGGCCGGCGGCTGGATCTCGGCGTCCGGATCCCGAACATCGGGCGCGCACCGGCGGTCGTGCTCCTGTTCGCGTTCCTGATCATGGAGCTCGTCTGGCCAGACCGGCTCGACCCCGAGTCGCTGGCCACCGTCCTCCTGCTCTACACGGTCCTCACCCTGTTCGGGATGGTGACCCTCGGGAGCGTCACCTGGCTGCGCTCGTTCGAGCTGTTCGAGATCCTGAACGGCTGGTTCGGGCGGGTCGGACCGGCCGGCCGGCGCACCCGCCGGGCCGAGCTATGCGCGGGTTGCACCGACGGCTGCAACCCGGACCACTGCGTCGACTGCGCCGAGTGCGTCGCCGCGCGCGACGGCGGCGACCAGGGCGTCGAGCTGCGGTGGTGGATCACCGGGCTGACCGAGGTCCCGCGGAACATCGGCTGGGGCGACGCATGCTTCATCATCCTGGCCCTGGCCGGCGTGACCTTCGACGGCCTCCAGGAAACCTCGCTCGGCGCCCAGGTCCTGGCGATCCTGTTCCCGCCCCTGTCGACCGCCTTCGGCCCGCTGTGGGCAAGCTACCTGGCGCCCTCGGTTCTCCTGCTGGGCGTCTTCATCCTCTTCGTGGTCGCGTTCGCGGCGGCGGTGTACCTGACCCGCCGGGTCGACGTGGGATCGGCCAAGGCTAGGCCGACCATCGGCCGGTTGGCGGGGACATACGCGCCGACCCTGCTGCCCATCGCCGCGGGCTACCTGGTCGCCCACTACCTGACCCTCGTCATCCAGGGCGCCGTCTGGCTTCCGCTGCTCCTCATCGACCCGCAGGCCCTCGCGCCGGTGCTGGACATCATCCCGACCGCGTTCATCTGGTACCTGTCGGTCGCGGCCATCGTCGGGGGCCATATCGCGGCCGTGTTCCTGGCCCATCGGCTGGCGCTCCGCGACCACCCGAAGCGCCCGATCCTCGCCGGGCTGCCGCTCGTCGTGCTGATGGTCGGGTACACCATCCTGTCGCTGTGGATCATCGCCCAGCCGATCGTCGTCGAGCCGGTCTGACCCGGTGGACCTGAGCCTGGCGCTGGCCTTCGCGGCCGGGGTCGTCTCGTTCCTGACCCCGTGCGTGCTCGCGCTGGTGCCGGTCTACCTGGCCATCCTCGCCGAGGCCGCGGTGGGCGGGCCCGCGTCCGGCTCGCGAGCGGTCCTCGTCCCGGCCGCGCTCTTCTCGCTGGGCTTCAGCGCGGTGTTCATCGTGCTCGGCATCTCGGTGGGGCTCGTCGGCGCCGCGCTGTTCCGCGAGCCACTCGTCCGCCAGCTGGCCGGCGTCGTGGTCATCGTGCTCGGGCTGCTGATGACCGGCCTGTTCGGACCGATCCTCGATCGGCTCCCGAGCCCCGCGCCGGCGCCAGCCATGGACGCCGATCGGCCGGCGACCTCGGGTGCCCGCGCCTGGCGCACGCTGGGCCTCGGCGTCGGGGTGGCCATCGGGTGGACACCATGCATCGGACCCGTGCTCGGGGCGATCCTGGCCCTGGGCGCCTCGACCCAGGACGTGGCCGCGGCTGCCGTGCTGCTGGTGGCCTACTCGGCCGGGCTCGCGCTCCCCTTTCTGCTGGCCGCGGCCTTCCTGCCCCGGCTGTCACCGGTGCTCGGCTGGTTGCGCGCCCACGCGGGGCCGATCAAGGTCGTCTCCGGCCTGGCCGTGGCGGGCGTCGGCGTCCTGATCCTGGTGGACGGATTCACCCGCCTGGCCGGCCTCTTCGGGGAGTTCTTCCTCTAGACGGTCTCGTCCTCGGGAGCGGCGAACACGAACCGGTACAGGAGCGCCACCACGATGGCGCCGAGAAACGGCCCGATCCACCACACGTACCAGTTGTCGAAGTTCCCGGCGGCGACCGCCGGCCCGAACCAGCGAGCCGGGTTCATGGCGGCGCCGGTCAGGCTGCCGCCGAACAGGATGTCGACCGCCACGGCCAGGCCGATGGCCAGGCCACCGATCTTGGGGCCACGCGCGTCGACCGCGGTCCCGAAGACGGCGAACAGGAGGACGGTGGTCATGATCGCCTCGAGGGCGATGCCCTCGGTCACGTCGACCCCGTCGCCGAGCGCCGGCACGGCGCCGTTCACGTCGCCGAAGAAGTACGCCAGGGCGAAGCCCGCGGCCGCTCCCCCGAAGAGCTGGACGACCATGTAGAGCAGGCCCTTGACGGCGTCGATCTTGCCGGCGACCCACAGGCCGAGGGTCACGGCCGGGTTGAAGTGGCCACCCGACACCGCCCCGAAGGACGACACCAGGACGGCCAGCACGACGCCGTGGGCCAGGGCGACCACGATCAGGGCGGCGGCCGGGTCACCGGTGACCACCAGCGCCGCGCCCGCGGCGATGAAGAAGAACAGGAAGGTACCGATCGCCTCCGCGACCAGCGCCGGCACGGTGCCGCTCATCTACGACTGCCCCGTCTGCTTCGCGACCTCATCGGCCACCTGCTGGTCGATCTTGTTCTGGCGCCGACGTCGCACCAGGAGGAGCCAGATCAGCGGCCAGATGAGGCTGGCCAGGGCGCCGATGACCACGGCGGTCAGGTAGGTGCCCATCGGATCGGCGTCATCGGTGGGGTTCATGATCACCAGCGCCAGGAATGTCACCAGGGCGCCGGTCACCACGCTCAGGAATCGCTCGATCACCTCGGTCCCTCCGTGTCCGATTGTCCGCCGATGATACGGCCGGGCGGCGGTCTCGCCTAGCCCGGAACGGCGGCCGGGCGAGAGCGGAATCGGCGATGCTAGAAGCACCGTGCCGCCTGTGATCTGGCTCCTGCTGGCGATTGGCTCGGAGGTCGTCGCGACGAGCGCTCTCAAGGCCTCCGACGGCTTCACCCGCCTCGGGCCGGCCGTGGTCGTCGTCGTCGGATATGCGGCGAGCTTCTACTTCCTGGCGCTCACCCTCCGCGACATTCCCCTGGGCGTCACGTACGCGGTATGGTCCGGGATCGGAACGGCGGCGATCGCCATCATCGGGGTCGTCTTCTTCCGCGAAACCCTCGGTTGGGTGGGCATCGCCGGGATCGTCCTGATCGTGCTGGGAGTCATCATCTTGAACCTGTCCGGAGCCCACAACTGATGCCGCAGCTCATCCTCGATCCCGTCCCGATTGGCCTCGTCTTCCTCGGCATCATCGCGGCCTGCCTGCTCGCGTTCGAGGTCGGCTTCCGGCTCGGCCGGAGCCGCATGGCTGGACCCGACAAGTCCGACACCGGCGACGGACCCGGCGGTGCCCTGACCGGCGGCATGCTGGCCCTGCTGGCCTTCCTTCTCGCCGTGAGCATGGGCTTTTCCGCTGATCGGTTCGACTCCCGTCGGCAGAACGTCCTCGAGGAGGCGAACACGATCTACGCGCTGTTCCTCCAGGCCGGTTACCTGCCGGAGCCCTACCGAAGCGACGCGCGCGACCTGCTGCGTGAGTACGCCCCCCTCCGGATCGTGCCCGAGGGGACCGGATCGGAGATCGAGGAGGAGATCGCCGCCGACATCGCCCGCTCCGAGGAGATCCAGGACGAGCTCTGGGCCGTCGCCGAGACCGCCGCGACCGAGCTCGAGCAGACCGACCTGCTTGCGATGTTCGTCGGGTCGGTCAACGATCTCATCACCATCCACGAGGTCCGCGTCACGGCGGGCGTCTTCGCCCGAGTGCCCGACACCGTGATCTTCTTCCTGCTCATCCTCGCGGTGCTCGCCGTCGGGATGGTCGGCTACGGTGCCGGGCTGACCGGCAAGCGGCCGGCGGTGGCGGCCACCCTGCTCGTGGTCGCCCTGGGGGCCACCCTGACGCTGGTCATCGACCTCGATCGTCCGCGGGAGGGCATCCTCCAGGTCAGCCAGCGACCACTGGTCGAGGTCCAGGAGCGAATGGACCAGATGCCCTAGCGATTCTGAGACTGGCGCCCCCGGACGGACTCGAACCGCCGACGCGCACCTTAGGACGGTGCCGCTCTGTCCACTGAGCTACGGGGGCGTCGCTGAAGGGTACCCCTATTGGGCGATGACGCTGCCATTCATGTCGGGGTGGACCGTGCAGTCGAAGTAGTGGGTGCCCGCTTCGAGCGGCTCGATCTCGTAATCGACCGTCTCCCCGCCGTCGATGAGCTCGCCCATGAACAACTCGGTCCCCGTGGATGAGTCGGTGTACAGCGCGACGTTGTGTGGCTCGAGGTCCTCGTTCACCAGGCGGATGGTGACCGCCTCGCCCGCCGGGAGGGCCATGCAGACCACGTCGAAGCGGCGGTCGGCGGCCGTGATCGTCAGCACCCCGTCCACGGGCTCGACGCACTCGACCGAGCCGGTTGGGCTCGGCGCTCCGCCGCAGCCGGCGAGCAGCACGGCGGCCAGGGTGGACAGGATCAGCCGGTCGAGGCGTGAGGTCGTCATCGGCCGCGGATGATACCGGGGCCGAAGCGGCGGACGGCTAGCGGACGATGAAGGTCCCGTGCATCGACGGGAACTGGAAGTCCGAGAAGTAGTACTCGCCGGCCGGCAACGCCGGGACCTCGTAGATCACGGTCCGGTCCGGCCCCACGAAGAGGTCGCCGCGGAACAGCTCGAGGTCCTTTGAGGCGTTCCGATAGATCGTGACGTTGTGGTTCACGTCGTCGTTGTTCGTGAAGTAGATGATCGTGGGCACGCCCGCCACGCCGTTGATCACCGCGGTGCTGTACTGGCGACCGGTGGCGTCCAGGATCACGGCCCCTGCCGGAGGCGACGGGAGTGGCGTCGGGCGTGGGGTCGGGACCGCGCGTGGCGTGTTCTCCGGGGTCGGCGAGCCGCCCAGCCCGCCCACCGCGTCGCAGGCGGTGAGCACGACGAGCAGCACAGCCACGAACGCCGCCGCACGAAGCGCCGGCCGAGGCATGGATCGGAACTCAGGAAGATGCATCAATGGATCAGACCCGTTGCCAGAATGCCACACCCGGCCACTCGGCCGGCACGGTACTGATGGGCCAGCCGCGGACCACCCGAACGGGCGCCTCACTCGGCGCGGACGAGGAATCCCCGGTCCGAGGCCTCGATCCGGATCGGCAGCTCGCCGGGATCGTGGGTGAAGTAGCACCACCAGCCCTCGTCAGCGGCCCGGTTGACCAGGACGTTTCGGGTTTCGACCGCCTCGATCGGGTAGTCGTCGTAGGCGCTCGTCCAGCGCACGGGGAGCTGCCAGCGGGTGGGAATGAGGTCGCCGAAGAAGATCCCCCGCTCGGCGGCGCCTTCGCGGCCGAGGAGGACGGCCTGCGAGCCGCGGGTGTGCCCGCCGGTCCGGGTCACGGTCACGCCGTCGGTGAGCTCGACCTCGCCGTGGACCTCGGCGAGCTGGCCGGCGGCCTGGATGACGTCCAGCTGGTCGCGCTCCATGATCCCGCTCAGCCGGAGCTCGTCCCCGCGGGCCGCCTGCGCCTCGTCACGCTGGATGACGTACCGCGCGTTCCGGAAGGCCGGTCGCCCGTCCGCACCCACCATCCCGCCGGCATGGTCGTAGTGGAGGTGGCTCACGACGACGAAGTCGATCGTGTCCGGATCCTCCCCGACCGCCTCGAGGGCGGCCACCGGGTCGCCTCCCTCGACGCCCTTGATGTCGCGGTCACGGGCCGTCATCTGGAGCCCGGTCCCCGTCTCCACCAGGATCCGTCGGTCACCGGCCTCGATCAGCAGCATGTTGAGCCGACACAGGATCCGGCCACGGTCGTCGGTCTCGACGAGGCGCGACCAGATGGGACGTGGGACGACGCCGAGGAACGCCCCGGCGTCCGGCCGGAACCACCCCGCCCGCACGTTCCGGACCCGGACGCCGCCGAAGTCCCGGGCCTCGTCGGCCGGGGTGATGGCGTGGAGCGGCTCGGTCATCGACGGGGCAGCCGGGGGTCAGCCGCGGCGAGCCCGGGTGCGCTCGAAGTCGGCGAAGTAGCGGCTGGCGGTCGGATCGGTCTGGCCCCGGTAGCGCGACCCGAGGCTCGGGTCGCCGTAGGATCGGTCGACCGGGCTCGAAAGGCGCTGGAAGCTGATCTGGCCGATCTTCATCCCGTCGTACAGGCTGATCGGCAGGTTGGCGACGTTCGACAGCTCGAGCGTCAGGTTGCCGTCCCAGCCGGGGTCCACGTAGCCCGCGGTCGAGTGGATCAGGAGGCCGAGCCGGCCGAGGCTGGACTTGCCCTCCAGGCGCGCGACGAGGTCGTCGGGGAGGGCCACCCGCTCGAAGGTCGATCCCAGGACGAACTCGCCGGGGTGGAGGACGAACGGCTCGTCACCGCTGATCTCGACGAGCTCGGTGAGGTCGGGCTGCTCCTCACGGACGTCGATGAACGGGTAGCGGGTGTTCCGGAAGACCCGGAACTTCCGATCGAGGTGGAGATCCACGCTCGATGGCTGGACGGCCTCCGCGTCGAACGGATCGATCACGATCCGGCCGGCGGCCAGCTCCGCCCGGATGTCCCGGTCGGAGAGGATCACTCGCCGGGCCCGCTCCGCTGGCGGATCAGGCGGTCGACCTCGCGCTTCAGGGTGCCGATGTCCTCGTAGGAGTGGTAGACCGAGGCAAACCGGATGTAGGCCAGCTGGTCGATGCTCCGGAGCGACTCGGTCGCGAGCTTCCCGATCTCCTTGGAGGTGACCTCCGCGTCGCCGCGCTCCCGGAGGCGGTTCTCGATGTCGTCGGCCGCCTCCTCGAGACGGGCCAGAGTGACGGGCCGCTTCTCGCAGGCCTTCATCAGCCCGGCGAGGAGCTTGGCGCGCTCGAACTCCTGGCGCGACCCGTCGCGCTTGACGACGACCAGCCGTGCCCCCTCGGGGCGCTCGTAGGTCGTGAACCGATGGGCGCACGCTTCGCATTCCCGACGACGGCGAATGGTGCTGCCGTTCTCGAGGTCGCGGGAGTCGATGACGCGCGTGCTTGCCTCACTGCAGCGCGGACAGCGCATGGGCTCCTCTCCGGCACGAACTACACCACGGGTGGTACCGATGGGAACGATACCACAAGATGTGCCGTTTCTGGCCCTTGGGTCAGGCTCCCATCTGCTGGATGCGGGCCGCGACCGACGCATCCGCCGGCATGCCGGACTTCCAGCTGAACAGGATGTCGGCGATCTCCCGCATCCGCATCTGGGCGTGGATGATGTTCAGGTGGCCCCGCTTCCAGTAGGCCTGGGGCTCGTCGTCGTAGATCGACGCATGCGGCAGCCGGGTCAGGCCGCAGCCGCGCTCGATGGTCACGACCCCGCGCAGCGCGCGCTCGAGGTTGGCGTCGAACTCGGCGTGGAGCGCGCGGAGCGGTTCGGGCGCCTCCTGCTCGGCGATGGCCAGGGCGATCTCGTCGAGCTCGGCCTCGGCCGCGGTGAGGACCTCGCTGACCTCGTCCGGCTCGCGGATCCGGCGGCGGAGGTCCTCGGCGACCTCCCCGGTGGTGTCGCAGATGGCCTCGATCCGCTCGAAATGGACCGCGAGCGAGTTCCGGTAGGCGGTCAGCTTCGACCCATCCACGTGGTCCGAGGCTCGGCGACGGAAGACGGCCACGCTCATGCGCCCCGGCGCTTCGCGATCTCGGCCGTCAGGCGCGGCACGATCTCGAACAGGTCGCCGACCACGAACAGGTCGGCAAACTCGCCGATCGGCGCGTCGGGATCGCGGTTGATGGCTACGACGTGCTCGGCGGCCTGCATCCCGACCCGGTGCTGGATGGCCCCACTGATGCCCACGGCCAGGTAGAGCGCTGGTTTCACGACTTTCCCAGTCTGACCGATCTGGAGCTGATACGGAACCCATCCCGCGTCGGCCGCGGCCCGCGAAGCACCGACCACGCCGCCCAGGGCCGTCGCGAGCTCCTCGAGCTGGGCGAATCCGCCCTCGCCACCGACGCCCCGGCCGCCGGCCACGATGACGTCGGCCTCCTCGAGCGCGGCGATGGCCGCGGACTCGGTCTGGGTCTCGACGACGCGGACCTTGGCCTGTGGGGAATCGGCGCCGGCCGCGGTGGACACCGCGGCGCTGCCGCTGCCCTCACTGCGTGGGGAGTAGGTCCCCGCGCTGACCAGGATGACGGCGGTCGCCGGTGCCGAGGTCGCCGGTTCGGAGACGGTGATCACGGAGCCTTGAAGAGTGGACATCTCGCACCGTACCTGACCACCCTCCATTCGTACTGCGCGAATGGGCCCGAAGGCAGCCAGGCCGAGCGCGCCGACCAGCACGGCGGCCAGGTCACGTCCGTTCGGAGTGGCCGGCGCGAGGACGGCCTGCGGGGCCAGCCCGGCCACGGTGGCGACCAGCGGCCCGGCAACGGTCACCGCCGGAGCGGCCTCCGAGCCGAGGACGACCACGCGGGCGACGCCGGCGGCACCGAGGCCGGCCGCCCCGTCGGCCGCCCCGGGCCCGTAGGCCAGCCCGACCGCCGCTCCCCCGCCTTGGGCCGCCAGTTCGGACGCCCCCGCCGCGAGCTCGAGCGCGGCTCGCGAAGGGTTCCCGTCCACGAACTCGGCGAGGAACGCGACGTCTGCCATCAGGCGATCAGCTTTCGGGCCGCCAGCCAGTCGGCGATCCGGGTGGCGGCCTCGTCGGCCCCCACCCCGGTGATCCGCTCGGCGGGCGGCTTGGCGGCCGGTGGCCGCGCCTCGACCATGCTCGTCCGAGGCGAGAGCTCCCCGGCATCCAGGCCGAGGTCGGCCAGCGACCAGGTCGTGAGCTCCATCTTCCGGGCGGCCATGATCCCCTTCAGGCTCGCGTAGCGCGGCTCGCCCACCTGGTCGGTGACGCTCGCGACCACCGGGAGCGGCGCCTCGAGGATGTCGAAGCCGGTGGGGTTCAGGCGGCGGATCTGCGCGGCGCCATCGGTCAGGCGCAGCTCGGAGCCATACGCCAGGAGCGGCACGCCCCGGATGGCGGCCACCGCACCGGGAACGAGCGATCCACGGGCGTCGTCCGACGCCATCCCCATCAGGGACACGTCCGGGACCAGCTT
>DATBIW010000079.1:0-1993 GCA_036556745.1 Candidatus Limnocylindria bacterium | reverse complement strand
CGCTGTCCCGCAACTGTATCCGGACCGATCCGCCACGCGGACCTGACCGGGAGCCAGGTCGCCCAGCCAGTCGCGATGTCACGACCCTCGTGAGAAAGGGAACGGCATCACCATGGCTCCCCGTCTTCGCACCCTATCCCTCGTTCTCGTCGCCCTGTTTCTGGCTGCCTGCAATGCGGCAGCCTCGCCATCGGCTTCGCAGTCGCCGATGGCATCCGTCGCGCCCTCGCTGGCGGCCACCGCCACCGCGATCCCGGCCACGACCTACCCGGTCACCCTCACCGATGACGAGGGCCGCGAAGTCACGCTCGACGCCGAGCCGGAGCGGATTGTCAGCCTGGCGCCGTCGAACACGGAGATCGTCTGCGCGCTCGACGCCTGCGACCGGATCGTAGGTGTGAACGACTTCCGCGACGGCTTCCCGGACGACGTCCTGGCTGAGCTGGAGGACGTGCCGAACGTGGCGAGCTTCACCGGCGTGGACCGCGAGGCGGTCGTGAACGTGGAGCCGGACCTCGTCCTGGCGGCGGGCAACAACCTGACGGCGCCGGCCGACATCGCGGCGCTCGACGAACTCGGCTACCCGGTGCTCGTCCTCTACCCCGAGTCGCTTGACGAGGTCTACGCCAACATCGAGCTCGTCGGCGAGGCGCTCGACGCGCAGCCCGACGCGGCCGACGTGGTGGCCGGCATGCGCGACCGCGTCGCCGCTGTCGAAGAGGCGGTTGCGGGCGAGGACCGGCCGCGCACCTTCTACGAGGTGAGCCTGTTCAGCGGCAGCATCTACACCGCCGGCGAGGGCTCCTTCCTGGCGTCCCTCATCGAGATCGCCGGCGGCGACCCGATCCTCGGCGACGCGACGACCACCGCCATCCAGCTCGAGGATCTCGTGGCCGCCGACCCGGAGATCATCCTGCTCGGCGACGCCGCCTACGACCCGTCGATCACCGCCGAGTCGGTCGCGCAGCGCCAGGGATGGGGCGAGATGACGGCCGTGGTCGAGGGTCGCGTCATCCCCATGCCGGAGGACATCCTCATCACCCGGCCCGGGCCGCGGATCGTGGACGGCCTCCAAGCCCTGGCGCACGCCATCCACCCGGAGACGTTCGACTGATGCGCGCCGCGGTCAGCCAGCCGCTCGCCGGGGCCGAGCCGCGGCTCGTCGGCGGGCCGTCGCTGACCCGGACGACGCTCGTCCTGGGTGCCGGCGTCGCGATACTGGCCGCGGCCGTGGTGGCCGCCCTCGCCATCGGCTCGGTGGGAGTGGCGCCAGGCGACACGCTCGCCATCCTCGCCCGGCGTCTGCTGGGCCTGCCGCTGGCCGAGACGTGGCCGGCCACCGCCGAGACGATCGTCTTTGACCTGCGGCTGCCGCGGGTCCTCACCGCTGCGCTGGTCGGTGGCGGGCTGGCGATGTCCGGCGCGGTCTTCCAGGCGCTGCTCCGCAACCCGCTGGCCGACCCGTACATCATCGGCACCGCGGCCGGTGCCAGCCTGGGTGCCGTGCTCGGCATCGTGGGGCCGGCGCTGGTGCCCGGCCTGGTCATCGGCCTGGGAAGCGCATGGCTGGGGCTGGGGCTCATCCAGGTCCTGGCCTTCGCCGGCGGGCTGGCCACCGTGCTGCTCGTCTACGCCGTGGCGCGCACCGGCGGACGGGCGCCGGTCATCACGCTGCTGCTGACCGGCTACGGCGTGTCGGCCATCCTCGCCGCGGTGGTCGCTTTGCTGATGTTCCAGTCCGGCCGGGCGCTCGCCGCGGTCTACAGCTGGCTGATGGGATCCCTGGCCGATGCCTCCTGGATCGAGCTCGGCTTCGCCCTCCCGCTGCTGGTCCTGTCCTTCGGGCTCCTGATGGCCCGATGGCGCCCGCTGAACCTGCTGCTCCTCGGTGACGCCCAGGCCGCGACCCTGGGGGTGGACGTCGAGCGTGAGAAGCTGCGGCTCACGATGCTCGCCACGCTGGCCACGTCGGCGGTGGTGGCGATCTCGGGGA
>DATBIW010000078.1:0-3263 GCA_036556745.1 Candidatus Limnocylindria bacterium | reverse complement strand
ACGAAGGCGCCGAAGTTCACGAGCTTGGTGACGGTGCCGTCGATGACGTCGCCGATCTTGTACTTGGCGACCGACTCCTGCCAGGGGTCGGGCTGAAGGCGACGGATCGAGAGGCTGATCCGGCCGCGCTCGTGGTTGATGTCGATGACCTCGGCCTCGACCTGCTCCCCGATCTCGTACGCGGTCTCCGGGTTGTTGACCTTGTTCCACGAGAGCTCGGACTTGTGGACCAGGCCGTCGATCCCGCCCAGGTCGACGAACACGCCGAACGGGGCAATGCTGCGGACCGTGCCCTGCACCCGCTGGCCGACGTTCAGCGAGCTGAACAGCTCGTCGCGCTTCTCGCGGCGCTCCTCGTAGACGGCCACCTTCTCACTGAGGATGAGCCGATTCGCCTTGCGGTTGACCTCGAGGATCTTCAGCCGAAGGGTGCGCCCGACAAAGGGCTGCAGCTTCTCGGCGATCTCCTGGGCCGCGTCGCGTGGCTGCTCGTCGCGGGGCCGGCGCGGGAAGTCGACGATCTGGGAGATCGGGACGAAGCCGCGGACCCCGAGGTCGACGATCAGGCCGCCCTTGTTGTGGTCGATGACACGGGCCTCGACGATCTCACCCGCCTCGAAGCGCTCCTGCATGGCGCGCCACTTCCGCTCGAGGCCGGCACGGCGAACCGAGAGGACGGCATGGCCTTCGGGCGATTCGGGCTGGAGGACGTAGACGAGGACCGGGTCCCCGACCTTCAGCTCCTGGCGGGGCTCGTCGCCCTCGCGGGGCCCGCCCCGGCGACCGAGAAGCTCGCGGTTCGAGACCACACCCTCGCTCTTGCCGCCGAAGTCGACGAGGAGCTCGTCCGGGTCGATCCGGACCACGGTGCCCTCCACCACGTCGCCGTGGCGCAGGTTCTTGACCTCGTGCTCCGGGTGGTCGAGGAACTCGGCCATGGTCGTGGGCTCGGGACGATCGTCCGCCGCCACGGGCTCGGCTGCCTCGGGCTCGGCGCTCTCAGGCTCGGCTGCCTCGGGCTCCGCGACCGCCTCGATGATGTCCGCCACCGCATCGGCTTCGGCCGCGACCGCGACCGCCTCGAGGGCCTCGGCGACCTCGACCGCGGCCAGGGCCTCGGCGACATCGGCGACGGCGCGCGCATCGGCGGCGTCGGCGGGTGAGGGCTCGAAGGGGGGTTCGGGGGTGGGTTCCGGCTCAGGCTCCGCGACCATGGTGGCGGTCTCGGGCGCTTCGGCGGACTGGGCGGTCGGCTGGTCCGACGCGTCCGCGGCGATGTCTGACCCGGCCGACGTCGGTTCGTCGGCCGGGGCCGCGGGCTGCGGGTCTTCGGTCAAGTGATGGTGGCTCCTGTCGGTTTGTCTCCCTGAAATCAGAACACCCTCCGCGAGCGGAGGGCGTCATGCCCGGAATCGGAACGGTCCTGGTCCTCGTGGCGACGACTCGGTGCTCTCCTCCTGGGCGTGTGACGCGCGTCTCGCACGCTTATCTGGTTGTCCTGCTCAGAGGCCGGCGTAGCATACCATCCGGGTCAATGGCGGCCGATCGTGCCTGAGCTCCCCGACATCACGGTCGTCGCCGAGGAGCTGGCCCGGCGGGCCACCGGTCGGACGATCGCGACGGCCACCGCGCCGACCCCCATCCTGCTCCGAGCGACCGAGGCCGATCTCACCGCCCTCCCCGGGATGACCCTCGGGGCGGCGACCCACCGGGGCAAGTACCTCCTGCTTCCTCTCCTCCG
This sequence comes from Candidatus Limnocylindria bacterium, assembly GCA_036556745.1. Lineage (GTDB taxonomy): Bacteria > Chloroflexota > Limnocylindria > QHBO01 > QHBO01 > DASTEQ01. The sequence continues at coordinate 1,522 of DATBIW010000078.1, read as the reverse complement.
CCGGGGTCGCGAGGAGCGGATCCTGGTCGCCAACCCGATGCTGGCCGGGCGCTTCTGGCTGTTCGAGGGGCCCGGCGACAAGGTCCGGGCCCGGACCGGGCTGCGCCTCACCTTCGCCGACGGCGGGGAGCTCCGCTACGTCGACCGCGAGATGCTCGGCAAGCTCTACCTCGTCGACCGCGCCCACCTCGACGACGTGCCGGGCTGGGCCGAGATGGGCCCCGACGCGGACGACCCCGAGCTCACCCTGGACGTCTTCCGGGCGCGGATCCGCCGCCACCCCGGGGAGCTGAAGAACCTGCTCCGCAACCAGGCATTCGTGGCCGGGATCGGCAACGCCTACAGCGACGAGATCCTGTGGACGGCGCGGCTGGCCCCGCTCCGGAAGCGGCGCAGCCTGTCGGCCGAGGAGGTCGATCGGCTGTACCAGGCCATGCGCAGCGTCCTGGCCGATGCGACCGAGCGGCTCCGCGTGCTCGTCCCGCCCCACATCGAGGAGCAGAACCGCGAGTTCCTCCAGGTTCACCTCCGAGGCGGCCAGGCCTGCCCGCGCTGCGGCCGGGAGCTGCGCCAGATCGGCGGCGACGAGGCGACCACGTTCTGTCGCACCTGCCAGCCGCCGTTCTAGGGCGGGCTAGATGGGGATGATCAGGACCTGGCCGACGTTGATGACGTCGCTGGTCAGCCCGTTGGCCTGCATGATCGCCTGGGCCGTCGTCCCGAACCGGGCGGCGATCTCGTTCAGCGTGTCGCCGGCCTGGACGATGTAGGTCACCGGGGTGGGCGCCGGCGTCGTCGAGGGCGCCGGGGTCGTCTCCGGGCTCGCGGACGCGGACTCCTCGACCGAAGGGCTGGGCTCGGGCGTCTCCGACGGGCTCGCGGAGGCCGATGCGCTGGCGCTCGGCGTCGGGCTGGCCCCGCCGGGGCCGAGGATCGCGCCCAGGCCGCCGAGCCCGATCCAGCCGATGACCACGCCGGCGAGCACCAGGCCGATGACGAACAGCGCCGCGCGCCCGATCCGTCGCGGGCGAGCGCCGGCGACCGTCCGTGGGGCGGTGTCGACGACCAGCCGGGTCGAAGCAAACGTGGCATCGGCCGCGCCCGCCTTCCAGCGCGGCCCAACGGCTCCGCCGGCCTCGAGATGGGCGGCGTAGCGCTCGCACGACTGGTATCGGCCGCTCAGGCAGAAGCGCGCCTGGTACTCGCGGTCGATCGTGGCCAGGGTGCCTCCCGCCGAGCAGCGGTGCGCCAGGTCGGGGGATGAGGAAACCGCTCGCGGGTCACCGTCGAGGGTGAGCAGGGGGCAGATGGGATCCACGGGTCAAGGATAGGCGGCGTGGCGCCGGGGAGCCGGCGGGACGCGGCGCAGCCCGCGGCCGGGCATGAAATATCCCGGCGACGACCTATTTTCCCAGGGAGTTGCCCCCCGAGTATCTTCGGCGCTGGAGAGCTTAACTTCCGTGTTCGGGATGGGAACGGGTGGAGCCTCTCCGCTAGCGTCACCGGGATAGATCTTCAATTC
>DATBIW010000077.1:0-8718 GCA_036556745.1 Candidatus Limnocylindria bacterium | reverse complement strand
CGTCGCCTGATGCTCCGCGAGCCCCGGGGCTACCCGGCGACCTGCTGCAACCTCGTCCTGCCGCCCACCCACCCTGACGCGCATGCGGGGTACGTGATCATGGAGCAGGCCGAGTACCCGGCCATGAGCGGCTCGAACACGATCTGCACCGCCACCGTCCTGATCAACGAGGGCCTGGTCCCGGTCAGTGAGCCGATCACCGAGCTCGTCCTCGAGGCGCCGGCCGGCCTGATTCGGATCAGGGCCGAGGTCCACGATGGGAAGGCCGCGGCCATCACCTTCGAGAACGTGCCGGCCTTCGCCGTCCACCTCGACAGGCCGGTCGAGGTCCCCGAGATCGGGACGGTGACCGTCGACGTGGCGTGGGGCGGGATGTTCTACGCGCTCGTCGAGGCGGCGTCACTGGGGCTCAGCCTGACGCCGGACGAGGGCCGGGACCTGGTGCGGCGCGGGGAGATGGTCAAGGCCGCCGCCCGCGAGCAGCTCCCCGTCGTCCACCCCGAGCTGCCGGGGGTCGAGGGGATCAGCATCATCGAGCTGACCGGACCGCCCACCGCCCCCGGCGCCAACGCGAAGAACACCGTGGTCGTGAGCAGCGGGACGCTGGACTGGTCGCGGCCGGCGTCGTTCACCGGGGTCCTCGACCGGTCCCCGTGCGGCACTGGGACCTGCGCCCGGATGGCGGTCCTCCATGCCCGCGGCCAGCTGGCCATCGGTCAGGACTTCGTCCACGAGGGGATCCTGGGCACCACCTGGACCGGCCGGCTCCTGCGGGAGACGACCATCGGCCCCTACCCCGCCGTCGTGCCACAGCTCACCGGGAGCGCCTGGATCACCGGCCGCGCCGAGTTCGTCGTGGACGATGCCGATCCCTTCCCGGCCGGCTTCACCGTCGGCGACCTCTGGGGACTCGCCGAGTAAGTCCCTCGCTTGTCAGCCGGTCGCGGCCGGACCCACAATCGCTCATGACTCAGGCCAGCCCGGCAACCCTGGAGTCAGCCCGCGACGCCATTGCCCGGCACGCGTGGGCTGATGCCCGCGACCTGCTCCGTGAGGCGGAGTCCGCCGGACGGCTGTCCGCCGAAGACCTCGAGCGGCTGAGCGACGCGGAGTTCTGGAGCGGGAATCCGCCGGAGAGTCTCGACGCCCTGGAACGGGCTTACGCGGCCCACGTGGACGCCGGGGCACGGACCGCGGCCGCCGGTGTCGCGCTCCGGCTCTTCGTCAACGCCACGAACCGGGTGGCGACGAGAGCCGCCGCGGGATGGTTGAACCGGGCGAGGCGGATGCTCGAGGGCGAGCCGCCGTCGGCCGTCCACGGCGTCCTGACGTTGTTCGAGGGCTTCGCCCAGATGGACGCCGGCGACCTCGTGGCCGCCTACGAAACCGGCGCCCGGGCGGTCGCCCAAGCCCGGGAGTACGGCGACCGGAACACCGAGGCGCTGGCCACCAACCTCATGGGTCAGGCCCTCATCCGCCAGGGCCGCGTCGAGGAAGGCTTCGCCTTGATCGACGAGGCGGCGAGCGCCGCGGCCAGCGGCGAGCTAGAGCCGTTCACGACCGCCGGCGTGTACTGCGCCACGATGGGGACCTGTCGGGACCTCTCCGACTGGCAGCGGGCCAGCGAGTGGACCGAAGAGGCCGACCGCGAGATGAAGCGGCAAGGGATCAGCGGCTACCCCGGCGTCTGCCGTGTCCACCGGGCCGAGGCGAAACGGCTGCGGGGCGAGTGGGGTACGGCGGAGGAGGAAATCCGGCAGGCCTGCGTCGACCTGGAGCGCTACCGGCTGACGTGGGACCTGGGCTGGGCGTTCTACGAGCTCGGCGAGAACCTCCGCCAGCGGGGCGACCTGGCCGGCGCGGCCGAGGCCTACCAGCGCGCCCACGAGTACGGGCGCGACCCGGAGCCGGGCCTCGCCCTCCTGAAACTGGCCCAGGGCGAGCCAGAGCAGGCGGTCGCCGCGATTCGCCGCGCCATGAGCGAGGGTCCGCCGACGAACGGGTTCCTGCCGTCCGGGGACAACCCGAACGATCCGCTCGGCCGCAGCCACCTCCTGCCGGCCCAGGTCGAGATCGCGCTGGCCGTCGGGGACGTGGACACCGCCGACGCGGCGGCGGTCGACCTCGCGTCGATCGCGGAGATGTTCCCGTCCACGACGCTCCAGGCCACGGCGGCGTCGGCACGCGGCGCAGTCGTCCTCGCCAACGGTGACATGGAGGCGGCGGTCGACGAGCTCCTTCGCGCGCGTCACCTGTGGCAGGTGGTGGGCGCCCCGTACGAGACGGCCCGGGTGCGCACCCAGCTGGCGGCGGCCTACAAGGCGACGAACGAGGAGACGAGCGCCGCCTTGGAGCTGGAGGCCGCGCGATCGACCTTCGAACGGCTGGGCGCCGGGCCCGACCTGAAACGGGTCGAGGCGGAGCTGGAGCGGAACTCCGCCGCCGGCCACGCGCCGAAGGGCCGTCGGGTGACCCGGACCTTCATGTTCACCGACATCGTCACCTCGACCGAGCTGCTCGAGGCGATGGGCGACGACGCCTGGGAGGAGCTCATCGGGTGGCATGACACGACCCTCCGGACGGTGTTCGCCCGGCACCACGGGCAGGAGGTCAGCCACACCGGGGATGGCTTCTTCGTGGCCTTCGACGAGCCGCGTGATGGGGTCGAGGCGGCGGTTGACATCCAGCGGACGCTGGCCGCTCATCGCCGCGAGCACGGGTTCGCCCCATGGGTGCGGATCGGCCTCCACACCTCGGAGGTGGCGCAGGTGGGCGAGAACTACCGAGGCGTCGGTGTACACGTCGCGGCGCGCGTCAGCGCGCTTGCCCAGCGGGACCAGATCCTGGCCTCGGGGAGCACGCTGGACCAGCTGGATGCCGGCGCCTACCAGGCAGGCGTGCGCGAGCCGGCGAAGCTCAAGGGCATCAAGGCCGCCGTCGACGTGGCGCTCATCGAGTGGACCGCCTGACTGCGCGCTGACACACCCTTGGACATCGTCTGCATCGTGTCCGGCCTGAAGACGTACCTCGAGACCTGGGAGGGGCTCGCCGACTGAGCTCGGCTGACGCGCTGACAGGGTGTGTGCCACACGCGGTTAGCACACGCCGTCGTCAAGGCACGCCCGACACCCCTGCCGCGGCCTGGAACGCGATCCAGGCCGCGAAGGCCAGGACGATCAGCGAGCCCCCGACCCGGGTCCAGCGCTCGACCCGGGGCGAGAGCCGGTGGTGGAATGCCGAGCCGACTCCGGCCAGGAAGAGCTGCCAGCTGAGCGAGGCGGCGAACGCGCCGGCGGCGAAGACCAGGCGGGCGCCCGCTCCCCCCTCGAGCGCCGGCAGGCCGATGATCAGCGCGGCGAAGTACAGGAACGTCATCGGGTTGGTCGCGGTCAGGGCCAGGAACGTCAGGTACGTCCTCCGGTGGTTGACCGATGCGGACTGGCCCACGGTGCTGGCCGGATCCATCTCCACCCGCAGCGCCGAGACGAGGCCGCGGAGGCCGATGACCGTGAGCACGACCGCCCCGACGATCCGGGCGGGCACGATGATCGGCTCGAGGAGGCCGGCCAGCGCGGCCCCGAACAGGGCGGCGAGGACCGCGTAGCTCAGGTCCGCCGACGCGGCACCCGCGGCGGCGGCCGCCGCGGGCCGGAAGCCGCGGCTCACCGCCAGCTGGAGGATCAGGACCGAGATCGGGCCGACCGGGATGGCGATCCCGTAGCCGGCGATGATCCCCGCCCACAGGGCGTCGGGCATCGGCGCACGATAGCGGCTGGTACCCTCGGGCCGTGGCCGGCGACGCGCCCTTCGAGTCCCTCGACTTCGTCTACATGCCCAGCCGCGACGCGGCGACCGACGCGCGGTACCTGGCCGACACGCTGGGCGGCGAGCTGATCTTCGCGGTCGAGGGGATGGGGACCCGGGTGGCCATGGTCCGGCTCACCGGGGAAGGGCCGCGGATCCTGCTCGCCGAGCACCTCGAGGGCGACCAGCCGGTGCTCGTCTTCCGGGTCGCCGATCTTGACGCGACCTACGCCGAGCTGAAGGCCCGAGGCTGGACGGCGGGACACCAGCTCGAGATCCCGCACGGGCCGGTCAGCACGTTCACCGCACCCGGCGGCCAGCGCCTCGCGATCTACCAGCTGGTCCGTCCCGATGCCGAGTCGTTCTTCGCGGGACGCCGCGATTTCTGATGGCGGTACCATCTCGGCCTTGGAGTGGAGGTTCCTGACATGCGCAGCCCACGGCGGTTCGGTTTCCTGGTCGCCCTGATGAGCCTGCTGCTCATCCTTGCCGCCTGCCAGGGCAGCGCGTCGCCATCGGCCGAGCCGTCGGAATCCACCGAGGCGAGCGAGTCCGCGTCCGGGAGCGAGGAGGCCGAGGCCAGCGTCACCCCGCGCCCCGACGGCCCGGCCACGATCGATGCTCCGGCGGAGGTGTCCGCCGGTTCGGAGTTCGAAGTCGAGTTCACCGGTCCGAACGCACAGGGTGACTTCATCGCGATCGTGCCGGCCGGCGCCGAGGAGTGGACCAACGCGGACCACTGGTTCTACTCCTACGTCGGCAGCCCCGGGATCCTCCAGGCCCCGACCGACGAGGGCGAGTTCGAGATCTGGTACGTCTCGGGCGATCAGGATGAAACCGTCCTGGCCGAGGCCGAGATCGAGGTGACCGCGTTCGAGGGAAGCATCGACGCGCCGGCATCGGTCGGGACCGGCGACGAGTTCCAGGTCAACTGGACCGGACCCGACGCCGGCGGTGACTACATCACGATCCTCGCCGAGGGCGTGACCGACTGGACGAACGAGTCCTGGTTCTACACGTACATCGGAAGCCCGGGAACCCTCACCGCCCCGGAGAACTTCGGCCAGTTCCTGGTCTGGTACGTGAGCGGGAACGACGAAGTCCTCATGGCCTCCGACCCGATCCAGGTCACGCCGTAGGCGGACCCTCGGCCGGGGGGCTGGCGGGCGGCGGCGCTTCGGGGGTGGGCACCACGGGGGCAGCCGCTGGAACGGGCGCAGCCGCCGGAGCCGGGGCGGCCGGGTTCAGGACCGGTCGGAACGGTGAGCGCGCGAGCGCCGAGCGGAACAGGACGGTGTAGATGATCGCGGTCACCACCAGGACCCCGATCCCCACCGCCAGGTCCATGCTGACCATCGTGTTGTAGGTGGCGTGCAGGATGGCGGCCAGCAGGATCCCGCCGACGAGCGTCCGCCGCCGGTCATAGCCCATCCGGCGGCCACCCCAGAAGTAGCCGACGATCCCGGTCCACAGGCCGTGACCCATGGTCACCGTCAGCGCCCGGATCGGCGCCGTCATGAAGAACGCCGCCTCGATGGCGGCCGACGAGCTCTGGGGCAGGAACTCGTAGTAGGTGCCGACGATGTAGAGCACCGTCTCGAGCGCCCCGAACCCCAGGCCCAGGCTGGTGAAGTAGACCATCGTGTCGACCGGCTCGTCGACGTCCCGCTCGCGCTTCGCCCGGAAGGCGGACAGCCCACCCTTGATCGTCTCCTCGGGGAGGCCGGCCAGCAGGAACATCACCGCGAACGATCCCCACAGCGTCGCCTCGGACAGGCCCAGCCCGAGGACCAGTGGCACCGTCACGAATGACAGGAGGAGGGCCATCGGCACCGCCAGGACCGCGCCCATGACGAAGAAGATCAGGATCGCGCGGGTCGGCTCGCGCTCGTATCGGTCCCGGCTGTAGAAGAACAGCAGCCACAGCAGGGCGGGGACGAAAGCCGCCAGGACGGCGGGCAGCCAAGGCTCGTCCATCGGTCTGCCGATGATACGGAATCAGGTCTGGGGCGGGTCCTCGTCGACCGCGTACTGGTCGTTGCGCTCCCAGACCTCGGTCCACTCCTCGGGCGAGAGCTCGCGACCCGAGGCCGCGATCTCCGCCAGCGCGGTGAAGTAGCGCTCGCGGGGCTTGCCCGGCGTGAACAGGATCAGCATCGACGCCGGCCCGTCCCCGCCGTTGCGGAACGCGTGAACGCCGTTGCGGGGCACGTACATGAAGTCGCCGGCAGCGGCCGGAACCCAGGCAACCCCGTCGTAGACATCGACCGCGCCCTCGAGGACGTAGAACGACTCGGAGAAGGTGCGGTGGATGTGCGGTCGCGGGCCGCCGGGCCCGGCCGGCATGTCGTAGCGAAACAGGCCGAACTCGCCGTCGGTGTGGGAACCGGTGGCGGTGAACCGGACCGCCGCGCTCGCCAGCTGGAGCGGCGGGACCTCGCTCAGCGGGCGGAAGGTCGCCCCGCGGATCAGGTCATCGTGGTCGACGGACACCGGAGAAGCCTACGGCACGCGAATGACCGGCCGTCGGAATGACGGCCGGTCAGTGCTGTGGGGGGTTCGTGGCCTATCGGTCAGATGTCGGCCCCTGAACTCCCCCGCGTGTCATCGACGAAGGTTGTCGTACCCCTCCTGGACCTCGTCGCCGACCTTGTCCATCCCCTCGCGAGCCTCGTCGCCGAGGTTGCCGAGGTTCTTCTTGATGTCGTCGCCAAGGTTGGCAACCTTGTCGTCGGTGTCGGTGATGCCATCGGACTTCCGCCACTCTTCCTTGGCGGTCTCCTCGGCCTCGCGCCAACCCTTCTTGACGTCCTTCTCGAGCTCACTCACGGTCAGGCCTCGCTTTCCGCGGCGTGTCCACCGCGACCCCACGGTACGGGTGGCCGGGTTGCGGGCGTTTCCCCGTGAGCGGGTGGGGCGTTACAGATGCGTCGCGGCCTGACCGGGCTTCCAGGACGTGTAGTGGGGCGGCCAGGCGTCCGGGTCGCCGCGCTCGCCGAACAGGGCGTGCTCGATCTCGAGCTCGAACAGCGGGTAGTCATCCGCGGGCGTGAAGGCCCAGACGGCCTTCGCGGCGGCCCGCACCGCGTCGTCGGTGACCTGCCGCGCCCGGCCGCGGACCAGGAACTCGTGCGGCACCGCCGGGTCCTGCATGGCGTGGAGTGCATAGCGGCCGTCCCCGAGCAGGTCGCGGGTCTTGGCCGACCGGCCCTGGACGAAGACGAGCAGCCGCCCACCCACGATCCCGACGTTCACGACGTGCGTCCGCGGCAGCCCATCCCCCCGGATGGTCGTGAACATCCCCTCGCCTTCCCCGGACCGATACAACGCTTCCCGCCCACCGGCCGCCACGGCCGGCGCCTCGCGCTCGAGGTCAGCCCAGCTCGCCATCAGCCCGGCTCGCCCACGGTCGGTTCCGTCGGCGCGGCGCCTCGGCTGCCCAGGCCGGCCAGCAGCCGGGACATCAGCAGCGCCCAGAGCGGCAGGAGCAGGAGGAAGCCGATGGCCCCGAGACCGGTCACCGCGGAGTCCACCCCGCCGAGCAGCAGCCCGGCCGCGTACAGGGACATCCCGAGCCCGGCCACCAGGCCCAGCCACCGGACGCCGGTCAGCCATGGACCGGCGAGCAGGTTCGCCCCGGCGATCCACAGGCCGATGTACCCCAGCCCCAGGCTGGCCGCCGCGAACACGCCAGTCGCCGGGCTGGACCAGTCGATCGCGATCAGCCCGGTCATCTGGGCCAGCTGGACGGCGCAGAAGCCGATCACCGAGATCCAGCCCAGCGCCTGGGCCAGCCGGGCCGGCCACAGCGGCGTCCGCCCGCCGAGCTCGTAGAACGACAGCATCAGCGGGGCGAGCGCGCCGACCATGACCAGCAGGGCGGCGTCGTTCAGGGCCTGGAGCGTCTCCCCGCTGGCCAGGGACAGGCCGAAGGTGAGGAGCGCCACCGCCCCGGCGACGGCGACCACCAGCCCGGCGCCGACCCCGATCCGGATGATGCGGTGCGTCCGGTCCACGGAACCAACCTTACGCCGGGCTGACAGGTGCGCGGGAAGGGTGTAGGCTGCGCGGCCTGTGATGGCTGCGCGCGGAACCTGCACCAGCTGCTCTTGCGCCTGTCGCTAGGCGGGAGGATCTCCCCCGCCTGACGCGCGCTCCACGCGCGCCCGTCGCCCCGGCGACACCCCGGCCATCCTCCCGCCGCTGACCAGACCGATATCGGTCTGCCTGTTGTTCGCCATCCCCTCAGCAGCGAGAGCCCTTCATGACCCAGCCCTTCGTCCGCCGCGCGGACCCGTACTGCGACCTCGATGTCGTGGACGCCCGAGCTCCGCGCGCCGTCCAGGCCACCGTGGGTGTGCTGTCGGCGGTCGCCGTCGTCACCGGGGTCTGGCCACTCCTCGGCCTGCTGGCCGCCCAGCTGGCCATCGGCCTGCGGTTCGGTCGGCGGTACTGCCTGCCGTGTCTGGCGTACTACGAGCTCATCCAGCCGCGCTTCGGCGAGGGCCCGATCGAGGACAGCCGCCCGCCGCGCTTCGCGAACATGGTTGGGGTCGCGATCCTGTCGGCTGCCACCGTCGCCTACGCCGTGGGTCTGACCGGCCTGGGGATGGGGCTCGGCCTGCTCGTCACCACGCTCGCCCTGCTGGCGGCGGCGACCGGCATCTGCGCCGGCTGCGAGGTGTACAAGCTCGGCGCCCGGCTCCGCGGCGTCCGGACCCGGCATCTCGACCGTGTCGAGCTGAGCGACATGGGCGGGAACCTGCCGACCGGGGAGCTGGTCGTCGCGTTCAGCCACCCGCTGTGCACCGACTGCCGCGAGCTGATCGACGAGCTGGAGGCCCACGGACGTGCCCACGTCACGGTGGACGTCCGCGCGCGGCCGGACCTGGCGCGCAAGTACGGGATCGCGGT
>DATBIW010000076.1:0-1579 GCA_036556745.1 Candidatus Limnocylindria bacterium | reverse complement strand
TGTAGCGCCCGCCGATGACGCGGCCGTCGGGGACGGGGGTGTCCGAGGTCATGGCCCGCTAGTCTCGCAGGTCGAGGCTGCGAAGGTAGGAGCGGAAGTCGTCCGCCAGGTCCGACTCGAGGGCGAGCGCGACGTTCGCCTCGAGCCACCCGATCCGGGTCCCCGCGTCATGGCGGTGGCCGGTGAACTCGTAGCCGTACACCGGCTGGTCGGCCATGAGCGCGCGGATGGCATCGGTCAGCTGGATCTCGCCGCCCGCGCCGCTGGAGGTGTGCTCGAGCTTGTCGAAGATCCGCGGGCTCAGGACGTAGCGGCCCAGGACCGCCAGGTCCGACGGTGCCTCGTCCACCGGAGGCTTCTCGACGACGTCCGCCAGCTCCCACAGCCGGCCCTCGCCGCGAGTGGTCCGGACGATGCCGTAGCGGCTGACCTCGGACCGCGGGACCTTGGTGATGGCGATCACCGAGCCGCGATGCGCGGCGTGGGCCTCGACCAGCTGGGCGGTCACGGGCGCGCCGCCGGGGTTGAGCATGACATCGTCGGGGAGGAGAACCGCGAACGGCTCGTCGCCGACCAGCTCCTTGGCCATCAGCACCGCGTGGCCCAGGCCCAGCGGCTCCTTCTGGCGGACATAGGCGATGGCCGCGATCTCCGACTGGCGCCGGACCGCCCGGAGGAGCTCGATGTCGCCGCGGTCCTCGAGCCACCGCTCGAGGGCGGGGGCCGAGTCGAAGTGCTCCTCGATGACGCTCGTCCCCGAGCCGACCACGATGATGATCTGCTCGATCCCCGAGGCCACGGCCTCCTCGACGGCGAACTGGATGACCGGCCGGTCGACGAGCGGCAGGATCTCCTTGGGGATGGCCTTGGTGGCCGGCAGGAATCGGGTCCCGTAGCCGGCGGCGGGCAAAACCGCCTTGCGGACGCGCGGGTTGATCGAACGGTCCCTCCGAGGTGGGCTGTCAGTGGCGCGGGTCGGTCCTGCCGGGCGGGTGGACGGACGCGCACACGCGGCGCGAAGTATACCGATGGGCGACCGGCCGTCCGCGAGTGCGCATCGGTACAATCGCCGTCCGATGGTTCGGAGCCTGTGGCGCACGCTGATGGGGCCCAGCCGGGATTCCCGGATGCGGTACATCTCCCGTCCCCTGCCCCGCGACCTTCCCGACGCCCAGGTGGTCGAGGCTCTCGACAGGGCGCTGGCGGTCAACCCCGACCCGGCCTACCTGGTCGAAACCCTGCCGGCCGCCCTGCGCGAGGTCACCGGGCGCGAGTTCGAGGTCATGGACCGGTCGGTCCAGGACGTGACCGGCACCCACCTCCGACGCGCGGTGATGATCCGCGACGGCGACGTGGGCCACTGGCCGGGGTACGACGCGATGCGCTACTCGTTGCTGGCCAGCCCCGACGAGGCCGCCGCCGCGCGGGCCGCCCTGGCCGAGCCACCGACGCGGATGGCCGGGTGGGCGCCGCCGCCGCCGGTCGGGTCGGAGCCTCCCGAGGTGGTCGAGGTGCCCGCCGAACCGCCGGCCCCCGCGCCGGCGGAGGGACCCCCGGCGGTCGGCGAGGGCTCGCCGGC
>DATBIW010000075.1:0-15899 GCA_036556745.1 Candidatus Limnocylindria bacterium | reverse complement strand
GCTCGTCGAGCGCGATCTCGACCTCGAGGCTGAGCTCACTCGGGCCCGTCGCGAGGCCGCCGAGCTCGAGGCGCTGGCCGAGCCGGCCACGGCGCCGTCCGAACCGGGTGACGCGGAGGCGGGCCGGCACCGGGCCGTTGCGATCGACGCCGAGGCCGCCTGGCGCGCCGCCCTTGATCGCTCACGCTCGGCCGCCGATGCGGTCGTCGCCGCCGAGGAGGCGCTGGCCACCGTGCGCCTGCGCGAGGCGGACCGCCTCGCCGATGCCGGGCGCCGGGCCGAGGAGGTCGCCGCCGGTCGCGCGCGCCGCGACCGCCTGGAGGCCGAGCTGGCGGCCATCGAGGAACGCCTGTCCGCGGCGACCGTGGAGGCCGAGCGAGCTGCCGCAGACCGCCGAGCGGCCGAGGAGGCGCTGGAAGCCGCCGAGCGACGAGCCCGGGAGGCCGCCGAGCGCCGGTCGACCGCCGAGGCGCAGGCCGGACGAGCCGCGGTGGGCGTCGCCGAGCTTGGCGAACGCCGAGCTCGGGTCACCGCGGAGCTGTCCGAGCTCGAAGCGGCCCTGCCGGATGGCGCGTCCGACATCGTCGATCGGCTGCGGTCCGGGGGCTGGTCGGCGCCGGAGTCACTCGAGGCGGTCCCGGCCGGCGCCGGAGCCGCCGTCGCCGCGGTGCTCGGAGATGTCGAGCGGGCGCTCCTCTGGAAGCCGGGGGCGGACCCGGTGGTGACCGATGTCGCCGGCGACGCCCTCCTCCTGGCCCCGGCCAACGGGCGGCCCGCCGGACGCGGCGAGGCGCTGGCGGCCGTCGGCGGAACCCAGACGCTGGCCGAGCTCATCGACGGCGCCGCCGCACCGGAGGTCCTGCAACGAACCGTGGTCGCCCCGAGCCTGGCGTCGCTCCTGGCCGGCTGGCACGAGCTGCCCGACGGCTGGGCGGCCGTCACCCTCGACGGCGACCTCGCCGACGCCCGGGGCCTCGTCACGGTCCGCGGCCGTGCCGGCTCGGCCGGTCGGCCGGTGGGCCGCCGCGCCGCCATGACCGAGCTGGCGGCACTCGCCGAGCGCCTCGCCGCCGAGATCGAGGCGGCGACTGCCGAGCTCGCCCACGCCCGGACCGAGCTCGAGCAGTCCGGCGTCGCCGCCGACGCCGCCGTGGCCGCGGTCGAGGCGGCCCGGACCAGCCGGCGCCAGGCCGACGATCACGCCCTCACCAGCGACGCCGCGGTGGCTGGCCTGACGGCCGAACGTGAGCGGCTGACGGCAGCCCTGGCCGACCTGCCCGCCACGGCGGAGTCGCCGGATGGCCCACCCGACGCGTTGAGAACCGAGCTGGGCGAACTGGAAGCCACGGCCGCCGCCGCGCGCGAGCGCCAGGCGACCGCCGACGCGGAACGGGATGCCGCGCGCAAGGCGTGGCAGGCCGCGGTCCGGATCGCCGACGAGCACGATGCGATGTCCGGCGACCGCCGGGCCGGCGCGGCCCGAACCGCAGAGCGCACCGACCAGCTGAGCCGCGCCATCGCCCGCGTCGAGGCCGAACGGGCGGGCCTGGCTGCCGGCCTGGCCGAGGCGTCCACGGCGCTGGCCGAGGCCCGGACGGCCGAGGCCGCCGCGATCGAGGCCCGGACGGCCGCCGAGGAGGCCCGCGAAGCCGCCCGGGTCGCCCTCCTCGACGCCGAGCGCCGGCTCAGCGGCGGTGGCGGGCGCCTCGCCGAGCTCGAGGGGCAGCAGAACCAGGTCGCGGTCGAGGTCTCGCGCCTGGAGGAGGCCTTGGCGGGGCTCGAGCGCGAGCGCGAGCTGTCGCTGGAGGGCCTTCCCGAGGTCGATCCCGCGGCCGAGCCATCGGCCGAATCACCCGCCGAGGCGCCGGCGCCATCGGCCCTGGGCGAGGACGACCTGGCCGAGGAGCTGCGCCGGACCCGACGCACCCTGCACCAGATCGGATCGGTCAACCCGTTCGCCATCGAGGAGCACCGCGAGCTGTCGGCCCGGCTCGGCGAGCTGAGCGAGCAGGAAACCGACCTCAAGGGCGCCACCGAGTCCACCCAGGAGCTCATCGACCGGCTCGACCAGGAGATCTCCCAGCAGTTCCAGGTGGCGTTCGCGGCCATCGGCGAGAAGTTCGACGAGTACTGCCGCCTCCTGTTCGCCGGGGGCAGCGCGTCGCTCGAGCTCAGCCAGGACGAGGACAGCGAGGCCCCGGGAGGCATCGAGATCGCGGTCCGGCCGCCGGGGAAGCGCCTCCAGCGGCTGGCCATGCTTTCCGGCGGGGAGCGGGCCCTGGCCGGGGTCGCCCTCCTGTTCGCGATGCTGACCGTCAACCCGGTTCCGTTCTGCGTCCTCGACGAGGTCGACGCCGCGCTCGACGAGGCCAACATCGGCCGTTTCGCGGACGCCCTCCGCCGGCTGGCCGAGACGATCGACTTCGTGGTCATCACTCACAACCGGGCCACCATCGAGACGGCCGACACGATCTACGGGGTGACGATGACCGATGCCGCCGTGAGCCGCGTCCTCTCGCTGAAGCTGGCGGACGTTCCGGTCGAAGTCCCCGCCTGACCGATGCTGGGTCGCCCCGGTGGGGGGTTGGGCGCGCGCCTCCGCGCCGCCCTCGGCCTGGGCGCCGGCGCGTCCGATGCGGCCTGGGAGGCCGCCGAGGAGGTGCTCATCGCGGCCGATCTCGGCCCGGCCCTGGCCGGTGAGGTCGTCGAGGCCTCACGGGAGCTGGCGCGGACCGGCGTTTCGGGTCCCGACGCGATCGCCGCGACGCTCCGGGACCGGCTGGCCCGGGCGCCCCATGGACCGTTCGAGCTCGGGGAGGTGCCCGCGGTCATCCTCCTGGTCGGGGTGAACGGCAGCGGCAAGACAACCACGGCCGCCAAGCTGACCGCCCGCCTTCGGAACGAGGGCCGATCGGTGATCCTGGCCGCCGCCGACACGTACCGGGCCGGGGCGGTCGAGCAGCTGCGCCTGTGGGGCGACCGCCTGGGCGTGAGCGTGGTCGCCCAACGGCCGGGGGCCGATCCGGCGGCCGTGGCGTTCGACGCGACCGCGGCGGCCACGGCGCGGGGGATCGACGCCGTGATCGTCGACACCGCGGGGCGGCTCCAAACCTCGCGGGACCTCATGGCCGAGCTGGCCAAGGTCCGTGGGGTCATCGCCCGCCAGCTCCCCGGTCAACCCCGCCACGTGCTCCTCGTCCTGGACGGGACGACCGGGCAGAACGGCCTCTCCCAGGCGGAGGCGTTCCTGGCCGAGGCCGGCGTGACCGGGATCGTGCTGGCCAAGCTCGACGGGACGGCCAAGGGCGGAGTGGCGGTCGCCGTGGCCGATCGGTACGGTATCCCGATCGTGTTCACCGCCTACGGCGAGGACCTCGAGGCGCTCGCCCCATTCGACCCCGACGCGTACGTCGAGTGGCTGCTGGCCGCCTGACCCGGTGTTCGACAGCCTCTCCACCCGGCTCCAGGCGATCTCCACCCGCTTGCGCGGGCAGGCGCGCCTGACCGAGGCCGATCTCGACGCCGCCCTCCGGGAGGTTCGCCTGGCCCTCCTCGAGGCCGACGTGAACTTCCGGGTGGTGAAGACGTTCGTGGCCCACGTCCGGGAGCAGGCCATCGGGTCCGAGATCCTGAACGGGGTGCGCCCGGGCCACCAGGTCGTGAAGCTCGTCCACGACGAGCTCGTCGAGGTCCTCGGTCGGGAGCGCTACACGCTCCACCTCGAGGGCGACGCCCCGTCGGTCATCCTGGTCGTCGGCCTCCAGGGCTCGGGCAAGACGACCAGCGCCGCCAAACTGGCCGCGCGTCTGGCCAAGGATGGCCGCCGGCCGATGCTGGTGGCGGCGGACGTCTACCGTCCCGCGGCCATCGAGCAGCTGGTCCGGCTCGGGGAGCGGGTGAAGGTGCCGGTCCACACCGGTGCCGCCGGGACGGCGCCGCTCGGGATCGTCCAGTCCGGGATCGAGGCCGCCGCGCCGGCCGGGTCGAACACGGTCATCGTGGACACCGCGGGGCGCACCCACGTCGACCGGCCGATGATGGAGGAGCTGGCCGAGATCGCGAAGGCCACCTCGCCCGCCGAGATCCTGCTCGTCGTGGACGCGATGACCGGGCAGGAGGCGGTCCGCGTCGCCGAGACGTTCCTCGAGCACCTGCCCCTCACCGCGCTCGTCCTGACCAAGATGGACGGCGACGCCCGGGGCGGGGCCGCGCTCAGCATCCGGAGCGTGACCGGCCTGCCGGTGGCCTACGTCGGCACGGGCGAGGCGGTCGATGCCTTCGAGGTCTTCCATCCGGACCGGCTGGCGCAGCGGATCCTCGGGATGGGCGACATCGTGACCCTCGTCGAGCGCGCCGAGGAGCGGATCGACCGGGAGCAGGCCGAGCAGGCCGCCCAGCGGATGATCGAGAACCGGTTCACGCTCGAGGACTTCCGCGACCAGCTCCAGCAGGTCAAGAAGATGGGCCCCATCGGCCAGCTCCTCGAGATGGTCCCGGGGGGAGCGGGCCTGGCGGGCGCCGCCCAGCAGGCGGTCGACGAGGGTGAGCTGAAGCGCGTCGAGGCGATCATCGACTCGATGACCCCGGTCGAGCGCCGGGAGCCCCACCTCATCAAGGGCAGTCGCCGGAAGCGGATCGCGGCGGGGAGCGGCACGTCGGTTTCGGACGTGAACCGGCTCCTGCGCCAGTTCGAGGAGATGCAGCGGCTTATGCGCCAGCTCGGGTCGTCGGCGAAGGGCGGTCGCGCCGGATCGCTGCCACGCCTGCCGGGGCGGTAGTCGCCACCCGGACGCGCAGGCGGTATCCTGTCGCGGCACCGGCCCCACGTCAGCCCCTCATGGCAGCCCGCCGGAGCTTCATTCGACCCCATCACGGAAGGGAAACCACGTGGCCGTACACATCCGGCTGACGCGCGTGGGCGCCACCAGGCGCCCGGCCTACCGCGTCGTCGCCATCGACAGTCGCCGATCGCGCGACGGTCGAGCCCTGGAGATCCTGGGCTACTACAACCCGCTGACCGATCCGGTCACGGTCAAGCTCGAGGACGAGCGCATCAAGTTCTGGATGAGCCGGGGCGCCAAGCCGTCCGATGCCGTCCAGCGCCTGATGAAGGTCGCCTCCGAGCCGCCGCGCCCGGCGGGCGCCAAGGCCGAGGCCCGCGCGAAGGCTCGCACCGCCAAGAAGGCGGCCAAGGCCAAGGCCGATGCCGAGTCCGCCGTGACGGCCGAGGCAGTGCCGGCACCCGAGGCGGAAGCGCCCGCGCCCGCCGCCGAAAGCACCGAGGCACCCGCGGAGGCCACCGAGCCAGCAGCCGAGGTCGCCGAGGAGCAGGCTCCCGAGGAGCCGGCTGCTGAGCCCGAGGCCACGACGGAGGAGCCCGCCGAAGAACCGGCAGTCGAACCTGCCGAGGCCGAGGAAGCGGCTGCGGCCGAGTCGACCGAGGAGCCGGCAACCGAGCCGGCCGCCAACGACCCCGCCGCCGAGGACGTCCCGGAGTGGCCGGCCGAGGACACGGCCCGGGCCGCTGAGGCCGCCGAACCCACTGAAACCGCCGAGACCGACACCGAGGAGACGAAGGAATGAAGGCCTTCCTCGAGTACGTGGCCCGCTCCCTGGTCGACAACCCCGACGCCGTCGAGGTCGAGATCGAGGAGAGCGATGACGAAGTCACCCTGACCCTGGTCGTGGACGAGCAGGACATGGGCCGGGTCATCGGCCGCGACGGCCGGATCGCCAACGCGATCCGCAGCCTCCTCCGCGTGATGGGCGCGAAGGACGGCCGCCATGTCGAGCTCGACATCGTCGCCCACGAGTGAGCCGCTCGCGGTCGCCCGGGTGATGGGCGTCCGCGGGCTGAACGGGGACCTCCGGGTCCTGACCCTGACCGATGCCCCCGACCGCCTCGCGATCGGGGCGCGGGTCCTGGTCGAGGGCGAGGATGCGCCCCGTCGGATCACCGAGGCTGGTTGGTCCAAACACGGTCCGGTCATCCGCCTGGAGGGAATCGGCGACCGCGACGCGGCCGCCGCCCTGATCGGTCGCCATCTGCAGGCGCCGGAGGCGCCAGCGGTCCTGCCCGAGGGCACGTACTGGTGGCACGAGCTCGAGGGGCTGGACGTCGTCACGACCACCGGCACGCCGATCGGCCGGCTCGAGGAGGTCTTCCGGGCGGGCCCGAACGAGGTCTACCGGGTCGTCGGCGCCGAAGGGGAGCTGCTCGTGCCCGCCCTGAAGTCGGTCGTCATCGAGATCGACGTCCCCGCCGGCCGGATGGTGATTCTCGACCCGGCGGACTGGCTGGAAGAGGTCTGACGTGGCGCCGCTGCTGACGATCGACGTCGTCACCCTCTTCCCGAATCTCTTCGGCCCAGTGCTGGCCGAGGGGGTCCTCGGCCGGGCCCTGGAGCGCGGCGTCGTCGCCGTCGAGCTGCACGACCTCCGGGAGCACGGTCTCGGCCGGCATCGCCAGGTGGATGACACGCCGTACGGCGGGGGAGCGGGAATGGTCCTCCGACCCGAGCCCCTGGCGGCCGCCCTGTCGCCCCTCCGCGCGGCGGGCGTACCCATCGTCCTGCTCGATCCGGCCGGCGAGCGGCTGGACGATCCGGTCGCCCGCGAGCTGGCCGCTCTGCCCCGCTTCGCGCTCGTGTGCGGGCGCTACGAGGGAATCGACGAGCGCGTCCGGACCTGGGTGGACCGGGAGCTCAGCATCGGCGACTACGTGCTGACCGGTGGCGAGCTGCCGGCCCTGGTCGTCATCGACGCGGTCAGCCGGCTCGTGCCCGGGGTCATCGACGCGGAGTCGAGCGCGGGCGACTCGTTCGCGACCGGCCTCCTCGAGCATCCGCAGTACACGCGGCCCGAGGAGTTCGATGGCATGCGCGTGCCGCCCGTGCTCCTGTCGGGAAACCACGCCGAGGTCGCGGCCTGGCGACGGCGGGAGTCGCTGCGCCGGACGGCGGCGCGACGCCCGGACCTGCTGGTGGGCGCCCCGCTGACCGATGTCGACCGCGCCGACCTGGCCCGGCTCGCCGAGGAGACCGATGCCGACCGGTGAGCCCCGGTTGCGACCGAGGGGCGCGCTGCTATACTCGCCCCCGTTCGCGGCCGCTCCGGCGGTCGCGTCGTTGCGTCAGCGCGACGCATGACCCGGCGTTGACCGGGCGGTAAGCGAGGACCTCTAGCATGGATCCCATCCAGGAGCTGGAACGCGAGCAGCTCCGGACCGATATCCCCCAGATCGCTCCCGGTGACACGGTGCGTGTCTCGGTGAAGGTCGTCGAGGGCAGCCGTGAGCGCATCCAGGTGTTCGAGGGCACCGTCATGCGGATGCGCGGCGGTGGCCTGAACCAGACGATCACGGTCCGCCGCATCAGCAGCGGCGTGGGCGTCGAGCGCACCTTCCCGGTCCATGCCCCGCGCATCGACAAGATCGAGGTCGTCCGCCACGGTGTTGCCCGCCGAGCCCAGCTCTACTTCCTTCGGAACCGGGTCGGCAAGGCCGCGACCCTCCGCGAGCGTCGGCCCACGCGCTGAACCGATGAGCGTGAGGGCCCCGGCCCGTTCCGCTCGCCGCCGCTCCGTCCACCGACCCCGCGACGCGCATCTCGCCCACGAGTACGAGCTGCGTCGCGCCGGGTTCCGCCGGATCGCGGGCCTCGACGAGGTCGGCCGCGGGTCGCTGGCCGGGCCTGTGGTTGCCGCTGCCGTCTGCCTCCCGGCCAGGCCTCGTATTCGCGGGCTGCGTGACAGCAAGGTTCTGACCCGGCTCCAGCGCGAGCGCCTCTACGAGCAGATCGTCGCCCGGGCCGATGCCATCGGGGTCGGCTGCATCGAGGTCGAGACGATCGACCGGATCAACATCCTGGAGGCCACCCGGCTCGCCATGCGCGAGGCGCTGGCCCATCTCCCCGAGCAGCCCGACCACCTCCTGATCGACGCGCTCACGATCCGGGAGGCCGCCTACCCGCAGCGGGCGATCATCGACGGGGACGCGATCTCGTCGTCCATCGCCGCGGCCTCGATCATCGCCAAGGTCACCCGTGACCGGATCTGCGACGAGATGGACGTCCGCTTCCCGGGCTATGGCTTCGCCCGGAACAAGGGCTACGGCACGCGCTATCACTATGCCGCGCTCGTCCGGGAAGGTCCCTGCGACTGGCACCGACGCTCGTTCGCCCCGATCCGGATGCTCCTGGCCGGAACCCAGCTGCCCCTCGACCTCGAGTTCGACGACCTCCCCCTGGTCGACGAGGACGACTTCGACCCGCACGACTGAGGCACCGGTGGGGGATCCGCGCCATACCCTCGGGCGCCGGGCGGAGGCCGCGGTCGCCGCCTGGCTCGCGGCCCACGGGTGGCGCATCCTCGCCGAGCGGTATCGGATCCCGGCCGGGGAGATCGACCTGGTGGCCCTCGACCCCGACCGGCGCCTGGTGGCCGTCGAGGTCCGCCTCCGGCGCTCGGCGCGCACCGGCGGGGCGATCGAATCGGTCCGGCCGGCCCATCTCCGGAGGGTCCGGGCGGCGCTCCTGACCTACGCCCGCTCGGCGTCCGTGGGCCACGAGGGCCTGCGGATCGACCTCGTCACCGTGACCGCCGATCCGCGACCCGGGGCCTGGCGGCTCAGCCGGCTCCCGGCGGTCGACGCGTGGTGACCGCTATCGGCTGAAGATCGCCTCCAGGCCCAGGATGCTGTCGATGTAGGCGCGCGAGGACGGCAGGATCCCGGACCCCTCGAGCGAACCCATGCCCTGGAAGTAGGCGGCCAGGGTCCGGGCTTTGTCGCCGCCGTAGCGGGCCAGGTAGAAGGCGAGCAGCCGCGTGCCGGCCCGGGCGTTCCAGCGCGCGTCCCAGGGAGCCGGCGCCTCGTGGAGCATCGAGTCGGCCACCCACTGGGCGGTGCCCGGCATGAGCTGCATGAGGCCGATTGCGCCGGCGAAGGAGACCGCGCCGGGCTGCCAGCCCGACTCGTGCCACGACACGGCAAGCACGAACGCCGGGGCGACGCCGAACTCGTTGGCGGCCGCCACCAGGAGGTCGCGCATCGGGGCCCGGGCGGCCACGTTGGCGGCCATGGCCGGCGGCATCGAGGCGTTGGTCAGCGATGGGGCCGCCGAGCTCGCGGTCGCGCCGGGGATGACGAGCTGCTGGCCGACGCGGATGAACGATGGGTTGGCCAGCTGGTTGGCGGTCGCGATCGCCGCCACCGACACGCCGTAGCGGCCCGAGATGGCCCACAGCGTCTCGCCCGCCTGGACGACATGCACGGTCGAGGCCGAGGCGGCCGGCGCCGGAGTGGGCGCGGCCGGCGGGGCAGCGGTCGCGCCGGGGATGACGAGCTGCTGGCCGACGCGGATGAACGAGGGGTTGGCAATCCCATTTGCCGCCGCGACGGCGGCCACGGTCGTCCCATAGCGCGACGCGATCGCCCACAGGGTGTCACCGGCCCGCACGACGTGGGTGGTGGACCCTGTCGCCGCGGGCGCCGGCGCCGGGGCGGCGGGGGCGGGGGCCGCGGCCCGCAGGAGGATCCGCTGCCCAGGATGGATGAGCGCGGGGTTCGCGATCCGGTTCAGCCCGACGAGCTGGTCGACGGTCGTTCCGCTGGCCTTGGCGATGTCCCACAGCGTGTCGCCGGGGCGGACGACCCATTCGTCGCCGGCCGCGACCGGGGTCACGACAGCGCCGAGCAGGGAAGCGGCCAGGAGCAGGCCAATCAGGGAGCGGCGAGACGGTGCGCGACGGAGCATCGGGCCTCCAGCAGTGCGGGCCCCGATGCTCGGTCGCCGGCCATCGGTGGACAATTGGCCGATCTGGTGGGGTCTGGGGTACTTCGGTACCGTTGCCCATCGGTCGGAGCAGCGCCCACCGGTCCGGACGGACGCCCCGGAATGGGCTGATCGGGGAGCGGTGCTATACTCCCGCGCGGTCCGGCCCGGGCACACCGAGCCGGCCGATCCATCTCACAGGGTTCCCGATTCGCGGTCCTGGTGCCTGGCCTGCCAGGTGGACCTCAGCGGACGTGACGGAGCCCGAGGACCTGAACCGGAGGAACCATGGCTGCCGCCAGCATGAAGCAGCTGCTCGAGGCGGGCGTCCATTTCGGACACCAGACCCGTCGGTGGAACCCGAAGATGCGCGAGTACATCTTCGCCGAGCGCAACGGGATCCACATCATCGACCTGGCCCAGACCGTCTCCCGCCTCGACGACGCGCTGGACTTCATCAAGGACACGACCCGCCGGAGCGAGTCGATCCTGTTCGTGGGGACCAAGAAGCAGGCCCAGGAGGCCGTCCGCGAGGAGGCCCTGCGCGCGGGCCAGCACTACGTCGACACCCGCTGGCTCGGCGGGCTGCTCACGAACTTCATGACCATCAAGCGCCGGATCCAGCGGCTCGAGGCCCTCGAGGCGCGCCGCGAGGCCGGCGAGTTCGAGCGGCTGACCAAGAAGGAAGCCGGCAAGCTCAACGAGGAGATCGAGCGCTTGAACTCCGCGATGGGCGGCATCCGCCGGATGCGGCGCCTGCCTGGCGCGGTGTTCGTGGTGGATCCCCATCGCGAGGCGATCGCCGTCCGCGAGGCGCGCCGGCTCGAGATCCCGGTCATCGCCATCACCGACACGAACTGCGACCCCGACCTGGTCGATTGGATCATCCCGGGCAACGACGACGCGATCCGCTCGGTCCGCCTGATCTGCGGGCTGGTCGCCGACGCGTGCCTGGGCGGCGCCGCCGAGCGCCAGGCCCGGATCGACGAGGAGATGGAGACCGTCGAGGCCCTGCCCCCGGTTGACGAGGCGGCACTGGGTCCGGATGCCGACTACAGCGCCGCCCTCGCCTCCGGCGAGGCCCTGGTCTTCGAGCCTGAGCCCGAGGAGGACGAGGAGGCCGAGCGACGGGCGCGCGCCCGCCGGGCGGCGAACCTCGAGTTCGATGAGGATCCGGACCCGGAGAGCGCCCTCGCGGCGGATCCCGATGACATCTTGGCGGCCATGGACGCCGCCCCGGTGGAGGCCGCGGCGGTGGATGCGGCGCCGGCCGAAGCCGCCCCGGTGGATGCCGGAACCGTGGACGCGCCGCCCGTAGAGGCCCCGGCGCCGGCGGAAGCCGCGGCGGTCGACGAGACCGTCGAGGAGCCTGCCTGATGGACACCAAGCCGATGATCAGCCCGGCCGAGATCAAGGTCCTCCGGGACCAGACCGGCGCCGGCGTGATGGACTGCAAGCGCGCCCTGGAGGCCACCAACGGGGACATCGAGGCGGCCGTCGCCTACCTGCGGGAGCAGGGGCTGGCCACCGCCCGCAAGAAGGCCGACCGGGAGGCCCGCGAGGGCGTGATCGCCTCGTACATCCACCACGGGTCGCGCCTCGGCGTCCTGCTCGAGCTGAACTGCGAGACCGACTTCGTGGCCCGGACCGATGACTTCCAGCAGCTCGCCCGCGAGCTCGCCATGCAGGTCGCCGGCCTGGCCCCGCAGTGGGTGGCCCGCGAGGACGTGCCCGCCGAGACGGTGGCCGCCCAGCGCGAGCGATTCGCCGAGGAGGCCGCCGCCAGCGGCCGACCGGCGGACCGGGCCGAGGAGATCGTCCAGGGCAAGATGGACAAGTGGTTCGAGTCGGTGTGCCTGCTCGAGCTCCCGTACCGCGACACCGACCGCCGGATCGGCGACCTGATCACCGAGAAGATCTCGGTGCTCGGCGAAAACATCCGCGTGGCCCGCTTCGCCCGGATGGCGGTGGGGGAGAGCGCCGACGGCGACGAGGCCCCGCCCGAGGCGTGACCGCTCAACCCGCGGCCGGCGCGGGCACGCCCCGTCGGGCGCTGCTCAAGCTCTCGGGGGAGGCGCTCATGGGCGGCCGTCCCTACGGGATCGACCCCGAGGTCGCTCGCCGGATCGCCGCCGAGGCCGCCGCAGCCCGGGCCGCCGGGACCGAGGTCGCGATCGTTGTCGGTGGCGGGAACATCTTCCGCGGCCTGGCGGCCGCGGCGCGAGGCATGGACCGGGCCACGGCCGACTACATGGGCATGCTGGCCACGGTCATGAACGGCCTCGCCCTCCAGGACGCGCTCGAGCAGGCCGGCGCCCCGACCCGGGTCATGAGCGCGATCGCGATGAACGAGATCGCCGAGCCCTACATCCGGCGGCGCGCGGTGCGCCACCTCGAGAAGGGCCGGATCATCGTCCTGGTGGCCGGGACCGGGAACCCGTACTTCACCACCGACACGGCGGCCACCCTGCGCGCCGTCGAGATCGGCGCCCAGGTCATCCTGAAGGCCACCCGGGTAGACGGGGTGTACTCCGCCGATCCGGAGCAGGAGCCCGACGCCAAGCGCTACGCCACCATCGGCTACACCGAGGTGCTGGCCCATCGGCTCCAGGCGTTGGATGCCACCGCGGTCAGCCTGGCCATGGACAACCGGATGCCGATCGTCGTGTTCGACATGACCGTCGATGGCAACATTCTGCGTGCCCTCCAGGGTGAGACGATCGGGACCCTGATCAGCGACGAGGTGCCGGCATGAGCCACGAGGCGTTGCAAGCGGTCGAGCCGAAGATGCAGCGGGCGGTGGAGGCCATGGAGCGCGACTTCGCCGGCATTCGGACCGGTCGCGCCTCGTCGTCGATCGTCGAGCGGATCGCAGTCGACTACTACGGGACCAGCCAGCCGCTGAACCAGCTGGCCGGGATCTCGACCCCGGACCCGCACCTCATCGTCATCCAGCCCTGGGACCGTGGCGCGCTGCCGGCCATCGAGAAGGCCATCACCCGCAGCGACATCGGCCTGGTGCCCAACGTCGACGGGACGGTCGTCCGCCTCCACGTGCCGCCGCTGTCGGAGGAGCGCCGGCTCGAGCTGGTGAAGCAGGTGCGGCGCCGCCTCGAGGATGCGCGGGTGGAGATCCGCAACTTCCGCCGCGAGGCGGCCGATGCCCTGAAGCACGCCCACCGCGACGGAAGCCTCGGACAGGACGAGGAGCACCGTGAGCTCGAGGCGCTCCAGCGGCTGACCGACTCGTTCGTCGAGCAGGCCGAGTCGCGCGGGGAGCGCAAAGAGCAGGAGATCATGGAGGTCTGACGGACCTGTCTCCAACCGACGAATCCGAGGGCCCGCGACACGTCGCGATCATCATGGACGGCAACCGGCGCTGGGCCGCGAGCCGCGGCCTCCCGGGGATCGCCGGCCACGTCCAGGGCGTCGAGTCCATCGTCCCGGTCGTCCGCCACGCCCCCGACTGCGGGATCGAGTACCTGAGCCTGTACGTGTTCAGCAAGGAGAACTGGTCGCGGACCGAGGCCGAGGTGGCGGGGCTGTTCTCGCTGGTCGACCGAGCCGTCCGCCAGTACACCGATGAGCTCATCGCCGAAGGGGTGGCGGTCCACGTCATCGGCCGGCTCCACGAGGCGCCGGTCGACGTCCAGCGCTCGATCCGCGACGCGGAGGAGCGCACCCGCGGCGGGACCCGGATGCACCTGAACATCGCGTTCAACTACTCGGGCCGTTCCGAGATCATCGATGCGGTGCGGGCCCTGGTCGCCGCCGGGGTGTCGCCCACCGAGATCGACGAGGAGTCTCTGGCCGGCCAGCTGTACACCGCCGGCCAACCCGACCCGGACCTCATCATCCGCACCGGCGGCGAGTTCCGGACCAGCAACTTCCTGCTCTGGCAGGGCGCCTACGCGGAGCTCGTCGTGTCGGACACCCTGTGGCCGGACTTCACGCCCGCCGACCTGGACGCCGCGTTGGCCGAGTACGCCGGCCGGCATCGGCGCTTCGGGGCCTGACCGATGCTCCGCACCCGGGTCCTGACCGCCCTGGTCCTCGGACCGGTCGTCCTGGCCATCGCCTGGTTCCGCGAGCCGTGGCTGACACTTGGCATCCTGCTCGCCATCGCCGTGGCGCTGGGCGAGGCGATCGGGCTGCTCCGGGCCGCGGGCTGGGCCGTGCCCGAGCGGGCGACCTTCGCCATCGGCCTGGTCGTCGCCTCGGCGATGCCGCTGCTCCTCCTCTACGTCGGCACCTACGGCGACCCGCTGGTCCAAAGCCTCAGCCAGCTCGGCTTCTTCGGGCTGAGCTGGGCCTTCTTCGTGCTCGGCGTGATGGGCCTGGCGGGCGCGGCGCTCCGCAACCAGGATCCCCGGATCGGCCTCCAGGCGTGGGCCTCGTCGGTCCTGGTCGTGGCCTGGCTGGGGCTCCTCGGGCCGATGCTCATCGCGGTCGGGCACCTCGCCCCGATCACCACCGAGACGATCCCGACGCCCGATACGCCGGTGGGCGCGCTCGGCTGGGCATCGGGGACCGGCTGGCTGTTCCTTCTCTTCGGTCTCGTCTGGAGCTGCGACACGGGCGCCTACTTCGTTGGCCGGGCGATCGGGAAGCGGAAGCTGCATGCCCAGGTCAGCCCCGGCAAGACGGTCGAGGGGTTCATCGGCGGAATCGTGGCCGCCTCGGTGGTCACCGCCCTGCTCGGCTGGCTGCTGCTCGACCTCTCGCCGGTGCTCGGGGCCGTCATGGGCGGCATCACCGCCGCCATCGCCCAGCAGGGCGACCTCGCCAAGTCCCTGCTGAAGCGCGCCGCCGACCGGAAGGACTCGGGGAGCATCTTCCCCGGCCACGGGGGGATGCTCGACCGGATCGACTCGCTCCTGTTCGCCGCGCCGCTGGTCGTGGCCTTCGCCCTGGTCCTCGGCGGGATGTGGCTGGTCCCGTGATCGGGATCGCGCTCCTCGGCTCGACAGGGTCCATCGGCAGCCAGACGCTGGAGGTCGTCCGGGCGGCACCCGACCGATATCGGCTCGTCGCGCTGGCCGCCGGGCATGCGAACGACGACTTCGACGCGCAGGTCCGGGGCTGGCCGGACGCCCGGGTCTGGGCGGCCGGAGGCAAGGTGCCCGACCTGGCACCGGGCCGGTGGGCCGACGGCGGGCTCGAGGAGCTCGCCACGCTGAAGGGTGCCGACATCGTGGTGGTGGCCACGACCGGGATGACTGCGCTCCCCGCCGTGCTGGCCGCGCTCCACGCGGGACGTCGGGTCGCCCTCGCCAACAAGGAGACGCTCGTCGCCGGCGGGCACCTCGTCCGCGACGCCCTTCCGGCCGATGCCGCCGACCGGCTGGACTGGCTGCGACCGATCGACAGCGAGCATTCGGCCATCTGGCAGTGCCTGCGCGGGGAACGAATGGACGACGTCGCGCGTCTGATCCTCACCGCCAGCGGCGGTCCGTTCCGGGACCGGGACCCCGCCGACCTGTCGGACGTCACCCCGGCCGACGCGCTGGCCCACCCGACCTGGCAGATGGGACCCAAGATCACGATCGACTCCGCCACCCTGGTCAACAAGGCGTTCGAGGCCATCGAGGCAAAATGGCTGTACGACCTGCCCTACCCTAGAATCACGGCCGTGCTCCACCCCGGCAGCATCGTCCACTCCCTGGTGGAGTTCGTCGATGGATCGTTCAAGGCCCAGCTCGGCCTGCCCGACATGCGGCTCCCGATCCAGTTCGCCCTGTCCTACCCCGAGCGCCACCCGGGCCCGGCCCGGGTCGCCGCGCCGGAGGACTGGCAGCCGCTGACCTTCGCCCCACTGCCACCCGGCCGCTTCCCGGCCTACGACGCCGTCCGCGCCGCCGCCGAGGCGGGCGGCAACCGCGGCACGGTGGTCAACGCGGCCGACGAGGTCGCCATCAACGGGTTCCTGAGCGGCACCCTGCGCTTCCGCGAGATCGCGACGACCATCCAGCGTGCCGTCGAGCGCTGGGGAAACGACACCGAGCCGACGCTCGAGGAGATCGCCGCGCTGGATAACGAGGTCCGCGGCGCCCTGAGGGATGAGTTGGGGATGGGGGCGGTCGCCTGATGGACGTCGTCCTCACCATCGTCGCGTTCCTCGGGATCATC
>DATBIW010000074.1:0-2435 GCA_036556745.1 Candidatus Limnocylindria bacterium | reverse complement strand
GACGGTGGACCTGGGAACCGGTGACGGTCGGTTCGTCGTGTCCCACGCGGCCTCGCACCCTGACCGGTTCGTGCTGGGTGTCGACGCCAGCGCCGATGCTATGCGGCAGGCCTCGCGTCGCGCGCCGGCGAACGCCCGGTTCGTGGTGGCGGCGCTGGAGGCGCTTCCCGAGGAGCTGGCGGGGGTCGCCGACCTGGTCACCGTCCAGTTCCCGTGGGGCTCGCTGCGGGCCGCCGCGGCCGGCCACGATCCCGCCCCGGCCGGGCGCATCGCCCGGCTGATTCGACCGGGTGGCCGCCTTGATCTGCTCCTCGCCGATGGCGACGGGAACGGGGCCGGGCCGCTGGATCCGGACGCCGTGGTCGCCGCCTGGCGGGCGCTCGGCCTGCTCCCGATCGAGGCCCGCCCGGCCGGGCTGGCCGACGCGGTGGCCGCGCATTCGTCGTGGGGCAAGCGCCTGCTCCGCAACCCGCGACCAGGCCGGACGGCCTGGCGGTTCCGGCTGGCCGGTCCGTCGGCCGGCGCAGATGGCCGCGGCTAGAATCGGTCCATGACCCTGGGACAGCGCGTCTCGAACTGGCGCTACGCGCTCGCCACCGCCAACCCGCCGCCGGGCGTGCCCCTGGACGGCGTCACGAAGTGGCTGGTCGTGACCCGGGCCGCGGTCTTCAGCATGACCGTAACCTCGGGCCTGATCGGCGGTCTGCTGGCCGTCGGCGCCGATCCCTCGGCCGTTCACTACGGCTACCTGGCGCTGGCCATCGTCGGCCTGGTCGCGGCCCACGCCGCCAACAACATGATCAACGACTACTTCGACCAGTCGGAGGGGATCGACACCGACGAGTATGTCCGGGCCCTGTACGCCCCCCACCCGGTCCTGTCCGGCTGGCTGACCCGGGCCCAGCTCCGGAACGCGATCATCGTCGCCAACCTCGTCGACCTGGCCATCCTGCTCATCCTGGTCTGGGCCCGCGGGCCGCTGGTCGCGGTGTTCGCCTTCGCCGGCCTGTTCATCAGCGTCTTCTACGTGGCCCCGCCGATCAGCCTGAAGAAGCGGGGGCTGGGGGAGCCGGGCGTGTTCATCACCTGGGGTCCGCTGATGATCGTCGGGACCTACTTCGTCGCCACCGGCACGATCCCCGGCTGGGTGTGGGTCGCCTCGCTGCCGTACGCGATCCTCGTCACCACGGTCCTGTTCGGGAAGCACATCGACAAGATCGTGCCGGACGCGGAGCGGGGGATCCGGACCCTGCCCGTGATCCTCGGGGAGCGGCGCGCCCGCCAGGTCGCCTCGATCCTGATGATCGCGTTCTACCCGATCGTCATCGGCTCGGCGCTGGTGGGGTGGATCGGTCCGTGGGTGGCGCTCGTCATCCTCGCCATCCCGCGCCTGCTCGAGGTCCTGCGCCAGTTCAGCCAGCCCAAGCCGGACACCCCGCCCAACGCCTACGTCGGCTGGCCGCTGTGGTTCGTGGGCGGGGCGTTCATCCACACCCGCCGCGCCGGCGCGACGCTGATCCTGGGCTTGCTCCTGAACATCTTCCTCCCGGTCACGCTTCCGTGGCTGGCATGACCGAGGGGACCGTCGAGGGCATCCACCTCCACGGTGAGCGGGGTGGTCCGATGCGCGTCGTGGACGACGCCGAGCTCGTCGCCGGAGAAGGCCTGGTCGGCGACCGGATGGCCGGGCTGGGCATCCCCGGCACCCACGTCACGTTCATCGGGGCGGAGGGGATCGAGGCCATGGTCGCCGAGACGGGGATCCCGCTCGAGCCCCACCAGACCCGCCGGAACGTCCTCGTCCGCGGGGTGGACGTGCCGGACCTCGTCGGCCGCCGGTTTCAGGTCGGGCAGGCGGTCTGCTACGGGGTCAAGGAGTGCCACCCCTGCAACCACCTCGAGTCGCTCACCGCGCCGGGCGTCCGCGAGGGGCTGTCCGGCCGCGGCGGCCTGCGGGCCGACGTCCTGACCGGGGGCCGCATCCGTGTCGGCGATCGCCTCACCATCCTCGCCGACTGACCGATCCCGGGCCGGGCTGTTCGAGCCGGGCTCGGTCTCCTGGCGGGTCGACCGGGAGGCCGTCGTCCTGGCCGGCGGGACCTGCGCCCTCCTCCTCCAGGTCGCCCACCCGGCGGTGGCGGCCGGCGTGGACGCCCACTCCGACTTCCGGGCCGATCCGTTCGCCCGCCTGCGCCGGACGCTGGGCGCCAGCTGGTCGATCGTCTTCGGCGACCGATCCTCCGCCGAGCGCGCGATCCGACGGATCAACGCCGTCCACGAGCTGGTCCGCGGCGTGGTTCCCGAAACTGGGGCCCCGTACCGGGCCCTCGACCCGGAGCTCCTGCTGTGGGTCCACGCCACGCTGGTGGACACCGCGCTCCGGATGCACGACCGCTTCGTCGCCCCGCTGAGCGTGGACGAGATGAACCGCTACC
>DATBIW010000073.1:0-2727 GCA_036556745.1 Candidatus Limnocylindria bacterium | reverse complement strand
GCGGCGGACTTAAACTCCGCTGCCCCTTCGGGGGCATGGGGGTTCGAATCCCTCCTCCGGCACCACCCAAGGAGTCCTGATCGTGCGGAAGCTGGTCGCGACGGTCTTCAACCTCTCCCTCGACGGCTTCCTCGCCGATGAGGGGACCGAGTTCTGGACGTTCGCCTTCAGCCGGCCCGAGAACCGTGATCCGGACGACACGGCCCAGATCGACTTCCTGCGGAGCGCTCACGCGCACGTCATGGGGCGAACCGCCTATGAGGCCATCTCCAGGTCAATGACGACCCTGACCGACCACCCGTTCTCCGAGCTCCTGACCGCCGGGCGCAAGGTCGTCTTCTCCCGGACGATGGCCACGGCCGACTGGGCCAACACCACGATCGCCGCCGGTGACACGACCGAGGAGATCGACAGGCTGAGGCTGGATGGGGACGGCCACATCATCGTCTGGGGCGGAGTCCGCCTCTGGCGGTCCCTCATGGAGCTCGACCTCATCGACGAGATCCAGTTGGCCGTGTTCCCGTACATGGCGGGCGAGGGCACCCGGCTGTTCGACGGCGTCCCGCAGAACTACGAGCTCGAGCTGGTGTCCAGCACGGCGTCCAGCAGCGGAATCCTCTCGCTCGTCTACCGCCGACCCCGCTGACCGACGGCCGCGGCGAGGCCCGGGGTCAGCCGCGACTGAAGAGCGGGCGGCGCTCCTTGGTCGGCCGTGGGGTCGAAGCCCTGAGCTCCGCCCCGACCAGGGCGGCGGCGAGCCGCTGGATGGCCAGGCCGGCGGGGGAGCTGGGTCGAGAGAGGACGATCGGCGACCCCTCGTTCACCGAGCGGATCATGTCGACGTCGGCGAACGGGATCTCGGCCGTCGGTCGCGAGCGGAGCAGGTTCTCGACGTCCCGCGTCTTCAGGAGCTCGCGGGCGGAGATGTGGTTCACCACGAAGTGGGTCCGGCCCTGGAGCACCGCGGCATCGGCCAGGAAGGCGATGAGATCGCTCATCGCCCGCAGCGAACCCAGCTCGGGGAAGACGACGAACACGTTCTCCTGGGCCTGCTCGAGCACCCAGATCGAACGGGGGTCCAGCCGAGTCCCGCAGTCGACGACGACGAAGTCGAACATCGTCCGGAGCGTTCCGATGACCTGCTCGACCTCCTCGACGCTGATCCGGGCCGCTGAGTCGGGGCTGGTCGGGGAGGCCAGCAGCTGGAGCCCGGACCCGTGCGGCGTGAGGTAGCCGGCCAGCGCCTCCGGATCGGTCAGGGCGATGTCGTCCACCGCCAGGCGGGCGAAGTCGAGCTTCGGAGAGAGGTTCAGGTGAGTGGCGGCCTGGCCGAACTGGAGGTCGAGGTCGACAAGGACGACGCGGGCCCCGACCACCTCGGACCCGGCCCCGCCGGAGGCCAGCAGCGCTGCGCAGTTCACGGCGAGGGCCGTCGTCCCGACACCGCCCTTGGGGGAGAAGAACGCGATCATCTGGCCCGCTCCCGGGGTGACCGGGCCCGGCGCGACCGTCCCGGCGCGGATCAGGAGGGCGTGGACCCGGGCCTCGAGCTCCCGGCGGGCGAAGCCGCCCTCGATGACGTCGTCCGCGCCGGCCTCGAGGAACGCGATCCGCGCCTCGACGTCACCGGGCGGGGCCACGACCAGGATCGGGACCGCCTCGTCGGCCCGGGCCGCCCGGAGCGAGCCGATGGCCCCGGACGCGGTCAGGCCCTCGGCGATGACGAGGTCGATCTCCCCGCCACCGAGCGCGGTGACCGCCTCGGCCGAGGTGCCCACTTCCTGGATGTCCTGGTCGGCCGTGGTCAGCGCTCCACGCAGGGCAGCGCGGAGTGCCTCATCCGGGGCGCAGATCAAGATCGTGGGGCGACGGGCCACAGCATCCTCACAGCGGACACGTGAAGACCATTCAGGATAGTCGGGGACCGCCCGGCCTGCCACCGGCGACCCGAGCCGGGCTGGGCTATACTCGCCGCACGCCTCCACGCCGGAGGCGGTCGTGTTTCAGCACCTTTCTGCCGCACCGCCATCGGCGAGTGCCGCGAACCCAGAGAGAGGAGACTCCGGCCCGTGCGCCGATACGAACTCATGCTCCTGTTCCGTCCCGACCTGGAGGACGACCAGCTCCAGGCAGCGGTGGAACGCGTCACCCGGGCGATCGTGAACGCCGGGGGCAGCCTGTCCAAGATCTCCCCGTGGGGCAAGCGACGGCTGGCCTACCCGATCCAGCACCACCGCGACGCCTCGTACTTCCTGATCCATTTCGACATCGAGCCATCGGCCGTCCGCGACATCGAGCGCGGCCTGCTGATCAGCGAGGAGATCCTCCGCCACCTCGTCGTCGTCCTGCCTCCGCGCGAGCGGCGCGCCGCCGACGAAGACACCGAGGCCGCCGGAGGCGAGGCCGATGAGAGTCTTGGGCCGCCGCCCGACCTGGAGCAGGTCGAGCCGGCCGCTGTGGCCGATGCAGGCCCGACCGATACCGACGAGCCGGCCGAGGAGGCCGCGGTCGCCGAACTGGACGCCCCGGAGGAGGTGGCGGGATGACCCTGAACAAGATGATGATCATCGGCAACCTGGGAGCCGATCCCGAGCTCCGCTACACGCCGGGGGGCAAGGCGGTCACGAACCTGCGGGTCGCGGTCAACGACAACCGCAAGGGTCCCGACGGCGAGTGGATCGAGGAGACCCAGTGGTTCCGGGTCGAGCTCTGGGACCAGGCCGCGGA
>DATBIW010000072.1:0-32259 GCA_036556745.1 Candidatus Limnocylindria bacterium | reverse complement strand
AAGGCCCGAACGGTCATGTGCGGATACCTGGTCGGAAGCGGCGCGTCCTGCCCGCGCCCCTGGCTAGATGGACGCAGATGTTAGCGCCTCGACCACCTCTCCGATCAAGCCCGGGCCGGCATACACCATCCCGGTCCACAGCTGGACGAGATCGGCCCCAGCGTCGCGCGCCTGGCGCGCATCGTCGCCCGAGAAGATCCCGCCCGACGCGATGAGCGTGAACCGATCCTCGGCCGCGCCCTTCACCGCCTGGATCGCGGCCAGCATGTCCGCTCGCAGCGGGCGCCCGGACAGGCCGCCCTGGTCGGCGCCCGGCGGGAGGGGGGAGCGGAGCCCGTCGCGGGAGCGGGTCGTGTTCGACAGGATCAGCCCGGCGGCGGGGGTCGTGCCCAGCGCGTCCGCGAACTCGCGGAGCCGACCGGCGGGCTGGTCGGGGGCGAGCTTGACGACGATCGGCCGCCGCGGCTCCACCGCGTCGAGCGCGGTCACCAGCTTGGCCAGGCGGTCTGGCTCTTCGACCGAGGCCAGCCCCGCCGTGTTCGGCGAGCTGACGTTGACCGCCAGGTAGTCGGCGACCGGGGCCACCGCTGCGGCGGCGGCGAGGTAGTCGTCCTCCGCCCGCTCGTCGGGCGTGTTCGCGCCCCGACCGATGCTCACCCCGACCACGAACCCCGGCGGCAGCCAGGGGCGGGCCCGCGCCACCCGGTCGGCCAGGGCCGCGGCGCCGGCGTTGTTGAACCCCATCCGGTTCACGAGGGCAGCATCGTCCGGGAGGCGCCAGGACCGCGGTCTCGGGTTGCCGGCCTGCGGCTCGGGGGTCACCGTCCCGACCTCGGCGAACCCGTACCCGAGCGCGCCCCAGCCGGCGAGCGCCTCGCCGTCCTTGTCGAACCCGGCGCCCAGGCCAACCCGGTTGCGGAACCGGAGGCCCATCGCCTCGACCGGTTCGCGCTCGGACCACGCCCCGGCGGGACGGTCACTCGCCAGGTGGCTCAGGAAAGAGCGGCCCCACGAGCCCTCGGCCACCTTGCGGAGCGAGGTGACCGCCGCCTCGTGGATCCACTCGGCGTCAGCCAAGAACAGGAGCGGGCGAATACCCTCGTAGAAGGGCCGCTGCCAGGTCTTCGCCATCGCTGGGCTCAGCCGTCGTGGGCGCGAGGGAAGGCCATCTCCGCGGGCCAGACGGGCGGGAGTGGCTCGCCGGCGGCATCGGTCCGGACGCCGGCCGGGGACATGAACTCGTGCCAGACCTCGGTCCCGGCCGCCGGCGGGTCGTCGAGCTCCTTGATCGCCACGATGCCGTCGAAGCGGATCAGGCCCGGCCGCCCATCGTCGGCCTCGAAGTCGTCCTCGTACTGGGTCGCGATCTCGACCGCCTGACCCATCGCCGTCTCCTCGTCTTCCCCGTCGACCAGGACGACCCGGTCCTCGACGAGGTAGGGAGCGGTCTCGCCGTCCACGACGTAGGCGTAGCGCAGCTCGACCGCGAACCAGCCGCTGCTGACGACCCGGGCGGCGGCCGGATCGGCCTCGACCGCCGGGGAGCGGCTGGACCGGGTCACGCGGGCGGCGGCTCCTCGCCCATCACCGTCTGCGACTGCTCGCGCATGAACTGCATCACGTAGTACGGGCCGAGCCCGCTCTTGCCCGAGGAGCCCGAGCCCTTCCAGCCGCCGAACGACTGGATGCCTGGCCACGCCCCGGTCGTCGCGCCACTGCGCCGGTTCACATAGGTCACCCCGGCCTGGATCGTGTTCAGGAAGCGCTCGGCCTCGGCCCGGTCACCGGTGAAGATACCGGCCGTCAGGCCGTAGGCGGTGTCGTTGGCGAGCTGGAGCGCCTCGTCGAGCGTGTCGACCTCCGCCACCACGACGAACGGGACGAACAGCTCGTCGCGGAACAGGCGATGGGTGGCCGGCAGGCCGGTCACCACGGTCGGGGTCGGGAAGTAGCCGCGCGCCTCGTCGCCGGTGGTCAGGACCTCGCCGCCGGCCGCGATCGTGCCCCCATCGGCCTTCGCCTCGGCCACCGCATCGGTGAACTTCCGGAGGGAGCGTTCGTTGATGACCGGCCCCATCCAGTTCTCGCGCTTGGTCGGGTCGCCGACCTTGATCGCCTTCGCCCGCTCGGCGAGCTTGGCGACGAACGCGTCCGCCACCTGGCGGTGAACATAGACCCGCGAGTTCGCACTGCATTTCTGGCCGTCGAACCCGAAGGACGAGCGGGCCACGCCCTCGGCGGCCTCGTCGAGGTCGGCGCTGGCCATGACGATGGCCGGGTTCTTGCCGCCCATCTCGGCGATGATCGGCCGCGGGTAGTCGCGGGTGAAGTTCCGGTACAGCTTCATCCCGACCTCGTAGCTGCCGGTGAACACCATCCCGTCGATTCCCGGGTTCTCCTCGAGCTCGGCGCCGACCGTCTCGCCGGGACCGGTCACGAAGTTCACGACGCCCCCGGGAATGCCCGCTTCGCGGAGCGCCTCGATGAACTTCCATCCCATCAGCGGGGCGTCCGACGAGGGCTTCAGGACGACCGTGTTGCCCGCGACCAGGGCGCCGGCGGCCGGCCCGCCGGCGAGCGCCATCGGGAAGTTGAACGGGCTGATGACCGCCCACACGCCGTGCGGCTTGAGGATCGAGCGGGTGTGCTCGGCCGGCGACAGCGAGCCCATCGGTTTCACGAAGCCGTCGTGGTCTTCCATCTGCTGGCCGTAGTAGCGCAACAGGTCGGCCGTCTCCTCGACGTCGCCCAGCGCCTCGAGCCGGTTCTTGCCGACCTCGAAGCTCATCAGGGCGGCGTACTCGAACTGGCGCTCGCTGATCAGGTCGGCCGCGCGCCGGATGATCGCGAGCCGCTTCTGCCAGCCGAGGTCGCGCCAGGCCGGGAAGGCGGCGCGGGCCGCGGCGATGGCGTCGCGGACGTCCTCGCGGGTGCCGACCGGGAAGCGGCTGACGACGAGGTCGGTGTCGATCGGCGAGCGGTGCTCGAAGGTCTCCGGGTGGGTCCGCTCCTCGCTGCCGATGAGCATCGGATACGACTGCCCCAGCTCGCCCCGCGCCCACTCGACGGCGCGGTCGAATGACTCCTGGAGCTCGGCGTTGTCCGCGCTCAGGGTGGCGTAGGTGATCTTCAGGCGCGGGCTGGTCGCGGTCACGGATGGCGTCTCCTGTGGTGGGCCCGGATTATCGCACCGGGCGTTCCGCGACCCGGGAACTGGGGGCGGCCGCGGCATGTCGACCGAGTGTCGGAATCCGTCATTCCGGCGCCGAACATGAGCGGCGGGCACAGTGGGAGGCCAGGCTCCGGGGGGAGAAGAACCTGGCCTCCCGGCGGGATGATAGACCGATGTGGACCGGCCGGGAACCCGTTTTAGGCGGGCTCTTTGGCGAGGTGGTAGAGGCCCAGCTTCAGCTCCGGCATGGGCGGGTGGGCGGTCATCAGGAAGGCCCGCGCCCGGTCTCCGTAGAGGCGCGGCAGGACGGCATGTGCGACCTCCGCGTCGCGGAGGTCGAGCTTGGCGTGCACCACCTTGATCTTGAAACCGTGGCGCAGCCACCAGCCGGTCCGCCGTTGGGTGGCCTGCCGGGCCTGGGCGACGACCTCCGGCTCGAGCAGCGGGGCCACGTCGTCGCGACCGTAGTAGCCCAGGACGACGAGGCGGCCGCCGGGTCGGATGACCCGCAGCGCCTCCCCGATGGCCGGGAGCCACGCGTCCTCGGCCTCGATCAGGCCGTGGAGGACGACGTCCACCGCCCCGTCCCGCAGGGGCAGCGCGGTCGCCTCGCCCTCGACCATCCGGATGTTCGGCTGGTGCGCGGCGCTGGCGCGCTGCCGCGCCTCCTCGAGCAGGGCCGGTTCGGACTCGATGCCATAGGTCCGCGCCGTCCGTCGCGCAAGGAGCATCGGGTAGTGCCCGATCCCGGTCCCGACATCGGCGATCCGCTTGCCCGACAGCGGGACGATCCGCTCCAGCGCGGCGAGCACCTTGCGCCCCGGGTCGACGATCTCGCCGATCCGGTGGTAGAGCTCGGAATCGGGCTCGGTCCAGGCCGGGAGGATGCCGCGCATCATCGCGGCGCCGTCCCCTCCGGAGACCTCACGGGACCGGGACCCGGATCCAGGCCGGGCTGCCGTTCTCCTGGGTGAGCAGCGCCTCGCCGGCGAGGAACTGCATGTCGAAGGACACCGGCCCGGTCTGGACCCGGTTGGCGACGATCGGGATGGTCAGCGTCGCGCCCGGGTCGAGCGGGCCCCAGCCGAGGGACGTCGTGCCCGCCGGCTCGCCACGCAGCCCGGGGCCGACGACCCACTTCGTCCAGGGCTGGACGAGCGGCGGACACCCGTCGCAGGTCCGGCTCGTCGACGGGGTGAACGGCGCCAGGAACAGGTGCTCGGACAGCGAGGTGGTCCAGCGCAGGACGAGCTCCTCGACGCGAGTGGTGTCGAGGTTGGTGACGACGACGGTGATCGTCCCGGAGGCATCGGTGGCCAGGCTCGGGGTCACGGTCAGTCGGATCCGGCGCTCGTCGGTCGCCGACGGATCGGCCAGCGAGTACGGCTCGGGCGTGGGCTCGGGGGTCACGCTCGGCTCCGGGGTGGGGGTCGGGGTCGGTCGTGGGGTGGCCGTTGGCGACGGTGGTGGAGTGCTCGACTCGGTCGGCACCGGGAGGCATGCGCCGACCAGGACGGTTCCTGCGAGCAACGCAACAAGCCGCCGGGCAGGGGGAAGCGGGAGGCGAGCCGGCATGAGGCCGCATGGTAGTGGACGACCCCTTGTTACGATGCCGGGCATGGAGCCCGCCACGCCGGTCGTCCGCCCGCGGCCCGCCTTCGGCATCGTCGCCTGGTTCGTCTGGGTGACGCTCCTGCTGGTCATCACCGGATTGCTCCTGCCGCAGATCATCGCCTTCGTCGACTTCAGCGAGCGGGCGCCGTTCTCCCTGGTCGGGATCCTGATGATGGCCGAGCTGGCGGTCGTCTTCTTCGGCCTGACCCTCGTCCTCCAGCACAAGCGCGCCGGCTTCGGCTTCGCGATCGGCATCTCGCTCCTGCCGGTGCCGATCCTGGCCGGCCTCATCCCGCTCCTGCTCGCCATGCCGCCCGCCGCCGCCGCGGGCTGGACGACGCTGATGGTGCCCATCGGCCTGGCCATCTCCGGCCTGCTGCTGATCACCCTGACCCGCCGGGCCTCCCGAGCCTGGTTCACGGAGGACTGACCGATGCGCCTGGTCGCTTTTTCGTCTGCCCTGGCGGACGGCCCGCCCGGCCGCCGGCTGGGCGTGGATCGCCCCGATGGGATCATCGACCTGACCGACACGCTGGGTCCCGACCTCGGCGCCGTCCTGGCCGGCTCGGACCCGGTCGCGATGCTGACCGACGCCGAGTCGGAGGCGGCGTACGAGGGCCGGGCGCCGATCCCCCAGGACGAGGCGCGTCTCCTTGCGCCGCTCGGGCACCCGGGCAAGATCGTCTGCGTCGGCCTGAACTACCACGACCACTGCCGCGAGCAGGGCGTCGAGGCCCCGACCTACCCGATGCTGTTCGCGAAGTTCGGCAACGCCGTGACCGATCCAGGGATCCCGGTCGTTCGGCCGCGGGCGACCGAAGCGCTCGACCTCGAGTGCGAGCTGGCCGTGGTCATTGGATGGCGGGCCTCCCGGGTGTCGGTCGCGCGGGCGATGGACCACGTCTTCGGCTTCACGATCCTGAACGACGTCACTGCCCGCGACCTCCAGCGCGAGGACAAGCAGTGGCTGCGGGCCAAGGGCTGGGACGGCTTCGCCCCGCTCGGTCCGGCGGTGGTCACGCGCGACGAGCTCGCCGACCCACAGGCGGCCGCCATCCGCTCCTCGGTCAACGGGGAGACCTGGCAGGACTCGAGCACCGCCGACATGATCTTCGACATCCCGACCCTGCTGGCGTACATCACCCGGTCGATCACCCTCGAGCCGGGCGATGTCGTCGCCACCGGCACGCCCGCCGGGGTCGGCCACTTCCAGCAGCCGCCCCGCTACCTGGCGTCCGGGGACGTCATGCGCTGCGAGATCGACGGCATCGGCGCCCTCGAGAACCCGATCGTCGACGAGCTGCCGCGGGCCGACGACCACGCCGAGGCGTCCGGGGTCACCGAGCTGACCACCGCGGCGGCGACGACTGCCTGATGCGCGCCTTGGCCAAGGTACGACCGGCGCCAGGGCTCGAGATCATCGACGCCCCGGTGCCCGAGCCCGGGCCGGGGGAAGTCCAGCTGAAGATCGAGGCCGCCAGC
The DNA here is from genome assembly GCA_036556745.1 of Candidatus Limnocylindria bacterium. Classification (GTDB taxonomy): domain Bacteria; phylum Chloroflexota; class Limnocylindria; order QHBO01; family QHBO01; genus DASTEQ01. The sequence continues at coordinate 25,991 of DATBIW010000072.1, read as the reverse complement.
ATCTGCGGCACCGACGGGCACTTCCACGCGTGGGACCGATGGGCGGCGGAGAACATCGGTCCGCTGCCGCTGATCCTCGGCCATGAGCTGGCCGGCCGGGTGGCGGCCACCGGTCCGGGGGTCACCCGCGTCCGGGAGGGCGACCTGGTCGGGGTGGAGTCCCACCTGTTCGACGGGACCTGCGCCCAGTGCCGCTCCGGGATGACCCACCTGTGCCGGAACCTGCGGGTCATCGGCGCCCACGTCAACGGGGGGTTCGCGGAGTACGCCGTCATCCCCGAGGCCAACGCCGTCGAGTCGAACGGGCTCGACCCGGCGGTCGTCGCCCTCCAGGAGCCGATGGGCAACGCGGTCCACGCCGCGTTCGTCGAGCCCCTCGCCGGGCGTACGGTGGCGGTCACCGGTTGTGGCCCGATCGGCCTGTGTGCGGTGGGCATCGCCAAGGCCGCCGGCGCGGCGTGGGTCGTCGCCACCGACACCGAGCCGTACCGGCTCGAGCTCGCGAGCCGGATGGGCGCCGACCTGACCCTGGACGGCCGCTCGGCGGACACGGTCCAGGCGATCGTCGACGCCACCGGCGGCGACGGGGTCGAGGTCGTGCTCGAGATGAGCGGCTCGCCGGCCGCCCTCGACCAGGCGCTCCGCTTCGCGACCCGCGGCAGCCGGATCAGCCTGCTCGGGATCTTCGCCGAGCCGGTGACGGCCGACCTCTCGAACCTCGTGATCGAGAAGGGGATCCGGCTCCACGGCATCTTCGGTCGCCGGATCTACGACACGTGGGAGCGGACCCAGGACCTGCTCCGGTCCGGGGCGCTGGACGTGACGCCGATCCTCACCCATCGGTTCGACCTCGCCGAGTTTGAGCAGGGCTTCGACCTCCTCGGGTCGCGGCATGCCGGAAAGGTGGTGCTCGTCCCATGACATCGGTCCGCTCCGGCAACCCGATGGCCTTCCTCGACGCCGATCTCGACGACCTGCGGGCCAAGGGCCTGTACCGGCGGCTGCGCATCGTCCAGAGCGGGCAGGCCGCGCGCTGCACGATCGACGGCCGCGAGGTCATCACCCTGTCGAGCAACAACTACCTGGGCCTGACGACCCATCCCAAGCTCCGGGACGCGGCGATCGAGGCGACCCGCCGGTTCGGCGCCGGATCCGGTGCGGTGCGGACCATCGCCGGCACGATGACCATCCACGAAGAGCTGGAGGCTCGGCTCGCCACCTTCAAGCACACCGAGGCGGTGCTGACCTTCCAGTCGGGCTTCACCGCGAACACCGGGACCGTCCCGATCCTCGCCCCGGAGGGCGCGGTCATCGTCAGCGACGAGCTGAACCACGCCAGCATCATCGACGGCATCCGGCTGACCAAGGCCGAGCGCAGGGTCTATCCCCACGGCGACACCGATGCGCTCCGCGCGACGCTCCGCGAGCTGCGCGCGGCGCCCGGTGGGGCGGATCGCACGATCCTCGTCATCACCGACGGCGTGTTCTCGATGGACGGCGACATCGCTCCGCTGCCGGCTATCGTCGAGGCGGCCGAGGAGGCGGAGGCGATCGTCTACGTCGACGACGCCCACGCGTCGGGGGTGCTGGGCCGCAACGGACGCGGCACGGTGGACCACTTCGACCTCGATGGCCGGGTCCAGGTCCAGGTCGGCACCCTGTCCAAGGCGATCGGCGTGCTGGGCGGCTACGTCGCAAGCACCGCGTCGCTGCGCGAGGTTCTCATCCACCGCGCCCGGCCGTTCCTCTTCTCGACCTCCCATCCACCGGGAGTGGCCGCCGCCTGCCTTGCGGCCATCGAGGTGCTCGAGACCGAGCCGGAGCGGATCGAGCGGCTGTGGGCGAACACCCGCCGCTTCAAGGACGGCCTGCGCGGGCTCGGCTTCGACATCGGCCGGTCGGAGACCCCGATCACCCCGGTCATCGCCGGTGGTGGGGCGCTCGCCATGCAGCTGTCGGATCGGTTGTTCGAGGAGGGCGTCTTCGCCCAGGGGATCGGCTACCCGACCGTGCCCGAGGCCAAGAGCCGGGTCCGGACGATCGTGACCGCCGAGCACACCGACGAGGACCTCGACCGCTGTCTCGAGGCGTTCGAGACGGTGGGACGGGAGCTGGCCCTGATCTGAGGCCGGCCGCGCTGGTGGCGCGGCTATGCGGTGCGGCCGCGTGCCTCGAGCAGGACGACCTGCGACTCCTCGGGGAGGGTCGACGGCGTCAGGCTGGCCTTCGGCAGCCGGATCGGCTCGGTGGCCAGCTCGTGGAGGAACGTCTCCGGGCCGAGCAGGTCATTCGAGCCGCCGTCGAGCGCGTAGTGCATCGGGATAACGACCTTGGGCTCGAGCTGCGAGACGACCTCGGCCGCCTCGGCGGGGGAGATGGTGAACTGGCCGCCGGCCGGCACCAGCAGGACGTCGATCGGGCCGATCTCGTGCAGCTGCTCGTCCGTCAGGAGGTGGCCCAGGTCGCCGAGATGGCAGACGTGGACCCCGTCCACTTCGAAGGTGAAGATGACGTTCTCGCCGCGCTCCTTACCCTCCGCACCGTCGTGCCAGGACCGGACCCCGGTGACCAGCAGGTCGGCGAATTCGTATTCGCCGGGACGGGTCAGGGTCAGCCCGGCGGTGATCGAGCGGGTGTAGGTGTGGTCGGGGTGATCGTGGGAGATCGTCAGCAGGTCGACCTCGTGTTTGCCCGCCACGAAGCCGGTCTTCGGGGGGCAGGGGTCGGTGATGACCGATGCCCGCTTGCCCTTCAGGCGGAAGCAGGCGCGGCCGTACCAGGTGATCTCCACGGGTTCCGGATGCTACCGCACCGGGACAGCACGAGCGCCGGTGCCCGCCCAATGACACCGGCGCCCGAAGGAGGGAGGGTGGAGGAGAAATCCGTTCGGATCTCTGACTCGCAGCCTGAAGACTAGGTCGCTCACGTGAAGCCACAACCATGGGTTTGTGAAGAAACCTGAACCTTTGCCCCACAATGTCTGACCGATGACGCCTCTCGGTCGGCGCCTGGTCGCCATCATCACCCTGGGCCTGGCCCTGCTCGTGGTCGCCATCCTGACCCTCCGCGCGCTCGGGGTCCCGATCGCGGTCGGCCCGCTGGCCAGCCCGACCCCGGTCCCGCTGCCGAGTGCCACGCCCGAGCCCAGCGCCGCCGCCTCGCTCTCGATCGAGGACGCGCTGGCCGCCATCGAGGCCGACGTCGCCGACCTCCGCGACCTGCCGCCGGCCGACATCGGGACGCCCCGGATCGTCTCGCGCGACGAGCTCGCCGACCTCCTCGCCGAGCGGGCCGACGACGACTACCCACCCGAGGAGGTCGCGGCCGACAACGTGCTGTACCACGCCCTCGGGCTGCTGGCCCCGGACCAGGACATCGGGGAGCTGACCCTCCAACTCCTGTCGGGGCAGGTCCTCGGCTACTACAACCCGGAGACCGGGGAGATGGTCGTCGTGACCGAGGAGGGCCTGACGCCCGAGCTCGAGACGATCTACGCCCACGAGTACACCCACGCCCTCCAGGACGGGGCGTTCGACATCGAGGCCATGGCGACCGACGGCAGCGACCGGTCGTTCGCCGAGCTGGGCCTGGTCGAGGGCGACGCGACCACGGTCATGACCCTGTGGGCGGTCGAGAATCTGAGCATCGAGGAGATCCTCGAGATCGGCCAGACGCCGCTCCCCGACACCGCGGGCATCCCGGCCTGGATGATCCGCCAGCTCGAGTTCCCGTACCTGGTCGGGACCGAGTTCGTGACCCAGCTGTTCGCCAGCGGGTCGTTCGCGGCGGTGGACGAGGCGTGGGCCGATCCGCCCCTGACGACCGAGCAGGTCATCCACTACGGCGCCTACGTCGACGACGAGCAGCCCACCCAGCCGCCCGGCTCGAGCCCGGTGAGCGGCACCGGCTTCGAGGTGGTCCTGGACACGACGTTCGGCGAGGCGATGACCGCGATCTGGCTCGCCGCGCTGGGCGTCCCGCAGGGAGATGCCGACGCGGCCGCGGCCGGGTGGGGTGGCGACGCGATCACCGCCCTGACCTCCGCCGACGGCGAGATGGCCCTCGTCCTCCGGACCGCGTGGGACTCGCCGGTCGACGCCGAGGAGTTCGTGGCCGCCTATGAGGTCGCGCTCGAGCGGCTTGACCTGTTCGGGCATCTCGAGCGGGTGAGCGACACCGAGGTCGTCATCCGCCAGGGAACGAGCGAGGCGTTCGTCGAGTCGTTCGCCGGGCCGCTGGACTGAGCCCGCGAGCGGGGGACCGGGTCAGCTGCCGGGGGTGATCGCCGCCGCGGCGAGCGCGGTGACGACGGCGACGACCAGGCCGGCCAAGACGAGGACGCGCGCCACGCGCCGCTCGGTGGCCACGGGCCGGGTGATCACGGGAGGCTCCCTTCGTCGGTCGCGGCGGAGTCACGGGCCGCGATCCGTACGACATCGTATTACATCGTGTCGGGAGCGGAGACCCCGATCAGGGACAGGCTGTTGGCGAGCACCTGGCGCGTGGCACGCACCAGGCCCAGCCGGGCGGTGCTGAGCGCGGCGTCATCGGTCAGGACCCGGCAGTCGCGGTAGAACTGGCTGAACAGGCTCGCGACCTCCATCGCATAGCGCGGCGGCTCGTGGGTCTCGCGGCGGGCGCCGGAGTCGACCACGACCTCCGGCAGGCGCAGGAGATGGCCGATGAGCGCCTGCTCGGCGGGATGGACGAGGAGCGCGGCCGTCTCGCCCGGCTCGGCCGGCAGCGCCTCGGCGGCCGGCTGGCGGAGGATCGACGAGCACCGGGCATGGGCGTACTGGACGTAGTAGACCGGGTTCTCGTTGGTCTGCTGGCGGGCGAGGTCGAGGTCGAACTCGAGGGGCTGGTTCGCCGAGCGGAGGGTGAACAGGAACCGGGTGGCATCGGCGCCGACCTCGTCGATGAGCTCGTCCAGGGTGACGAAGCTCCCCTCTCGCTTGCTCATCGCCGTCCCGCCGGCCAGCGACACGTGCTGGTAGATGATGATCTCCACTGCGTCGGGGTCATGGCCGAGCCCGGCGGCCGCACCCTTCCAGCGCTTGATCGTCCCGTGGTGGTCGGGCCCGAGGATGTAGACGAGGCGGGTGAACCCGCGGTCGAACTTGTCGAGGAGGTACGCCACGTCGGCGGCGAAGTAGGTGGGCTCGCCGTTCGAGCGGACGAGGACCCGGTCCTTGTCGTCCCCGAAGGTCGTCGAGCGGAACCAGGTCGCCCCCTCGCTCTCGTAGACGTGGCCCGCGGTCCGCAGCCGGTCGATGGCGGTCGTCACCTCGCCGGCCTCGTGGAGCTCGCGCTCGGATCGGTACACGTCGATCCTCATCCGGAGCTTGGCGATGGTCTGCCTGATGTCGTCGAAGACCCGGTTCCACGCCCACTCGCCGATCGCCTCCAGCGGGTTGACCGCCGCCACGACGTCGTCGGGCACCTCGGCCGCCAGCTGGCCGATGTACGCGCCCCGGTAGCCCGCCTCCCCGGACTGGCCGGTGCGGGCCAGGTACACCGACTGGCCGAAGTCGCGGATCTGGCTCCCGTAGTCGTTCACGTAGTACTCGCGGCCGACCCGCGCCCCGGCCGCCTCGAGCAGGTTGGCCAGCGCGTCGCCGATGAAGCCGCCCCGCCCGTTCCCGATGTGGAGCGGGCCGGTCGGGTTGGCGCTGATGAACTCGACGTTCACCGCGTCGGCGGCCATCGCCTCGGATCGGCCCCAGTCGGGGCCGGCGGCCAGGATGACCGGCACCTGCCCGGCGACCCAGGCCGGGTCGAGGCGCCAGTTGATGAACCCCGGCTTCTCGACGGTCGTGCTCGTCACCGCGGCCGGCGGCTCGAGATGGCGGACGAGGACCTCGGCGATGGCGAGCGGGGCGCTGCGAGCCAGCGGCGCCAGCTGCATGGCGGCGTTCGTCGCGAAGTCGCCGTGCTCGGCGATCGTCGGCCGCTCGACGGTCGGCTGGGGCAGCGCCGCCCCCTCGGGGAGGGTCAGCTCGCCGGCTGACACCGCGCGGTCGCGCGCGGCCTCGATCGCCGCCCTGAGCTCGTCGCGGAGGCTCACGTTCCCGCGCCCTGGACCGGTGGCTGGGTGAAGCGGTCCGCGGCGGCCATGACCCGACTGCGCCATCGGACGGCACCCACGACCACGAGGAGCGCCAGGCCGGTGTGGATGCTGATCCAGGCCGGGGCGAGGGTGCGGTCGAGCTGAGTCGCCTCCGGATGCAGGAGGAACGACACCAGGACGACGGGCAGGGCGGCGAGGAAGGGAGCGGTCCACCAGGCCCTTGGAGTGACGAGGCCGACGGCGCCCCCGATCAGGAGCGCCAGGACCAGGGGGCGGCCCAGCAGGCCAAGCGGCATCATCTGGGTCAGGAGCGCAACGTCTCGAGACACGATCCAACCGACCGGATCCGCCACGTCCGGGCGGGTGAAGTGCTCGGTCGGAAGATCCTGGAGCAGGTCCAGGAACCCCGGAAAACCGGCCGCCGAGAACAGCCAGAGGACCAGCGCTGCCGGGATGGCTGCCGCCAGCGTGGCCGCCGCAAAGCGGCGCCATTGCGTCGCCCTGACGGCGAGGGCGGCGATCGCGCAGATCCCGAACACCAGCGGTGCCAGGAGTCCGAGGGGCCGGGTCAGGGCGGCCGCCATGACGCCGAGCACCAGGGCCAGCAGCCAGATCGGGCGCCCCTGCGAGATCCAGAGCGCGCCGGTGGTCAGGATGACCGCCCACAGGCTGACGCCCAGGCCATCCGGGGTGAGGATCACGAGCCACGGGGTCAGCAAGACGTTGGCGAGCCCGAGCACCGTCGCGATCGCCGCGACCCGCTGCCCGGCCAGCAGGAACAGGCCCGCGAACGTGGTCACGAAGAACAGGACCACGGCCGCCGCGCTCGCCGCCAGGGGAGACCGCTCGCCGAGGATGGGAAATGCCGCCCCGACGAGGGCCGGATACGCAGGTCGCATCCGGTACTGGGCCTCCCAGCGTTCCTGACCGGGCGCGACGTCGAAGTGCCAGGCCTGGCCGTCCAGGGACTCGCGGACGTAGCCCACCAGGGCGAGCGAGCCGTACCGCGCGAACACGTCCCAGCTCATCGCGTCCTGCTCATCCGGCGCCAGGCCGGCCGACTCGAAGGCGAGCTTGTGGTAGACGAGCGAGTCCCAGCCGGCCCTCGGGGTCGTCCCCATCCAGAGGAGGACCCACCCGACGGCACCGATGACCAGGCCCAGGCCCAGTGCTTTCCTGGCCGTCATCGGTCGCGGGCCAGCCGGAGCTCGAGCGCCTGGTCGGCGCTGAAGCCGGGCATGTTCAGGGCGTCGGCGGTCACCTCGAGCAGGGCGGCGGTGGGGGCGAGGCCGATGAGCTCGGCGTGGTCGACATCGGTCCCGGCCTGCCGGGCGAGGCGGCGGACCTCGTGGACGACGGCCGGGATGCCGGTCTGCTCCCAGTCGGCGAGGTTCATGCTCACCTGGGCCAGCCGCCGCCCGTCGGGGACGGCCACCATGACGCCCATCGCCTGGACGGCGGGCAGGCCGCCCGACGACTCGCGGATGGTTTCGGCGATCCTCTGGGCGATCTCGAGGTCATCGGTCGCCAGGTTCAGGTTGAACGCGATGAGCGGCTTGCGGGCGCCGACCGCCACCGCGCCGCCGCGCGGATGGAGCCGGGGCGGACCGTAGTCCGGGGCGCGCTCCGGGTTCGTGCCGATCTCCTCCTTCAGGGCCTCGTACTGGCCGCGCCGAACGTCGGCCAGGCGGCGGCGCTCCGGCCGGAGGGACGCCTCCCCGTACAGGTAGACGGGGAGGTCGAACACCTTGGCGACCTGCTCCCCGAAGCGTCGGGCCAGGTCGACGGCCTCCTCCATCCGGGTGTCGCCGAGCGGCACGAACGGGACGACGTCCACCGCCCCGATCCGTGGGTGGGCCCCCGTCTGCTGCTCCATGTCGATGAGCTCGAGGGCCCTTCCCACGGCCGCCATGGCTGCCCGGACGACCGGCTCCGGGCCGCCGGCGAAGGTCACCACGCTTCGGTTGTGGGACTCGTCGCGGCTGGCGTCGAGCAGGCTCACCCCCTCGATCTGGCGGACGGCGCGGATGATCTCGTCGAGCACCTCCGCCCGGCGCCCCTCGCTGAAGTTCGGGACGCACTCGATGAGGCTGGCCACCGGCCGATGATACGGGTCAGGCCGACGCGGCAGCCGCCTGGCGAGGGTCGTTCCGACCGATGGGATCCGGGTTCACGCCGCGCGCCCGGGCGAGGCGCTCGGTGAGCAGCTGGAGCGGGGTCACGACCCCCAGCACGGCCGCCGTCAGGCGATCCAGCCGCGGGTGAAGTGGCACCGGGATGCGGCCCGCGAGCGCAGCGTCGGCACTGGGCTCGCGGTCGGTCGAGCCGATCACCACCGCGGACATGCCGAGCGCCGCGGCCTGGCGCAGGACCGTGCCCGCCCGCTCGACGAGCTCCGTACCGCGGTCCTCGCCATCGGCCAGGACGAGGACCAGGCCCGTCCGATCGTCGGCCGCGGCCAGGTGGCCGTGGCGAAGCGTCTCGAGCTCGTGCGCGGTGGCCGGCAGGTGGACGCCCTCCTCAACCTTCAGCGCGAGCTCGCGGGCCGCCACGTGGTCCACTCCGGACCCGACGACCAGCAGGCGCGCGGCGCGGATCAGACCGTCGGCCGCGAGCTCGGCGGCCCGGGCGTTGGCCCCGGCGGCCACCTGGTCCGCGGCCGCGTCGGCGTCCAGGGCCTCGCCGCGGAGGGCGGCCCGCAGGCACGCGCCGGCGACCAGCGGGGAGAGGTAGCCGACGGTGTGGCACCACGACTGGTCCTGCTCGCCGGTGACCAGGACCTCGCGGGCCAGGGCCGCGCCGGGGGAGCGGTCGCTGACCGTGACCAGCGCGGTCCGCCCCTCGCGGCCGCCGGCGTGGGCCAGGGCCTGGTTCGTCGCCTCGGTGCCGCCTTCGTGGGAGACGGCGATTGTGACGCCGCCCAGCGGCCGCGACCCGGTGAGCTCGAACGCCTGGATGGCGTGGACCCGCACCGCGGGCGCCAGGGCGGCGAGCCCGTCGGTCAGCAGGGCCGCCATGGCCATGGCCGCATGCTGGCTGGTCCCGCACCCGGTGGTCGTGATCGGCTCCCCGGCCCGGGCCGCGTCGCGGACGGCATCGGCCACCCGCCCGAGGCTTGGATCGGCCTGGAGCCGGCGGACGAGGCGGGCGGCCAGCGCCGGCTCGGCGTCGATCATCTCGGTCATCGCCCACGGCGGGCCGTCGCGGCGTTGGGGCATCTCGGACCCGGCCCAGGGGTCGGGGGCGTCCGGGAGCGGCGCCCGCGGGTCGAAGCTCATGGGTCCGATCCTAGCCCGTCCCTTCGACCGGCCGACGGCAGCGCGCTACCATCGGTTCATGGACCTCAAGACGGCCCTCGGCGAGCTGGAAGCGGCCGGCACCGAGCAGAACCGGAACATCTACCGTCGCCACGGGGCCGGCGAGAACCAGTACGGCGTGTCGTTCAAGGTGCTTCGAGCGCTGGCCAAGCGGATCGGCCATGACCAGGTTCTGGCCCGCGGCCTGTGGTCGACCGGCAACACGGACGCCCGGATCCTGGCCTGCAGCGTCTCGGAGCCAGACCGAATGGACGAAGAGGACCTCGACGCGTGGCTCGCCGACATCAGCTACTACCTGCTCGTCGACGAGTTCGTCGCCGGCACGGCCAGCCAGAAGCCCGGGATCCGCCCGCGGATGGAGCGCTGGGCCCGATCCGCCCGCGACTGGACGGCCCAGGCCGGATGGGACCTGGCCGCCATCCTGGCGGCCCAGGACCCGGACCTCTCGGACCGCTTCTTCTCTGACCTGCTGGTGAAGATCGAGCGCGAGATCGGCCAGGCCGGCAACCGGACGCGCCACGCGATGAATGGGGCGCTGATCGCCATCGCCCTGCGGAACGAGGAGCTCCGCGAGGCGGCGGTCGCGGCGGCGGCCAGGATCGGGCCGGTGATCGTGGACCACGGCGAGACTGGCTGCGTGACGCCGGCCGCGATCCCCTACATCGACAAGACGATCGCTTACCGTCAGGCCCAGGCCGAGAAGAAGGCCGCCAAGTCCACGGCTGCGGGCAAGGCCGGACCCAAGGCCGCCCGGGCGAAGACCAAGGCCAGGACCGCGGCCGCCACGCGGTGAGCGAGCCGGGCCGTCCTGCCCTTGCCGGGTTCCAGCCCGAATCGGTCGACGACCCGACCCTGGTCAACCTCCACGACTACGAGCAGGCGGCCGCTGCCCGCCTGTCGCCGGAGGCGCTGGCCTACTACACCGGCGCGGCCAACGACGAGCGGACCCTCCACGAGAACCGCGCAGCGTTCGGCCGGCGCTGGATCGTGCCTCGCGTCCTGCGGGACGTGTCCGAGGTCGATCCCTCGGTGGAGGTCCTCGGCCGGCGCTGGCCGTGGCCCCTGTTCCTGTGCCCGACCGCGTTCCACCGGATGGCCCACCCCGACGGGGAGTTGGGCACCGCCCGGGCCGCCGCGCGCCGCGACATCACGATGACCCTCTCCACGTCCTCGAGCACGGATATGGTCGAGGTCGCCCAGATCGGCGGCCCGCGCTGGTTCCAGGTCTACCTGCTCGAGGACCCCGGAGCGCGACGTCACCTCGTCGAGCGGGCCGTGGACGCCGGCTACGAGGCGCTGGTGCTGACCGTGGACCTGCCCCGCGTCGGCCGGCGCGAGCGGGACATCCGGGTCGGCTTCCACGTTCCCGAGGACGTGGCCGTCCCGAACATCGCCGCCGCGGCCGGCCTGCCACTGGCCGGGGGGCTCGACGTGGCCTTCGTCCAGACGATGACCTGGGACGATGTCGGGTGGCTGGCCGGGTTCGGCCGGCCGGTGATCGTGAAGGGCATCCTCCACCCCGACGATGCGCGGCTGGCGGTCGAGCACGGCGCGGCCGCCGTCCAGGTCAGCAACCACGGCGGCCGCCAGCTCGACGGGGCGATCGCCAGCATCGACGCCCTACCCCGGGTCGCCGAGGCGGTGGCCGGACGGGTCCCGGTGCTCGTCGACGGCGGCATCCGGCGCGGTACCGACATCCTGGTCGGGCTCGCTCTCGGCGCAACCGCGGCCGGCATCGGCCGACCGGCCCTCTGGGGCCTGGCCGTCAACGGCGAGGCCGGGGTCGGCTCGGTCCTCGACCTGCTGACGAAGGAGATCGGGCTGGCGATGGCCCTGGCCGGCGCGCCGCGGGTCGCGGACGTCGGCCCGGACCTGCTCGCCTAGCGGGCCGCGCCCTCCATCGAGCCGGTGAGCTTCTCGCCGGGCTCGTACAGGACGCAGATGATCTCCCGGTCTCCGCTGTCCCACGACTCCTGGGTCGGAACCAGGTGGGTGTAGTACAGCGCGGACTCGAAGTAGCCGATCCCGACGAAGGACTCGAACCGGTCCTGGCAGCCTTCATCGGCCGCCGCGACCATCGCGTCGTCACCGGGGAACGAGTCACCGTCGTAATCGAAGGCCGCGTAGACCTCGTTGTCGTGGGGCTCCGCGCAGTCGATGGTCGGCACCTCCGAGACCTCGCCAGTCGAGGGCGGGTCGTCGAAGCAGTCGCCGACCTCGAGGTCGAAGACCGAGGTGCCGCCGCCGCCGATGCCGGCGCACGCGCCGAGCGCCAGGGCCAGGACGAGGAGGAACAGGGGGACGCGGAGCTTCATGGGCGGATCTCCTTGTGTGATATCGGTCAGCGGGCGGCGCCCTCCATCGAGCCGGTCAGCTTCTCGCCCGGCTCGTAGATGACACATACGATCTCGCGGTCGCCGTCATCCCACGATTCCTGGGTCGGGATGAGGTAGGTGTAGTAGAGGGCCGATTCGAGGTAGGGGATGCCGACGTAGGCCTCGAACGCGCCCTCGCAGCCGTCATCGGCCGACGCCGCCATGGCGGCGTCTCCGGGGAAGGTCGAGCCGTCGTGGTCGAACAGGTAGTAGACCTCGTTGTCGTGCGCGACCCCGCAGTCGAGCGACATGACCTCGAACACCTGGGCGCTCTCCGCCGGGTCGTCGAAGCAGAGGCCGACCTCGAGCTCGAAGACCGAGACCATCTCGCCGACCGCCGGCGGGGCCTCGCTCTCCGCGGCGGCCTCACTGGGCTCGGCGCTCTCCTCGGCCGAGGCGCTCTCTTCGGGTTCGGCGCTCTCCTCGGCCGGAGCGCTCTCGGCCGGAGATCCGCTTGGTGAGGCGCAGGCCCCGACGATCAGGGCGAGGGCGATGAGGACGATGGGCCACCGAAGACGCACCAGGTTCTCCTTCCCTGTGGGCGAGTGCTCCGCGATTATCGGTCACGCCCCCGTCGTCGCGACCGGCTCGGACGTCCTGCTCAGCCCTCCGCCATCGGTACTCGGACGCCACGCTCGCGGGCGACCTCCAGGGCGCGCTCGTACCCGGCGTCCGCGTGGCGAATGACGCCCATCCCGGGGTCGGTGGTCAGCACCCGCTCGAGGCGCGCGGCCGCGGCCTCGGTCCCGTCGGCGACGACCACCATCCCGGCGTGGAGCGAGTAGCCGATCCCGACGCCACCGCCGTGGTGGACGCTCACCCAGGTCGCCCCGGCGGCCGTGTTCAGGAGCGCGTTCAGGATCGGCCAGTCGGCGATCGCGTCGGACCCGTCGCGCATGGCCTCGGTCTCCCGGTACGGGCTGGCGACGGAGCCCGCGTCGAGGTGGTCGCGGCCGATGACGATCGGGGCGGCCAGCTCCCCGGAGCGGACCATCTCGTTGATCCGGAGCCCGGCCCGCGCCCGCTCCCCGTAGCCGAGCCAGCAGATCCGGGCCGGGAGGCCCTGGAACGGGACCTTCTCCTCGGCCAGGCGGAGCCAGCGGTGGAGTGACGCGACTTCCGGGACAAGCTCGGCCAGGGCCGCATCGGTCTTCAGGATGTCGTCCGGGTCGCCCGACAGGGCGGCCCAGCGGAACGGCCCCTTCCCCTCGCAGAAGAGCGGCCGGATGAAGGCCGGGACGAAGCCGGGGATCGCGAACGCATCAGCCACCCCGACCTCGGCGGCGAAGGCGCGGATGTTGTTGCCGTAGTCGAACACGACCGATCCCGCCTGCTGGAACGCGAGCATGGCCTTCACGTGCTCGCCGATGGAGGCCTTGGCCAGACGGACGTACTCGTCGGGATCACGCTCGCGGAGGATCAGGGCCTCGGCCAGGCCGATGCCACCCGGCACGTAGCCGCCCAGCGGGTCATGGGCGCTCGTCTGGTCGGTCACCACGTCGGGGCGCCAGCCGCGGCGGACAAGCTCGGGCTCGACGTCGGCCGCGTTGGCGACGAGCGCCACGCTCCGACCCTCCCCGGCGGCCCGCCAGGCGTCCACCGCGGCGACGGCCTCGTCGAGGTCGTCGGTGACCTCGTCCACGTAGCCCACCGCGTGGCGCCGCTCGGCACGGGCCGGGTCGACCTCGATGGCCAGCACCGCGCCCTCGTTCATCGTCACCGCCATCGGCTGGGCGCCGCCCATCCCGCCCAGGCCCGCGGTCAGGGTCGCCGTCCCGCGCAGCGAGCCGCCGAAGTGCTGGCGGGCGACCTCGGCGAACGTCTCGTAGGTCCCCTGGATGATCCCCTGGGTCGCGATGTAGATCCACGACCCGGCGGTCATCTGGCCGTACATCGTCAAGCCCGCTCGCTCCAACTCGCGGAACTGCTCCCAGGTCGCCCAGTGCGGGACCAGGAGCGCGTTGGCGATCAGGACCCGCGGCGCGTCCGGCGTCGTGCGGAACACGCCCACCGGCTTACCGCTCTGGACGAGGAGCGTTTCGTCGTTCTCGAGCCGCCGGAGCTCGCGGACGATGGCGTCGAACGCCTCCCAGCTCCGCGCCGCGCGGCCGGTGCCGCCATACACGACCAGGTGATCGGGGTCCTCGGCGACGTCGGGGTCGAGGTTGTTCATGAGCATCCGGAGGGCGGCTTCCTGCTGCCAGCCCCGGCAGGACAGATCGCTGCCGCGCGGCGCGCGCACGGTCCGTGGCCCGCTCTTCGGTTCGACCGTGGTCACGGGCCGATGATACGGCCGCCTACACTCGCCCTCCCACCCACGAGGAGGCTCCCGTGACCAAGCCGCAGCCCGGCCCGGATCGGCCCAAAGCGTTCGCGGTCGACGACGAGTGGACCTCCGACCTGCCGTTCGATCGGCTCCCGAAGGGCATCCTCCACTTCCCGCTCGAGTGCGTCGTCTACGTCCCGTCGACCCGCTTCGACGAGGCGATCAGCGTCGAGGAGTTCGCCGCCCGGCGCCAGGAGACCGCCGAGGTGCTGGTCGGCCTGTTCGGGGGATGCCGCGAGTCGCTCGCGGTTGGGCGCTACCGCGCCAAGAATGGGGAGGTCATCGGTGAGGAGGTTGCCGTGCTCACCGGCTTCGGGGACGCGGACGACTATGAGCGGAAGCGCCACGACCTGCTGGCCTGGCTGATCGACAAGCGCGACGAGTGGGGCCAGGAGGCGCTGGGCTTCGAGTTCGAGGGCGACCTCTGGTACCTCTGACCCTCAGGTCAGCGCCGAGAGCAGGAAGGCCGCGGCGAAGCCGATCACGGTGACCATCCCCGCCAGGTCGCCGCCGTCCTCAAAGGCCTCGGGAATCATCGTGTCGACCAGCATCGTCAGCAGACCGCCCGCGGCGAATGCCTGGATGAATGGGACGGCCGGCCCGGCGGCGTCAACCACCACCCAGGCCAGGGCGGATGCGACCGCGGACGCGAGCACGACCGCCAGCCACAGGCCGAGGATCCAGCGCGGGCTCCGGCCCTCCTCGCGCAGGTCGGCCGATGCCGAGAAGCCCTCCGGAACGTTCGAGAGCAGCACCGCGGCGAAGAACGCCGGCGACACGGTCCCACCGCCGAGCAGCGAGACGCCGAGGACGACTGACTCGGGGATTCCGTCGAGCATCGCCCCGAGCACGATCGAGAGCCCCTGGCCGGACCGCTGGGCGTCCGGGCGCACCGTCAGCCGCGTCCGCCTCCTTCCCCGGGTGGTGAGGAACCGGTTGCCGATGAAGAAGGTGAATGCCCCTGCCGCGAGGCCCGCCGCGAGGAGCTGCGCGCCGCCGTTTTGGAACGCGTCCACGGTCAGCTCGAAGGCGACGGCACTGATCAGGGCGCCTGCCCCGAATGCGAGCATCAGGCCGACCAGCGTCTTGCTGACACGCATGACCAGGGCGGCTCCGGCCCCGAGCAGCAAAGCCGCTGCGGCGAGAAATGCCCAGACGAAGGCCTCGATCAATGGTCGCTTACCATCGGTCAGTCGCTCCCGAACGGATTCGGCTTGTCGACCTTGGGCGGCAGGCGGAAGACGTCCTCATCGCTCGGCCCGGTCGGCATCGGCAACGGCCAGGCGTCGCCCTCGTCGGCCGGCTTCGCCTTCGATAGGAGATCGTCCCAGCCCACCTCCCCAGTGCCGGCCATCTCGCGGCGGTAGACCGGGAACTGCTCGTCGTCCGCGGCACGCGTGAAGCCCGCGTCCTCGTAGACCGATGCCGGTCCGCCCGACGGCATCCACGGGTCAGCCGCCCGCTCGAGGTAGGCTTCGACGGCGACCACGCCTCGTCGATCGATGTCTGCGCAGACCGCGTCGACCAACGCCTGGCCGACCCGGTCGCGCTCCGCCGTGTCGGGCACGACCTGCAGACAGGTCACGACCCACGGCGCCGGGGACTCTGGCAGATCGGGGTAGCGGTCGCGGATGAGCTGGGCCCGCGGGTAGACGCTCAGGGGCCCGAACTGGGCATACCCGACGACGGTCCCGTCCCCCCGCTCGGCGACCATCCCGTACGAGCCGGCCAGTCGGGCGCCGGCCATGAGGGCGGTTCGCTTCGCCTCGCGGCGGGCTGACGTGTCCTCGCCTTCTCGGCTGCCCTCGAGCCGCTCCCAGTAGTCGCAGGTCTGGCAGCGGGCGCCAGGGCGGGCGGGGGCCGGGATCAGGTCGATGGTCGCCTCGTCCACCAGCCGGAAGGCGAGCCGGTCCATCGGTCAGTCCCCCGCCGGTGCCAGCCGGCCCTCGCGGATGGCCGCCGCCAAGGCTGCCAGGTCGGGCGCGGGGGATCGGTCCCCGTCCAATGGCAGGACGACCTCGCGAACGGTGGCGTGGGCCGCCTGGACACCCCGGCCGGGACGGAGCGGCGCCCGAAGGTCGAGCCCGCGAGCGGCGCACAGGGCTTCGGCGGCCAGGACGGTGGCGGCGTGCGCGACCGCGTCGCGGAGCAGCAGGGCCGAGGTTGCGCCCATGCTCACGTGGTCCTCCTGGTTGGCACTGGTCGGGATCGTGTCCGCGCTCGCCGGGTGAGCGACGGTCTTCAGCTCGTTGACCGCCGCGGCCGCGGTGTACTGGGCCAGCATCAGCCCGCTCTCGACCCCCGGGTCAGCGGCCAGGAAGGCGGGCAGGCCGGACAGGCGCGCGTCGAGGATCCGCGCCGTCCGACGCTCCGAGATGCTGGCCAGCGCGGTCAGCGCCAGCCGGGCGTGGTCGAGGGCCAGGGCCAGCGGCTCGCCGTGGAAGTTGCCGCCGCTCACCACCCGGCCATCCGGGAACACGAGCGGGTTGTCGGTCGCCGCGTTCATCTCGACCGCGAGCGCGTCCTCGAGCGGCCGCAGCGCCTCGAGCACCGCCCCATGGACCTGGGGCATGCAGCGCAGCGAGTACGGGTCCTGCACCTTGTGCGGGCTCGACCGGTGGCTGTCGCCGATCTCACTGTCCGCCAGCAGCGCTCGCAGCCGGGCGGCCGAGGCGACCTGCCCCGGGTGCGGCCTGGCGCGGACCAGCGCCTCGTCGAAGGCAGCGGCGGTGCCGAGCATGGCCTCCAGGCTCATGGCGCCGATGGTGTCCGCGCTCGCCACCAGGGTGGTCGCATCCGCCACCGCCAAGGCGCCGATGGCCGCCATCAGCTGGGTCCCATTCAGGAGGGCGAGGCCCTCCTTGGCCTGGAGCTCGACTGGCTCGAGGCCGGCCGCGGCCAGCGTCTCGGCCCCGGACTGCTCGGTTCCATTCAGCTCGGCCCAGCCCTCGCCGATGACGACCAGCGCCAGGTGGGCGAGGGGGGCCAGGTCGCCCGACGCGCCGACGCTGCCGCGGGACGGAATGACCGGGTGGACCCCGGCGTTCAGCATGCTGACGAGGAGGTCGACCACCTCGGGGCGGATGCCGGACAGCCCGACGGCCAGGGCGTTGGCCCGCAGCAGGAGGATGCCCCGCACCACCTCGGTGGGGAGCGGTGGACCAGCTCCGGCGGCGTGGCTCCGGACCAGGTTCCGCTGGAGCGCGGCGGTCTGCTCCGGAGAGATCCGCACGTCGGCGAGATCGCCGAACCCGGTCGTGACCCCGTACACGGTGGCGCCCGACGCGACAACGTCCTCGATGACCGCGCGCGACGCGGCCATCCGCTCGCGGGCCGCGGCCTCGATCGCGACTGGCCGCCCGCCCCGCGCCACCGCGACGACGTCGGCGACGGCCAGGTCGTGCCCGGTCAGCTGGAGCGGGGTTTCGGCTGCCACCTCGTTCCTATACTACGAACGTGCGGAGGCTTCCGGACCCGACCAGCCGTCTGGTCATCAGCCCAGACGCGCGGGACCGGCTCGGCGGTGCCGTCCCCAGCCCTGCGGCCGCCTTTCTCGTCGCCCTGATCCTGCTCCCCACCCTGTTCTGGCTGGTCGCCCTGAAGCGGACCACGGAGTACCTGGCCTTCGAGGAATGGCTCATGCAGAACGTGGTCATCCCGTTCCAGGCGTGGGTGGAGGACACGATCCCGATCGTGGACCAGGCGCTGACCGCGTTCAGCGCCCTCGGCTCGGGCTGGTTCGTGGCCCTGGGCTTCGCGTTCTGCGGCCTGCTGGCGCTGGCCAAGGGACGCCAGGACCTCGCGCTCCTCCTCGCCCTCGGGACGCTGTGCTTCACGATGGAGTGGGCCCTGAAGTTCTTCTCCGCGGTCCCGCCCATCTCCCTCGGGGAGCTGATCGCCGCCATGTTCAACGTCAATGGCTTCGGCCTCGACGACATCGCCGTCTTTCCGGCCGGCCACGCCCTGCGGGCGATGGCCTTCTACGGGCTCGTCGCGTTCTGCATTGCCCGCCTGTCCTCGGACCGGCGCCAGGGAATGGTCGCCTACGGCGTGGCCGGCGTCCTGATCTTCGCCATCGGCCTGGACCGGATCTACCTGAACCTCCACTACCCGCTCGACGTGGTCGGCGGCTGGATGGCGGGCGCCGCCCTCGTGTCGGTGCTGGTCGCGATCCACGTCCTGAACGTCGACGAGCGGATGCGCACGGCCGCGGCTTCCCAGCCGAGCCCCACCGAGGCCTGAGCCCGAGGCGTGCTGGAGTTCATCGACCAGGTCGTCATCCCCTGGTTCCTGGACCTGTACGACGCCCTCGGCTACGTCGGGGTGGCCGTGGGCGTGGCCCTCGAGACGTTCATCCCCATCCTCCCGTCGGAGGTCATCGTGCCAATGGCGGGCTGGAAGATCTCCCAGTCCGCCGCCGATCCATCGGTCACCGAATGGCTGACCGATGCGCCCTGGACCTTCATCGGGGTCATGGTCGCGGCCACGATCGGCGCGGCGGCCGGCTCATTGGCCGGCTACCTGATCGGCGCCTGGGGTGGGCGCCCGCTGCTGGACCGATACGGGCGCTACGTCCACATCGAGGCCGACGACCTCGACCGGGCCGATGCCTGGTTCGCCCGCTACGGCGAATGGGCCGTCTTCTTCGCCCGGTTCGTCCCGCTCCTCCGGGCCCTGATCAGCTACCCCGCCGGCGTGGCCCGGATGCCGCTCGGCAAGTACCTGCTCTTCTCGGTGGCGGGCTCCATCCCGTGGAACCTGGCCCTGGTCACCGCCGGCTGGGTGCTCGGCGAGAACTACGAGGCCCTCTACGAGACGATCCGGCCCTTCGAGATCCTCATCTACGTCGTCGTCGTGGTCGGCGTCCTGTTCGTCCTGTTCCGCTGGATCCGCGGCCGGGGCGGCCCGGCTGGTCAGTCGGCTGGCTAGGGCTCGGCTTCCGTCGCCTGCTCGACCGCGTAGAGCCGCCACTGCTCGGGGACCCCCTTCAGCTCGACAGTTCCACGTTCGCGGAAGCGAAGACCCGAGCCGGCAACCAGATCCCTCACCGTGCTCGAGACGAGAACCTCCCCCGGATCGGCCTCTTTGGCGACCCGTGCCCCGATGTGCACGGCGATCCCCCCGACCTTGCCGTCCATGACCTCGCATTCACCGGTGTGCAGGCCCGCCCGGATCTCGAGCCCCAACTCCCGCACGGCGTCGCTGATCGCGCACGCGCACCGGATCGCGCGGGCCGGGCCGTCGAACCGCGCGAAGAACCCGTCACCAGCGACATCCAGCTCCACGCCCCGAAACCGAACGAGCTCCCGGCGGATCAGCCCGTGATGACGCTCGAGGACCTCGCGCCACGCCCGATCACCGAGCTCGACGGCCTTCGATGTCGAGTCGACGATGTCGGTGAACAGGACCGTCGCCAGCACGCGGTCCGGCGGTTCCTCGTCCCAGCCCCCCGCGTCCCATACCTCCTTGGTGAACCGCTCGATCTCGGCGGCGACGGCGAGGGCCTGCGTCCCCAGCGCCTGGTGCCCGAGCCCCGGCAGCTCGACGAACCGTGCCGAGGGGATCCTCGAGGCGATGTACCGGGGGACCTCCGCCGGGAGAATCGCGTCTGCCGACCCGTGCAGGACCAACGTTGGAACCCGGACCGCGGGCAGCACGTGGCGGATGTCGATCTCCCTGTTCATCCGATGGAGCGCTTCGAGCGCGCCCGGGCTCGACCCGTAGCGCACGGTGTTGACGTAGGAACGCGCCTCTTCATCGTCGAACGTGCCATGAGCGCGGATGGCCTGCATGGCTCGCTCGCTGGGGCCGAAGATCTCCAGGTCGTGCTCGAGCTGCTGCTGGTATGCCTCCTCGGTCTGACCCCAGGGATAGTCCGGTGCCCACATTCGTCGCGGGAAGGCACTTCGGACGACGAGCGCGGCGACTCGGTCCGGATACGTCGCCGCGAAGAGAATGCTCATGGTTCCCCCCTCGGACAGCCCGTAAAACGCCGCCCGTCGTGAGCCGGCCGCGTCCATGACGGCCCGCACGTCGTCCATCCGCTGCTCCAGCGTGGGCGCGCCCTGAACCCGATCCGACATGCCCGTGCCGCGCTTGTCGAACCGAATCAGTCGCGCGAACGAGGAGAGCCTTTCGACCACGGGCGCGAAGGTCGGGTCTTCCCCCTCGATCTCCAGGTGCGTGACAAAGGCGGGGACGTAGACCAGGTCGAACGGGCCGTCGCCCGACACCTGGTAGGCGATGTTGACGTCACCGCTTTTCGCGTACTGGGTTTCACCCCGTTGCACGGAAGCAGGGTAGGGGATCGACCCGTGAAAGTTGACGCTCGCGGGGGGCAATGGCAGCATCGTGGCAACTGAACGAATCCATCGCCTTCGGGGCGGGGTGAAATCCCCCACCGGCGGTCGGTCCGCGAAGCGGACCAGCCCGCGAACCCCGTGAGGCCGGCGTCCCACGGAGAATGGTCGCCGGAACCACCGAACGGGGCCGACCTGACCCCGGCGTCCAGCCGGGTCGACAGGGCCGACGGTCACAGTCCGGATGGGAGAGGGCGAGCACGAGGCGTTCCTCCGACGACCTGCGAGACCGATCGGCGCTGCGCGCCGGAACCGGCTCCGGGTTGCCGCCGGCGCCGCGGCTCCCACGCCCGGGTGGCGAACGCAGATGGGAGACCGATGGCAGCCGACCCGCCGACCCCGGCGATCACGATCACCGACCTGGGAATCACGTTCCCCGGGGCCACCCCGCTCACCGCCCTGGACGGGCTGAGCGGGGAGGTGGCCGGTGGGGAGCTGCTGGCGGTGATCGGCCCCAACGGATGTGGCAAGAGCACCCTCCTGCGGGCGATCGCCGGCCTGCTGCCACCAAGCCGTGGGCGCATCGGCCTGGGGCCCGAAGCCGCACCGCCGCGGGCCGGCGATGGTCGGATCGGCCTCGTCTTCCAGCAGCCACGACTGCTCGCTTGGCGGTCCACCCTCGACAACGTGGCGCTCCCGCTGGAGCTGACCGGCGTGCCGGCGGCCGAACGACGCGAATCCGCCCGCCGAGCCCTCGCCCAGGTCGGGCTGGCGGAGGCGGCCGCGCTCCGCCCGCGTGAGCTGTCCGGCGGCATGGCCCAGCGGGTCGCACTCGCCCGTTCCCTGGTCACCGACCCCCAAGCTCTGCTGCTTGACGAGCCGTTCAGCGCGCTCGATGCCCTCACCCGGGAGGCGTTCGACGTCCAGCTCGAGGCGCTGTGGCTCGCCCGCCGCCGGACCGTGGTCGTGGTCACCCACTCGGTGACCGAGGCGGTCCGTCTCGCCGACCGGGTCTGGGTCATGACCCCCCGACCGGGCCGGATCGCAGCCGACATCGCAGTCCCACTGCCGCGACCCCGACCCGCGACCAGCGGCGAGAACCTCGAGGCCGCCGTGGTCGAAGCCCGGGTCCGGTCGGCCCTCGCCTCGGTCCACGCCCCCGAGCTCAGGGCCTGGGCCGACCCGGAGGGAGCCGCGGCATGACCGGAGCCCTGCGCCGGATCGGCCTCATCGGCCTCAGTGTCCTGGGCTTCCTCGCCGTCTGGCAGCTGATCGTGGTCGTCGGGGGGTACCCGGAGTACATCCTCCCGGCGCCCGGTGTCGTGCTGACCCGCGGGGTCGAGGCCGTCCAGAACGGGACCCTCCAGCCGCACCTGGCCGCCACCCTCGAGGAGAGCGTCCTCGGCTTCGCCGTCGGGGCCACGATCGCTGTGCTGGTCGGGATCATGCTGGCCAAGAGCCTGACCGCCGAGCGGGTCCTGTCTCCCTACCTGGTCGCCGCCCAGGCCATCCCGATCCTCGCCCTCGCCCCGCTGATCGACATCTGGTTCGGCGGCGGACTGACCGCGCGGGTCGTCGTCTGCGCCCTGATCGTGTTCTTCCCGATCGCGATCGCGACCATGGTCGGCATCCGCGGCACGGACCCGCTGCTCGTCGAGATGGCCCGCGCCAACGGCGCCCGCGGCTCGCAGGTGACCCGCCTCCTCGAGCTCCCGTCGGCCCTCCCGGTGCTGTTCGGGGGGTTGCGGGTGGGGGTCACCCTGGCGGTCATCGGTGCGGTCGTGGCCGAATGGACCGGCGCCAGCATCGGCCTGGGCGTCCTCATCAACATCGCCGACCAGGGCCTGTTCGACACCCCGCTCATGTTCGTGGCCCTTGGCACGCTGGCCCTGCTGGGCTTGACCTTCTACGGCGTCGTGCTCCTCGCCGAGCGCGCGCTGGTCCCGCGATGACCACCGAAAGGAAACCGATGCGTCCTCGCTCCCGCCTTCTCGCCCTGGCAGCCGTCATCGCCGTGGCGGCCTGTACGCCCAGCCAGTCCGCGTCCCCGGCGCCGAGCGAGGCCGCCAGCGTGGGTCCCTCCGGGGCACCCACCGGCGAGCTCCGGGAGGTCAGGCTGCTGCTGGGCTTCCGGCCCGATGTCCAGTTCGCGCCGTTCTACCTCGCCCAACAGACTGCATTGGAGCTGCCGGATGGCATTGACGTGACGATCGAGCACGCCAGCGGCGGCGAATTGATCCGCCTTGTGGCCGATGGTCAGGCAGAGTTCGGGGTCGCCGATGCGACCGACGTGATGATCGCCCGAACCAGCGGCATACCGATCACCTACGTCTCCGCCCTCTACCAGCTCTTTCCGGTCGCCCTCATCGGGCCTCGCGGAACTGTGCCGACCGACCCGGCCGACTTGGCCGGGGCCCGGATCGGGACCCCTGGCCGGTTTGGCTCGTCATGGCACGCCCTGTTGGCACTTCTCGCAGCCGGCGGCCTCACGCCGGATGACGTCACGATCCGCGAGTACCCACAGTTCAACCAGGTCGAGGGCCTCCTCGCCGGAGAAGTCGACTTCATTACCGGCTTCCGGAGCAACGAGCCTCTCCGCCTGCAGGCTGCCGGCATGCCCGTGGACCAGCTGACGATCGACGACATCGCGCCCCTGCCCGGGCCGGGCTTGATCGCGAGCGATGAGCTCATCGCCACCGACCCACGCCTCGTGGCCCTGTACGCAGGCTCAATCGTCTTTGCGCAGCAGGACATTGACATGTACCCCTCCGAGGGACTGGCAGCCGCCATTGAGGCCGTGCCGACGATTGCGGAAGACGAGGAGACTGCTCGAGCCGTCCTCGACGCCACTATCCCCCTGTGGCGGGGTCTTCCCGACCCCCCGGGCTACTACGGTCTCATCGACGACGAGCTTTGGCGGGTCGGCTACGACACGATGCGGAGCCTCGGCTTCATCGACGGATCGGTTCCGCTCGAAGAGATGTACGAGCCGTTCTATCGCCCGGTTCCGACGGACTGACGCCGGTCCTCAGCCGAAGATGAGGAACGCGATCCCGGTCACGACCAGGACGACCTCGATGACGGCCACGAAGACGCGCTCCGGGAGGCGGTCGACGATCCGCTTGCCGATCCACGAGCCGGCGATCATGGCCGGCGCCATGACCAGTCCCACGGCGAGGACGGCGACCGACAGGAGCGCGGCGATCCCGTAGGCCACCAGCTTGGTGACGTGCATGACCACCGTGGCGGCGGCCTCGGTGCCGATGTAGGCGCTCTTCAGCAGGCCGGCCGCCAGGAAGAACGGCGCCATGATCGGTCCGACCGACCCGACCAGGGCCGACGCGAACGCGAACACCGCGCCGATCACGGTGAAGGTCCGCGGGCCGAGGACCCCGGACGGCGCCGGACGGAGGTGGCGCCAGGCGACCGAGGCCAGCAGGAAGGCCCCGATCAGCCGGGTCAGCGCCTCGAGCGGGGCGGCCGCGAACAGGAACCCGCCGATGAGCGCGGCCGGGATCCCGCCCAGCGCGAACCAGCCGACGATCGGCCAGCTGACCGCGTCGCGGTTCAGGACGACTCGCGACCCGTTGCCCACCAGCTGGGCGATCGTCAGGACCGGGATCGCGTCCCGCGGTCCGACCACGAGGACGAGGACCGGCAGGAGGATGGCCGCCCCGCCGAAGCCGGCGACCGCGGCGAGGGTGCTGGCCGCCAGGGCCGCCACCAGCAGGGGGAGGACCTGGCCCAGGTCCGGCATCGGTCAGTCCTGGGTAGGGGAGAGCTGCTGTACCTGGCGCTCGGCGGCGGTGACCGCCTGACCGAGGAGCATGACCGTCGTGACCGGGCCGACCCCGCCGGGAACCGGCGTGATGGCCGCCACCAGCGGCTCGACCCGGTCGAAGTCGACGTCGCCGACGACGCCGTCATCGGTCACGTTGATCCCGCAGTCGATGACGACCGCGTCGGGGTTGACGTGCGATGGACCGATGAGCCCCGGTTTCCCGACCGCCACGACCAGGATCTCGGCCTGGATGGTCTCGGCGGCCACGTCGGCCGTCTCGCTGTGGGCCACGGTCACCAGTCCGCCGTGGTTGGCGAGGAGGGCGGCGGTCGGTTCGCCGACGACCTTGGAGCGGCCGACGACCACCACCCGCCGGTCCTGGACCGGGATGGCGTACGCGCGGAGGATCTCGTCGACCGCTACCGCCGTGGCCGGGACGAAGGCCTCCTCGGCCCGGGCCAGCCGGTCGGCGTTCACCGGGCTGGCGCCGTCCACGTCCTTGGCCGGGTCGACCAGGGCGCCGACGACGTCGGGGTCGAGGTGGGCGGGCACCGGGTAGATGACGACGATCCCGGCGATCGCGAGGTCCGCGTTCAGGGCGGCGATGGCCGCCGCGGCGTCGGTCAGGTGGACGTCATCGGCGAGCCGGACGTCGCGCGGAGCCGCGCCGATGGCGCTGGCTGCCCGGGCGAGGCTCTGGGCGTAGGCGACTTCCGGCCCGGTGTCCGCGAAGCGGACGATGGCGATCCCCGGCGTCCGGCCGCTGGCGGCCAGGGCGGCGACGCGTCGAGTCAGGTCTTCCCGGATCCGGGCCGCGATCGATCGGCCCTCGAGGATCCGGGCGCTCATCCGGCGATCCGCTGCTCGACCGCGGCGAGCGCCTCGTGCTCGCGGAGGGGGATGCTGGCCTCGAGCTCGGCCAGGCGACGGGTGGCCTCGGCCCGGAGCTCGTGGCCCTCGGCGAGGGCGGGGAGGTTGATCGCGACGTTGAAGGCCGCTCCCCGGGCGGCGGAGGCCGCGAACAGGGCGGCGACGCCCGCATCGCTGATCGCGTTGCGGTTCCCGATGGGCGCCATCCGGGCCGCGAGGTCGAGGACCTCGGACGCGAGGCGCATCACCCGGAGCGGCACCTCGGTGGCGCGGACCGACGCCTCGCCGATGGCCGTGCGTCGGGCCGCCTTCTCCTCGTCCGTCTCGCGCGGCAGGCGGCGCGCCTCGGCGACCGCGTCGTAGGCGGCGGCGTCCTCCTCGGCCGCGGCCAGCAGGGCGGCGCGCAGCTCCCCTGCAGCCGTGCCCATCTGGCGGGCCAGCGGGTCGACGTCCTCGTATTCGGGCCGCCCGACGGTCAGCTCACAGACCATCTCGACCAGGGCCGCGGCCAGCGCCCCGCCCAGCGCGCTCGCGCTCCCGCCGCCGGGCGTCGGGGCCCGCGACGCGAGGCGCTCGGTCAGGTCACGGACCGTCAGCTCGGCCAGGCTCGGGGAGGGGCTGCTCATCGGCAGCCGATTGTACGGGCAGGCAGGTGGATGCCCGGTGAGGCCGCGGGAGAGGGAACGCGGCACCCACCGGGCGGCGGATTGGGGACCCCCCTGGGGTCAGGCGGCGGGTTCGAAGGGGACCGGGTCGAGGGCGTCGACGAACCAGCGACGCGAGCGCGCGTCGAAGACCAGCTCCAGGGATTCGCCGGTGTCGACCTCCACCACCACCGTCAACCGGGGGGAACGGCCCGCCGGGTACGCCGCGCGCTCGTCGCGCACCGCGTCCACCCGGACGACGCGCAGGTCGCGGTCCGCGTAGCGGACCCACCGGGGGAGCGACTGCGT
>DATBIW010000071.1:0-5206 GCA_036556745.1 Candidatus Limnocylindria bacterium | reverse complement strand
GGACGAGGGCGTGGCCCAGCAGCGTGCGGGTCGGCGGGCGGTTGGTGAGGACCGTCGACATCGTCAGGAGGGCGTAGAACCAGTTCCGGAACTGGCCGGGGAACGACTCGGTCAGGAAGTCGGCCGGGAACCAGCGCGCCCAGTACTCGGGGTCGGAGTCCCAGCTCAGCGTCGAGTACGCCACGATCCCCGCATCGAGCCACGGGTTGCCGACGTCGGTGATCCGCCGGGCGCGCCCCCCGCAGGCGCGGCATTCGATCTCGACCGCGTCGATGAACGGCCGATGCGGGCTGTGGCCGGCGAAGGTCTCCCAGCCGGCCACCGCGCGCTCCTCGAGCTCGGCCTTCGAGCCGATGACCTCCCACGCGTCGCACTCGGTGCACGTCCAGAACGGCAGCGCGAGGCCGTAGTAGCGCTTCTTGCTGATCATCCAGTCGGACATGTTCCGGAGCCAGTCGAGCTCCCGCTCCTCGAGCCCGATCCCGTCGGGGACCCACTCGACGGCGCGGGTGACCTCGCTGATCGGCTCGCGGAGCGGGTCCATGGCAATGAACCACTCGTCGACGAGGCGGAACAGGAGCTGCGTGGAGCAGCGCCAGCACACCGGGTAGTGGTGGGTGTGGGTCTCGTGCCGGACGAGCAGGCCCTTGGCTGCCAGGTCATCGGCGACGTCCGGCGCCAGCTCCCCCTGCCCGTCGGGCGTGGCCCCCGCAAAGCGGCCGGTCTGCCAGCCGTAGCCGTCCTTGAAGACCCCGAACTCGTCGATCGGGTCGAGCACGGCCAGCCCGTCACGGCGGGCAAGGGCGAAGTCCTCCTCGCCGCACCCCGGGGCGATGTGGACGATCCCGGTCCCCTCGTCGTCGGTGACCTCGTCCCAGGCGATGACCGTGTGGGTCACGCCCTGCTGGATCGGCAGCTCGTCGAACGGGCCGCGGTAGGTCAGGCCCAGCAGCTCGGCGCCCTTCGCCTCGCGGACGACGGCCGCATCCGGGGCGACGCGGTGCTTCGACCCGCGGCTCACCCACCAGCGGTCGCCGTCGGTGCCCTCGACCAGCTCGTACTGGAGGTCGGGGTGGACGGCCGCCGCCACGTTGCTGGACAGGGTCCATGGCGTCGTCGTCCATACCAGCAGCGACTCGCCCTCGTGGCCGGCGTTCGTGATCGGGAGCCGGATGGTCAGCGAAAGGTGGCTGATCTCGCGGTAGCCCTCGGTGGCGATCTCCATGTTCGACAGCCCGGTGCCGCAGCGCGGGCACCACGGCATGACGTCATGCCCGCGGTACAGGAGCCCCTGCTCATGGCAGCGCTGGAGGAAGCTCCAGATCGTGTAGTTGTTCTCGTCGGAGTTCGTGTAGTACGAGTGCTCCCAGTCCATCCAGTAGCCGAGCCGCTTGGACTGCTCCGTGATCCGCTCGGCGAAGCGCTGGACCCGGTCCTTGCACAGCTGGACGAATCGGTCGATGCCGTAGGCCTCGATGTCGCGCTTGTTCGTGAAGCCCAGCTCGCGCTCGACCTCGACTTCGATCCAGAGCCCCTGGCAGTCGAACCCATTCTGGTAGCGCTGCGCTTCGCCCAGCATCGTGTGGTAGCGCTGATAGAGGTCCTTGTAGGTGCGGCCCCAGGCGTGGTGGACGCCCATCGGGTTGTTGGCCGTGATCGGGCCATCCAGGAAGCTGTAGCGCCGGTCGGCGCCCTCGTTCCGGGCCAGGTAGCGGGCCATCGTGTCCCGCTCGCGCCAGTGCGCGGCCACCTCGCGCTCGAGCGCGGGCACATCCAGTGAGCTGCTGACCGGCTTGAACACGCTTTCTGGCTGACCCTCCAACACGCACGAATCCCGCCCCGACTGCCTGCCGGGACGGGATGGCGATCCCGCGGTACCACCCGCGCTTGAGCGCCGCCGAGGCGGCGCTCCACTCGTTTCATGTCTGCGGCTCGAGAGTGATCTCCGCCGGCCGGTCACCGCCCGCTTCCACCGTCCGGGCTCGCTGCATCGGCTCCGTTGCCGGCGGCGCTGTCTCCGTCAGCGCCGGTCTTCGATTGCGGCCGATGCTACCCGATGAGCGCCCGGGCGACGAGGGCCAGCGCGATGAGCGCCGAGACCGAGGTGAGCCCAGCCAGCCGCGGCCAGCGGCTGCGGGCGAGGAACACCGCCAGCATGGCGACCGGGCCGCTCAGGAGCAGCGCCGCGCCGATCGGGTCGAGTCCTTGGTCGCTGGGGATCGCCTCGGTGGCCGCGGCCAGGAACCAGACCGCGCCGGCCCCCACCAGCGGCGCGGCGAGGACGGCCAGGTCGACGGTGAAGATCGGTCGCTCGACCCGGGTCGCCATCGGCCGGCGGCGCGGGAGCCCGCGCGGCAGGCTGATCCGGGACGGCGCCGAGGTGGCGGGCGTGGCCGTCGCCGCCGGCGCCAGGGGCGGAGGCGCCGCCACCGCCGGGGCTGGCGCCAGGGCCGGGGCGGGTGCCACGGCCGGCGCGGCCTCGCCGAACAGGGCCGCGACCTCCGGCGATCCCGTTTCCGCGGTCGGCGGCGGCTCGGGGGCAGGCGCGATCACCGGCGGCGGAGCCGGCGGGACGAAGACGCTCGGCGGTGCCGGCGGGCTCAACGCCGCGGCGGTGGCCAGGCTGGCGGCGGCCTGCTCGGTCCGGGCCCCGGTCAGCGCCGCTCGCCGCTCCTCGGCCATCCTCTCCTCGAGCGCCATCCGCTCGATCCCGGTCAACGGCCGGGCGGGCGACTCGGGCTGGACGGGCGGCGGCGGCGGCGGCGGCGGCGCGGCTGGAGCCATGGCGGCCGGGGCCACGGCGGCCGGAGTCACGGCGGCCGGTGCCGAGATGACGGTCGCGGCCACCGGCGCCCGCTCGGCGCGGGTCCGGGCTGCGGCCATCAGGGTCTGGACCAGCTCGTCCTCGGCCGCCGCCGCGAGGGCGACCCGGCCCTGCTCGGTCGGAACCAGGATCACCGACGGCGTGGCGCCCAGCCGGATGAGCTCGACGGTTTCGTCCCCGAGGGTGGCCGGGCCGACGGCCGAGCCCAGCAGGGACGGACGGCGCCGCCGGGCGAGGCCCGCCGACGCCACCCGGGCCAGTGACCCCTTGGCGAGGTGGTAGCGCCGATCGACGCCCATCCCGGTCAGGTGCAGGTAGTCGGGCTCGACCCGCAGCCGCAGCGACCGGATGCGGAGGATGACCCAGCCGCCGACGACGGCCAGGACGGCCCCGATGAGCAGGAGCACGGCCATCGGCACACCCGGGCCGAGGAGGACTCCGGCTGCCACGCCCAGGCCGATGACCACCAGCCCGAGCAGGACCAGGAGACCTGGACCCATGGTGGTCCGTCGATCACGGGCGAGGGTCACCGTCCCGCCCGGCGCGGCGGTCGCAGAAACGGTCATGTCAGCCCCCTCGCCGGCTCATCGCGGCGCTCAGTAGACGGGGGTCAGCCAGCCCTTGTAGGTCTCGGACCGACCGCGGACCGCGTCGAAGTAGATCGTGTGCAGCCGCCGGGTGATCGGGCCCGGCATGCCGCCGCCGATCTGGCGGTTGTCGATCTCGACCACCGGGGCCAGCTGGGCGCCGGTGCCGCACAGGAACACCTCGTCGGCCTGGTACAGCTCGGTGCGACCGATCGTCCGTTCGACGACTCCGATCCCGAGGTCGCCGGCCACCTCGACAATGTGGCGTCGGGTGATCCCCTCGAGGATGTTGTCGCTCACGGCCGGCGTGATCAGGACGCCGTCGCGGACGATGAACAGGTTCTCGGCGCTGCCCTCGCTGACGTGGCCCTCGTGGGTGAGCATGATCGCCTCGTCGAAGCCGTTCAGCTGGGCCTCGGACTTCGCGAACGCGCCGTTCACGTAACCGCCGGTGATCTTCGCTCGAGCCGGGATCGAGTTGTCGTCGTTCCTTCGCCAGCTGCTGACCATGGCCCGGATGCCCGACTCGGTGTCGATGTACTTCCCGAACGGCAGAGTGAAGATCACGAGGTCGGTCTCGAGGTTGTGGAGCCGGACGCCGACCGCCTCGGTGGCCTTGTAGAGGATCGGCCGGATGTAGGCGTCCTCCCGCATGTTGCTGCGGCGGAGCATCTCGCAGGTGACGTCCACCAGCTCCTCGGCCGAGTGTCGGAGTTCCAGCTGGAGGATCGGCGCCGACCGGTGGAGCCGCCGATAGTGGGCCAGCAGGTCGAGCCCGTAGAGCTGCTCCTGATCGGGATTCCAGTACGCCCGAACGCCCTCGAACACGGCCGTGCCGTAGTTGAAGGCATGGGTCGTGACGCTGATCTTGGCCTGGTCGAGCGGGACCAGCTCGCCTCGGAAGAAGGCCCACAGGCCCTCGGTGGAGCGCGGGATGGGTTGCACGCCAGTCGAGGTCTCCTGCTTCAACAACGCATTCTCCTGACCGGCCGGGCCGCGTGGGCGGTACGAGAGCTCGGCACCGGCGGAGAGTATAAACCCGGCTCCATCGGTCAACCGCCTGGGCAGGATGATGACGTCAGGGCCGGACGTGCTGGGGGGCGATGGGCAGGAGGGCAACGTGCCGGGCGCGCTTCAGGGCGACGGTCAGCATCCGCTGGTGCCGGGCACAGGTCCCGGTCTTGCGGCGCGGCTCGATCTTGGCGCGCTCGGAGAGGTACCGCCGCAGGCGGTTGACCTCCTTGTAGTCAATCGTTTCGACCTTGTCGACGCAGAAGTTGCAGACCTTGCGGCGACGGCGGTCCCGGTAGTAGTCCGCCGACTCGCGGCGGCGGGGGCGAGCCTGGTTGGGCATGAACGATCAGATCCTCGGTATCAGAACGGAATGTCGTCGAGGTCGACGGTCTCGGTGACCGGGCCGTCGGACGGGGCGGACACGGCCGCGCCGCGCGGAACGGCGGCCGGGGGCGCGTCGCTGGCGGCATCGCCGATGTTGAACGACTCGCCCGGGTCACGACGCTCGAGGGAGATGACGCGGGCGAACCGGATCTCGACCGAGCTCCGCTTCTGGCCGTCGTTGCCCTCGTACTCGCGCACCCGGAGCTGGCCCTCGGCGAAGACCTTGTTCCCCTTCCGGAATCGCTCGGCTGCGCGTTCCGCGGCCTGGTCCCAGAGCTCGACCCGGAACCACTGGGTCTCCTCGATCCACTCGCCGTCGGGACCCTTGCGGTTGTCGTTGACCGCGACCCGCAGGTTCGTGACCGCCTTGCCCCCCGGCGTGTAGCGGAGCTCGGGA
>DATBIW010000070.1:0-1851 GCA_036556745.1 Candidatus Limnocylindria bacterium | reverse complement strand
TGGCGCTGGGTGTCCGGCTGGCCATCCCGGTGATCACCGCTGACTCGGCCTGGGAGTCGGTCGTGGGCGGTCCGGAGGTCATCCTGCTGCGCTAGGGCCGCTCCGCTAGGCTTGGGCCATGTCCGTGGATCGCATGCCGTCCCTGTACCTGGGCCACGGCGCCCCGCCCCTGCTCGAGGACGAGGCCTGGAAGGCCGAGTTCAAGGCCTGGACCGATGCCCTGCCGCGGCCGAAGGAGATCCTCATCGTCAGCGCCCACTGGGAGTCGGCCCCGGTCACCCTGGCCGCGACCACCCCAGTGCCGCTCGTCTACGACTACTACGGCTTCCCGGAGCGCTACTACCAGGTCCGGTACGACTCCCCGGGGGCGCCGGAGCTGGCCCGCAAGGTGGCCGCCCTCATGCCGGACGGGGAGCCGGTCATGCAGATGCCGGACCGCGGGCTCGACCACGGGGCGTTCGTCCCGCTCATGGCGATGTACCCCGACGCGGACATCCCGGTCCTCCAGATGTCGATGCCGGACCTCGACCCGCAGCACCTCTTCGACCTCGGCCAGCGCCTGGCGCCGCTCCGCGACGAGGGGACGCTGATCATCGGCTCGGGGTTCATGACCCACGGCCTGCCGTTCATCCACGACTACTTCTTCACCGGCAAGCCCGGGGCGCCGGCCTGGTCCGAGGAGTTCGATCACTGGGCGGCCGAGGCGCTCGCGCGCGGCGACGTCGACGAGTTGATGGCCTTCCGGGAGCGGGCGCCTGGCATGCCGTACGCGCACCCGACGACCGAGCACTTCGCTCCGCTGTTTGTCGCGCTCGGGGCGGCGACGGTCGCCGATGCCCCGCCCGAGACCCGGATCGACGGCTTCTGGCACGGGCTCGCCAAGCGCTCGATCGAGCTGGGGTAGGGACGGCCTACCCGCTGAGGATACGGGGGACAATCAGGGCATGCCGCGGATCAGGGCTGTGCTCGTGGCGCTCGTCGTCATGGCCGGGTGTGCCGGACCGACGGCCAACCCGTCGACCACGCCTTCATCGGCGCCCTCGGTAGCCGCGAGCGCCAGCCCGAGCGCGAGCTCCAGCCCGGAGCTGTCGTGCGCCGAGCGCGTCCTGGGTGAGCTGACCCCGGAGCAGCGGATCGGTCAGCTGTTCCTGCTGGGGCTCACCGGGAACCACCTTGGCGCCGAGGAGCTGAGTGCCATCCGGAACCAGCACATCGGCTCCGTCTGGTTCACCCAGACCACCTCGATCGGCGTGGACGGGCTGCGGGCCATCGCCGATGCCGTGCAGGCCGAGGCCAGTACGGCGACGGGGGGCGTGGGGTTCTTCGTGGCCGCCAACCAGGAGGGCGGACTCATCCAGGCGTTGAACGGCTCTGGCTTTTCGACGATCCCATCGGCGGTCGACCAGGGCGCGATGGCCCCCGATGTCCTGGCGGACCAGGCCGAAGGGTGGGGCGAGGAGCTCCAGGCGGCCGGGGTGAACCTCGACTTTGCGCCGGTTGCGGATGTCGTCCCGCCGGGCGGCGACGCCACGAATGCGCCGATCGGCGCCCATCTCCGCGAGTACGGGCACGACCCGGTGACCGCGGGGACCGGGGCGGCGGCCTTCATCTCGGGGATGGCGGCGGCCGGGGTGGCCACCACGGCCAAGCACTTCCCAGGCCTCGGTCGGGTCGTGGGCAACACGGACTTCACGGCGAACGTCGTGGACAGCGCGACCACCCTCACCGACCCGTATCTCGACGCGTTCCGCGCGACGATCGATGCCGGTGTCCCCTTCGTGATGATCGCCTTGGCGACCTACACCCAGATCGATCCCGCGAAGCTCGCGGCCTTCTCGCCGGTCGTCATCG
>DATBIW010000069.1:0-2893 GCA_036556745.1 Candidatus Limnocylindria bacterium | reverse complement strand
GGCCCGCGAGCGGTTGATCCGGGAGATCGAGGAGGAGGCCCAGGCCGAGGCGGCCCACCGGGTCCGCGACATCGAGCGCCACGCGGTCGAGGACGGGGAGGAGCGGGCGCGCCGGATCCTGACCACCGTCATGCAGCGGATGGCGGCGGACCACACGTCCGAGGCGACGGTCACGGTCGTCCACCTGCCGACCGACGAGATGAAGGGCCGGATCATCGGTCGCGAAGGGCGGAACATCCGGGCGCTCGAGCAGGCGACCGGGGTCGACCTGATCATCGACGACACTCCCGAGGCCGTGGTCCTGTCCGGCTTCGACCCGGTCCGCCGCGAAGTCGCCCGAATGGCGCTCACCAAGCTCATCGCCGACGGACGGATCCATCCGGGTCGGATCGAGGAGACGGTCGCCAAGTCACGCCAGGAGATCGAGGTCGTCATGCGCCAGGCGGGGGAGCAGGCCGCCTACGACGCCGGAGTGCCCGGCCTCCATGCCGAGCTGATTCGCCTGCTCGGCAGGTTGAAGTACCGGACCAGCTACGGGCAGAACGTGCTGGACCACTGCATCGAGACCGCCCGACTGGCCGGAATGCTGGCTGCCGAGATCGGGGCCAACGTCGCCGACTCGAAGAAAGGTGGCCTGCTCCACGACATCGGCAAGGCGGTCGACCACGAGGTCGAGGGGCCTCACGCCCAGATCGGGGCCGACATTGCCGCCCGCTTCGGCGTCCCGCCGGTCGTGTGCAACGCGATCGCGGCCCACCACCAGGAGGTCGACCAGGAGACGACCGAGGCCACCGTCGTGCAGATCGCGGACGCGATCAGTGCGTCGCGGCCGGGCGCGCGGGGCGAGGCGCTCGACAACTACATCAAGCGCCTCGACGACCTCCAGCAGATCGCGCTCAGCTTCCCTGGCGTCCAGCGCTGCTACGCGATCCAGGCCGGCCGCGAGGTCCGGATCCTGGTCGCGCCCGAGGAGATCGACGACACCGCCTCCTCGCGCCTCGCCCGCGACGTCG
The DNA here is from genome assembly GCA_036556745.1 of Candidatus Limnocylindria bacterium. GTDB lineage: Bacteria > Chloroflexota > Limnocylindria > QHBO01 > QHBO01 > DASTEQ01. The sequence goes on along the minus strand of DATBIW010000069.1, from coordinate 1,880 downwards.
TCCGGAAGATCGAGGAGCAGCTCCAGTACCCCGGCCAGATCAAGGTCACCGTCATCCGCGAGACGCGCGCCGTGGACTACGCCCGATGAGCGACGCCGCGACGATGCGGTGCCTGGTCATCGGCGACATCATCGGCAAGCCCGGCCGGCTGGCCATCGAGCACGCGCTGGGGGATCTCCGCCAGGAGCTCGCCGTCGACTTCGTGATCGCCAACGGCGAGAACATGGCCGCCGGAATGGGCCTCACCCCGAGCCTGGCCGAGGGGCTGCTCGAGACCGGGGTCGACGTCATCACCAGCGGCAACCACATCTGGGACAAGCGCGAGATGTATGACTACCTCGACACCGATGCGCCCGTCCTGCGGCCGGCGAACTACCCCGACGATGCCCCCGGTCGGGGCTGGCTGGTCGCCCACCTGGCCGATGGCACCCCGGTCGCGGTCATCAACCTGATGGGGCGGGTGTACATGAACCAGCTCGACTCGCCGTTCACCCTGGCCGACGGCCTGCTCGACGGGGTCGGGGAGCCGCTGCCGCCCCTCCGCTTCGTCGACTTCCACTGCGAGATCACCTCGGAGAAGAACGCGATGGGCTGGTACCTGGACGGCCGGGTGACGGCGGTGACGGGCACGCATACCCACGTCCCCACCGCGGACGCCAAGGTCCTGCCGCAGGGGACGGCCTACATCAGCGACGTCGGGATGACCGGGCCGCGCGACTCGGTGATCGGCTTCCGGCTGGACACCGTGCTGCCTCGCTTCCTTCGCCACCTGCCGACCCGCTTCGAGGTGGCCGAGGGCCCGGTCAACCTGAACGCGGCCCTGATCGAGGCCGACCGCTCGACCGGCCGGGCACAGTCGATCCAGCTCATCCAGCGCCTCGTCGAGGTCTGACCGATCTGACCACCCGGCCGCCGTCCCGGCGTCCCCCTCGGCCGCCGCCGCTGGCCGCCATGGTCGGCCCGACCGCCACCGGCAAGACGGCGCTCTCGCTGGCCCTCGCCGATGGGCTCCCGATCGAGATCCTCGTCGCCGACTCCCGGCAGGTCTACCGTGGGCTCGACGTCGGGACGGCGAAGGTCGGCCCTGCCGAGCGGCGCCGGGTCCCGCACCACCTGCTCGACCTGGTCGAGCCCGACCAGCGATTCACGGTGGCCGACTGGGCGGACCAGGCCCGTGAGCTGGTGCCGGCGATCGTGGGTCGCGGCGCCCAGCCGACCGTCGTGGGCGGGACCGGGCTGTACGTCAGCGCCCTGGTCGACGGCTTCGACTTCGCCGCCCAGCCGTGGAGCCCCGAGGTCCGGCAACGGCTGGCCGATGAGCTCGAGACCGAGGGGCTGGCCGTGCTCGCCGAACGGCTCGGCCGGCTTGACCCTGGGGGCGCGGCGCGGATCGACCTCCACAACCCGCGGCGCGTGCTGCGCGCCCTCGAACGGGCCGAGATCGCCGGCGGGGGAGCGGCTTACACTGTAAGGGCGGAGGCGTGGCCTGGCCGCCTGGCCCTCCTCGGATTGCGCCGGCCGGTGGCGGTCCTCGACCAGCGGATCGGGGAACGGGCGACCGACATGTTCGCGAACGGCCTGCTCGAGGAGACCCGGGCGCTGCTCGAGCGCGGGCTCGACCCGGCGTTGCCGGCCCTGACCGGCCACGGCTACGCCGAGGCCGCTCGCCACCTGGCGGGGGAGTGGAGCCTCGAGGAGGCGATCGCCACGACCGCGCGGCGTGTGCGGCGCTACGCCCGCCGCCAGCTGAGCTGGTTCGGCCGGGATCGGCGCATCGTGTGGCTGGATGCCGGCGACGAGCCCGCCGACGCCGCGCCGCTCGTCCGGCAGGGGAGTGATCTCCTGCGCCGGCTGACCCTGGGCTAGGATGGCCGCCGGAT
>DATBIW010000068.1:0-1628 GCA_036556745.1 Candidatus Limnocylindria bacterium | reverse complement strand
CGAGGCCAACCCGGGCACGATTCTCGTTCACGGTCCGGCCGGTGCCGGCAAGGGCGCGTTCGTCGCGGACCTGCTGGCGACGGCCTCCTGCGAGCAGGCCGATCCCGCCGACCGCCCGTGCAATGCCTGCCGCGGCTGCATGACCGCGCGGGCGGGCACCCATCCCGATCTCGTGGTCGCGTCTCCGGAGACGTGGCGCGAGGACCGCGGCAGCGGCGAGAGCATCGTCGGCGCGGCCCGGCGTTGGCTGGGTGACGTGGCCGGGGCCCCGATCAGCGGACGCTGGCGGCTGATCGTCATCGAGCGCGCGGACGTGGCCAACGAGCAGGTCCAGAACGCGCTCCTCAAGGCACTCGAGGAGCCGGCGGATCGACAGCTGTTCATCCTCGTCGCCGACGACCCGCGTCGGCTGCTCCCCACGATCCGGTCGCGCTCGCGCGAGCTGCGGGTCGGGAGGGTCCCGCAGGCCGCCCTGACCGAGTGGCTGGTCGAGGAGCAGGGCCTCCCCGAAGCGATGGCGGTGACGGTCGCCCGCCTGGCCGACGGCCGGATGGGGAGCGCGGTCGCCCTGGCGGGGGACGCCGGCCGGGGACGCCTGGAGTGGCGTCGGACCACCCAGCACGAGCTCCTTGCCCTGTTGGAGCGGGGCAGGTCCGAGCGGATGGCCGCGGTCCGCGAGCTGCTCGACGACGCGGCGCGGCAGCTCCCCGTCGAAGCGGCGACGGACCCGGCTGCGGAGCCGGGGGCGCGGACCCCGACCGTCGTTCAGCGCGCCGCCGCCGCGTCGATCCTGGACGCCTGGATCGACCTTGGACGTGACCTGGCGGTCGCAGCCGCCGGAACGCCCGACCTGGCGGTCTCGACCGAGCTTGTTCCCGAACTGGTTGCCACCGCGGCGCGCGAGCGCGCCCGTGGCTGGGTGGCGGCGACGGCGGCCCTGGAACGGATCCGCGACGGCCTTGAGGAGAACGTCAGCCCGCGCCTCGCCCTCGAGGCGGCGATGCTGGCCTGGCCGACCCTCGACAGGCGATGAGCGCGGGCCAGCGGCTCACCGCCCGGGTCCGCGGGCGGGTCCAGGGCGTGGGCTACCGATGGTGGGCGGTCGAGGCGGCGAACCGGCTGGGCCTCGTGGGCTGGGTCCGGAACGCCGACGACGAGCGTGCCGTCGAGCTGGTGGCCGAGGGCGACCCGGCGACGCTGGACGCCTTCGAGGTCCAGCTCCACGCGGGCCCGCACGCCGCCCAGGTCGAGTCCGTCGAGGCGACCCGGGGACCGGCCACCCATGACATGAGCCGGTTCGAGATCCATCGGTGACGGTGGACCGATGAGCTGGCGTCTGCTCGGCTGTGGCCTGCTGGCGGCGGCCGTCTTCGTCGGGCTCGGGCTGTGGGCGCTCAACCTGGCCATCGGCCGCATCGGCTGTCCGCCCACCGTGGTGTGGGGCGACCGGGCCTACGCCGCCGAGGGCGCGCCCACCGACCAGCCGGTCGTCGGCTCGGGCGAGCCAGTCCTCATGGGGTCGACCTTCATCGGCGCCTTGAGTCGCGAGGTCTATGGGCCTGAGGGTGCCGATCCGTCGCCGACGGCGGGGGACCAGCTCCCCGACGAGATCGCGCTGTCCTGCGGGG